>DAIBTC010000019.1 GCA_027415345.1 Nitrospirota bacterium
AAAATTCTATCATGAATCAATAAAAAACAGACAAAATCTGAAGAGGGATTCTCATAAGGGGAAACAAATATGAAGGGTCGGGAGAGGGAGCGGCTTTCCTTAAACAGGCGGGCAGGACGGGGTGTCAGCGGGGGTACCCTTCTGCTGCTCCTCTTCGTGGTCGCCTGCCAGGCTCCTTCGGCCCTCCTCTGGCTTCTGGCCTTTACCCCCTCCGGGTCCGAGCCTTCTGCCATTGCCTGTCCTTCTCCCCAGAGCTGCATCGCCGTGGGGGAGGCAGGTCTTTTCCTCGTCTCCCAGAATGGCGGACAGCAGTGGTTTCCAGCCAACAGCGGGCTGGGTGCGGCGCTCGCAAACTTCAACCTGACCTCGATCGCCTGTCTTCCGGGGGGCCAGTGCATCATCGTCGGCAACCAGGGGCTGATTCTTACGAGCGCGAACGGAGGCCAGAACTTTTCGATCACCAATGTGACCACGAACGGCAACCTGACCTTCAACGAGGTCGTCTGCCAGAGTTCGGGAACTCCCGCCTGCGCGATCGTGGGGGATAACAACACCCTCCTCCTCCAGACCAGCCCCGGCGCCTCGTGGACTCCCGACCTTAATGTCCTTTCGGCGGCCATCGGCCCCGCCAACTTCAACCAGGTCTTCCTTCTGGGCTCCTCGCTCTGGATCTCCGCCTCGACCACGTCGGGAACCGGATTGAACGCCCTGCTTTACTCGGGGAACTCCGGACAGACGTGGACGCTCATCATCGTCCCCCAGGCCCTGGCGCCCCAGGGGGTAAGCGGCGTGGGCTGTCTTTCGGTCTCCACCTGCTATGTCGACGGGACAGGAGCCCTTCTCGAAACGACCGACGGGGGGGCGACCTGGTCTTCGACCCTTCTTCTGGGAGCGGGCGCAAACCAGATGCCTCCGTCGCTTTCGGGGATCTACCTCGGCCCGGGAAGCACCGTCTTCGCCTACGGACAGAACGGAGCCCTCTACCAGCTCACCTCCCTGGCCGGGGGTTCGGTCTCGGGAGAGGCGGCCATTCCCCAGATCCTTCCTCCGGCCGCCGCCCAGCTGGACTTTACCGGCATGATCTGCCCCCAGGCCCTTACCTGTTACATCGCCGGAAACTCCCTTGCCATTTCGGGGGGAATCTTCTACGCTAGCCCCAGCGGCTCACCGGGGACTGGAGTGTCAGGAGTCCCCTGAAAATCATAAAGGAGGTTAATATGGGAATGACGATGAAGCGATTTGGGGTGGGAATGGCTCTGATCGCCTTGACGACGGTCCTGTCCGGGTGCTACGGCCAGTTCGCCCTGGTCCACACCCTGTACAAGGCCAACGGGAGCGTGGAAAACAAGTGGGCCCGGTCGGGACTGACCGCCCTCATGGTGATTCTTCCCGTCTACGGACTGGCCGGTCTGGGAGATGTGATCATCTTCAACCCCATCGAGTTCTGGAGCCATGTGAACCCCATCACCAACAAGCCCTCCGTGGCTTCCTCCCGGACGCAGGGACCCGGCGCCGATCCCTCGAAGGATCCCGACGGATGGCTCTCTCGCACGGGCAAGTCCGGCTCCCGCACCCTCTTGGCCTGGCACTTTGACAAAGTGACGAAGAGGCTCTCGGCCATCCGGATCGCCGAAGGAAAGGGAACCCCAGCCTCCGTGACGCTCTACCGTTCGGAAATGCCCCTTGCGGGCCATCTGGGCCAGGCGCCCCGGATCGAGGCGGTGACCTTCGAAAAGGGCCATCCGGTGACGACCCGGACCGGCGGCGATTTCCTCTCGGGAGCGGTTCGGCTGTAAGAACTATGGATTGAGGCGTCTTGTGCGGAAAGAGGGGGCGACAGGTTGTCCCCCCTCTTTTTTTATGAAGGTCAGGCTCCGGGAGGGACGGTGGGGATCCGGTCCTTTTCGAGGGTGGCCCGAAAGGCCTTCCAGCCTTCCCTGACGGCCTCGGCATACCGCTCTTTCTTGGCCGGGATATCGTGCTTCAGATGCTCGAGACCCGCCTCGAACTCCTCTTCCGCCTCCTCCCTGAGAGCGCGAGCCTTGTCGACGATTTTCCGGCGGGTTTCGGCACCCGAGGCGGGGGCGAGCAGAATTCCGGCAATCGCACCCAATGCCAGACCTGTCAAAAAAAGGGCAAGTCCTGTATCATTTCTGTCACTGGCCATGGTGTTCCTCCTGGAGTTTGGATGACGGAGTGGCGGGATTCAAGGGAGGACGGGACTCCTTGAGAACCTTTCGCGCCCTGGAAAAGCCGGCGGCAAGGCCCCGGGCGATCCTGAAAAGGCTTGTCACCGCGTGGATAGGACCTTCTCCCATCTTGAAAATCGGCGAAAGAAGGGACAGAAGCGGGTTCCGGGTGATGGATCCGATCCCCTCCTCGATCATCCGGTAATGTTCCGTGGTCCTTTGGACCACGGGCTCGATTTCTTCGGCCATCCTGCGGAGGCTCTGGAGGAGAGGAAGCGTGGCCGATTCGATTTCGCGGGTCGAGGATTCGATGCGTTCAAGCACCTTGATCGCCCGGAAAAGGAAGAAAAGGATTCCGGCCACCAGAAAGGCTGCGAAAATCACCAGGAATAAAAGGGCCGTACGGGTATCCATCGGCGGACCTTTCCGTGGCATTAATTTTTTTCGGGATGGACGATGAAGCTGTCACCATGTTACCGGATTAGGGAATTTTTTCAAGATTTTGCCCCGGGAACCACGCTCTGGGGGATCGGGTGACATCGTCCTTTTTCCGGAGAATGTCCTTCCTCCTTCCGACCATTCTGGTGGCGGGTCTCCTGTCGGGAGTCGTTCTCCTCTTCTCGCGCACGCCTCCCTCCGGGGTGCCGGTCATTCCGAGGGAGGATCTGGCCGACCTTCCCGGGGACATCCTCCATTCCCTCTTTCGTCTTTTCCTGGCCTATCTGCTCTCCCTGGCCTTCGCCTACCTCTATGGATTTGCCGCAGCCCTGACCCGGTGGGGTCCCCGGCTCCTGATACCGGTCCTGGACATCCTCCAGTCGATTCCCGTGCTGGGATTTTTCCCCGCGGTCGTCCTGATGATGATCCCTCTCTTTCCCTCCGTGAAGACGGGGGTGGAGGCGGCTTCAGTGGTCCTCATCGCCACCAGCATGGCTTGGAACATGGCCTTTGCCGTCTACGAATCGGTCCGGACAGCGCCGCCCGACCTCCTGGACCTTTTCCGGGGAATCAGGGCGCCCTCCTGGTTGTGGGTGGCCCGCTTCCTCGTTCCCCTGACCCTTCCCAAGGTGGTGTACAATTCCGTTCTCTCCTGGACCGCCGGATGGTATTTCCTGATCGCCTGCGAGATGATCGCTCTGGGACCCGTCCACTACGAGCTTCCCGGCCTGGGAAGCTTTCTGGTGGCCAGCACGGAAAAAGGGCATTTCGGTCTGGCCCTGATGGGGATCGGCGCCCTGATCGTGACTGTCATGGTTCTGGATGTCTTTGTCTTCCGGCCCTCTCTTGTCTGGTCCCATAACTTCCGGATCGGAGAGGCGGAGGGTCCCTTCTCCCGGGTCTCCTCTCCCGTCTACGATTTTCTGGCCTCTTCCGAAGCGCTGGCCCGGGTCAAAAAAGGGGTCGACCGCCTTGGCGGAGCCATGGTCCGGACTCTCTGGCGGGAAGGCCGTCCTGCCCTGGGTTCCCTGTCGGGCTCCCGTTCGCTTCGTCTTTTGCTTCAGGCGGGAGGAGGCTTTCTGGTCGGCCTTGTCATCGCGAAGAGCTTTTTCGCCGGGGCCCATGTCGTCTCGGGGTGGGTCCGGCAGGGAATTCCGTGGAGATCGCTGGCGGAACTTCCGGCCGACCTGGTTTTTTCTATGCTCCGCCTGATGGCGGGTTACCTTCTGAGCCTTCTCTGGACCATCCCCCTGGCCTGGTGGGTCTTCCGCAAACCCCGGCTCTCGCGGATCGTCTTCCCGTTGGCGGAAGTCATGGCCTCGGTTCCGGCCACCGCCCTCTTTCCCTTTGTGATTGTCCTTGTGGTCCAGAAGCTCCACAGCATGAACCTTGCCTCGGTGATCCTCCTGATGTCGGGAATGCAGTGGTACCTCCTTTTCAACCTCCTCTCGGGGGTGGGGACCTTTCCGTCGGAGCTCCGCGAGGTCTCCCTGACCTTCGGGATCCGGGGGAGCCTCTTTCTCCGGAAGGTCTTCCTGCCCTTCCTGATGCCCTCCCTGGTCACCGGGTCGATCACGGCCTTCGGAGGGGGGTGGAATGCCCTGATCGTCTCCGAGTATGTGGTCTATGCCCAGAAGGACTACGGGGTCAGGGGGGTGGGGGCCTTCCTGGACCGGGCGACCTATTCCGGAAGCCATCCTGTCCTGATCGTGGCGGCCCTTCTTCTCATGACGGCGGCGGTCGTGGCCGCGAACCGGCTTTTCTGGGTTCCCCTTTATGAACGCGTGACCCGAAGGTACGGATATGATTCCTAGCTCCGGAAGCTTTCTCTCCCTTCGCAACATCGCCCGGGATTTCACCCGGGAGAACCGCTCCTACCGGGCGATCGACGACCTGACGCTCGAGGTGGACGAGGGAGAGTTCGTGGCCATCGTCGGGCCCTCCGGCTGCGGCAAATCCACCCTTCTGCGGATTCTCCAGGGACTGATTCCGCCCTCTTCCGGGGAGCTTTTTTACAAGGGACGCCCCCAGGAGGGGGTGAATTCGGACATGGCCATGGTCTTCCAGGGATTTGCCCTTCTTCCATGGCTTTCCGTGCGGGACAACGTGGCGCTGGGGCTTGTCGCCCGGGGAAGAAGGCCGGCGGAGGTCGACCGGACCGTTTCCTTCTATATCGACAAGGTGGGGCTCGAAGGGTACGAGGAAGCCTATCCCCGGGAACTCTCAGGGGGAATGAAGCAGCGGGTGGGGCTCGCCCGGGCCCTGGCCATTGAACCCCGGATTCTTCTCATGGACGAGCCCTTCTCCAACCTCGACGCGCTGACCTCGGTGACCCTCCGGGATGAAGTCTTGATGCTCTGGAAGGATCCCGAGATGCCCGTCCGGACCATCATCATGGTGACACATATTATCGAGGAGGCCATTCTGATGGCCGACAGGGTGGCGGTTCTCTCCCGGCGTCCGACCCATGTGGTCCGGGAGATCACGGTGGATCTTCCCCGTCCGAGAAGCCGGAAACACCCCGAGTTCGAACGTCTATCGGACGAGATTTTTTCTCTCATTTCCTAGGGGCAGGCAAGGACTCATGGTGAGTCATATGACAAGGAGGAAGGGTGATGGAAGGCGAACCTGAGCCTTATACGGGAATCAGTCGGATAATCGGTCTTCTCAAGGTCCTGAAGGAGAAGGGAGGGGCCTCCGATCTCTACCAGCTCGGAGTGGACCTTCACCTCGAACTTGGAGAGGAGCTTCAGATCGTGAAGGCTGCCGAATCCCTGGGATTCGTCATCACCCCCGAAAGCGACATCGCCCTCACCCCTCTGGGAGAGGAAATCCTGGAAAAGGACATCAATGGCAGGAAGACCCTGATTCGGGAACGGCTGCTGACCCTTCCCCTGTTTGCCAGGGTCCTCGCATGGCTTGAAGGGGAGGAGGGAGAGAGCCTCTCCATGGAGACGCTCAAGAGCCGGATCGGAGAGGCCTTTCCCAACGAGGATGTGGATACGGCCTTCTCCATGCTCGTCAACTGGGGGCGTTATGCCGAGCTCTTCGGGTATAACGCGGCCCGCGAGGAGCTCTATGTCGACCGGGGGGTCTAGGAGACCTGGGCGTTCAGTCCCGCGGGGCAGAGAGGAGTCTCTTCTTTTCCTCCTCAAGATCGGCAATCCGCCTTCGGAAGGCGGCAATCTGGGATTCGATCTCGGAGAGACGCTCGACCGGAGAGAGAACCTGCCGGTCAGGACTTTCCGCAAGCCGGCGCTTGCGGTCGGAAAGATAGTAGGCCGTTCCCAAAAGTGTCAGAATGGTCAGGATGATCGTGGCGTAAAGAAAAAGGTTGTAGAGGGACTGGTCCATGGTTTTTCCTGTCGTCATACGGGGAAGGCGCAAGATGCCGTGGCATGCCCCTATTGTACCCCGACTGGCGGGGGAGAAAAAATCCCCGGGGAGGGCCGTTGACCTCCCTGCTTTCCTGGGGAGTGGCCCATCTGGCGGAACTTGAGGCCCTGTCCCGCAGGCGGCGTCTCCGGACCGAACCGGGGATCGACCCGGCGCTTGCCCGGGACCGGGTTCTTGAGAGCCTGTCCCGGATGGACCGGGACCGCCTGACCGCCCGTCTTCTGGATCTTCTTGACAATTCCGAACGCCTTGGGCTTAAGATGAGTCATCCCGGATCTTCCGGGTGGCCCGGCCTCCTCTCGGACATTTCCGCCCCGCCCTTCATGCTCTGGATGAAAGGCGATCCCGGGGCCCTTCATCCTCCGGGAATTGCCATCGTGGGAGCCCGCGAGGCCGGTCCCGATTCCCTGATGGCGGTGACCGCCCTGTCCCGGGAGGTTGCCCGGCTTGGCTTGTGTGTGGTCTC
The DNA here is from genome assembly GCA_027415345.1 of Nitrospirota bacterium. Classification (GTDB taxonomy): domain Bacteria; phylum Nitrospirota; class Leptospirillia; order Leptospirillales; family Leptospirillaceae; genus UBA4572. Next base: position 6,490 of record DAIBTC010000019.1, read on the forward strand.
GGGGATGGCCATGGGCGTCGACGGGGCTGCTCACCTTGGAGCCCTGGCCGCGCCCGGAAGGACGATCGCCGTTGTCGGGACCGGCCTCGACCGGGTCTACCCTGTCTCCCACCGTTTCCTTGAAACGGAGATCATGGCGGGTGGAGGCCTGGTTCTCTCGGAGTTTCCCCCGGGAGATTTGCCGGAGGCCTGGCACTTCCCCCACCGCAACCGGCTGATCGTCGGACTGTCGGTGGCGGTGGTGGCCGGTCCCCACCGGCGCCGTTCGGGAACTTATATTACCGCCAGAATCGCCCTCGAGGAAGGCCGGGAGGTGCTGGTCTTCGACAGGGGTGCCCGCGGTTGGGAACGGGAGGGACCGGATCTTCTGGAGTCCGAAGGCTCCCGGAGAATCGGGAACGCCAAGGAAATCCTCTCCGCGATCCTGTCTGGAGGAGAGGCGATATGACGACTTATACGAAAGGCTTCTGAAAAGTGAGTGTTCGAAAGAAATCGGCTCCGGCTCCTTCTGACAAACCCAAGGTCCGGGCGACCCGGAAGACGACTGTGGAATCTCCAAAATCCCGCTCCCGGGGGAAGGCCTCCGCCGAAAAGGGTCCTGAGACCTCCCCGAAGGGGACCCTCATCATCGTCGAGTCTCCCACGAAGGCCCGGACCCTGACCCGGATTCTGGGAAGCGCTTACAAGGTCAAGGCCAGCGTCGGCCATCTGAAGGATCTTCCCCCCTCACGGATCGGGGTGGACCTCGACAACGACTATGAGCTCCAGTTTGTTGTTTCGGAGGGGAAGAAGAAGGTCCTCGACGAAATCCGGCAGGCGGCCCGCGGGGCCCGGGAAATCTTCCTCGCCTCAGACCCCGACCGGGAAGGGGAGGCGATTGCCTACCATATTGCGAGCGAGCTGACGGGCCTCAAGAAGCCGATCCGGCGTGTCCTGGTCCACGAACTGACTCCCCGGGGAATCGAGGCAGCCCTTTCAGAGCCCGGTGAGATCGACCTCCACAAGGTCGATGCCCAGAAGGCCCGCCGGGCCCTCGACCGCATTGTGGGCTACACCATTTCCCCCCTTCTCTGGGAACGGGTGCGGCGGGGACTCTCCGCCGGCCGCGTTCAGTCTGTGGCGGTGCGTCTGGTCTGCGATCGGGAAAACGAGATACGCTCCTTTGTCCCGGTTGAGTACTGGACCATCACCCTCGAGATGCGTCCATCCGATCCGGCCCGTTCCGGAAGCGTCTTCACGGCCCGTCTCGACAGGATTTCCGGAAAGAAGGCCCAGATCGGGACAGCGGCAGAGGCCCAGGAGACGGTCGACAGGATCCTCTCCGAGGGCTTCCGGATCGCCTCTCTCTCTGCGGATGAAAAACGCCGCCAGCCCTCCCCCCCGCTCACCACCAGCCGCCTTCAGCAGGAAGGAGCCCGCAGGTTCAGGTTTTCGGCCAAGAAGACCATGCAGCTTGCCCAGAAGCTCTATGAGGGGGTCGAACTCCCCGGCCAGGGGCAGACAGGGCTCATCACCTATATGAGGACCGACTCCGTCCGACTTGCGCCGGAGGCTCAGGAGATGGCCCGGAGCTTCCTCGCCAAGAACTATCCCGGGGCCCTTCCGCCGAAGAGTCCCGCCTACCGGAACAAGAAGGGGATCCAGGATGCCCACGAGGCGATCCGGCCCACCGACGTCGTCCGGACCCCCGACTCCCTCGAGGGAATCCTCGACCGGGACCTCCTGCGGGTCTACCGGCTGATCTGGCAGAGCTTTCTCGAAAGCCAGATGGTCCCTGCCCGCTACCTTCTCACGACCGTCACGATCGAGGGCGACAGGGAGGATACCTTCCGTGCCACCGGCCGGCGTATGCTCGATCCGGGCTTTCTTGTCCTCCGGGGTGATGAAGGACGGTCCCGGAAAAAAGTCGAGGGTATGGAGGAGGAAGGAGAGGAAAAGGCCGAAGAGGAGAACGAGCTGCCTCTCCTCCACGAAGGGGAACCCGTGGAGGCGGCGGCTCCCCCGATTTCCCTGCAGCACTTCACCGAGCCTCCTCCCCGCTACAACGAGGCCTCCCTCATCAAGGAGCTCGAGGAGAAAGGCATCGGCCGCCCCAGCACCTACGCCACCATCATGACCACGATTCTCGACCGGGAATATGTGGAAAAGCGTGAGAACCGCTTTCACCCGACCGAACTTGGCGAGACGGTCAACCGACTCCTGGTGGATTCCTTTCCCGACCTTTTGAATGTGGCCTTCACCGCCCGCATGGAAGAGGAGCTCGACTCGGTGGAGGAGGGGGAGAAGGTCTACCGCGACGCGGTGGACGACTTCTACCGGCCCTTTTCGAAGGAACTGTCGAAGGCGCGCGGGGGCGGCATGGCCAACCTGAAAGCCCAGAGCGAACCGACCGAGATTCCCTGTCCGGTCTGCAGGACGCTGATGGTGAAAAAATGGGGGCGCCATGGGGCCTATCTGGCCTGCGGGAATTATCCGGCCTGCAAGACCACCAGAAATATCGTCGAGACGGAAAACGGCCCGGCACCCGAGGTCCTTCCCGAAGCGGCCGGAGAGACCTGTCCTGTCTGCGGAAAGCCGATGGTGGTCCGGAAGGGACGGTTCGGAACCTTTCTGGCCTGCAGCGGATATCCTGCCTGCAAGACGACACGGCCCTGGCCCCCGAAGGGTCATACAGCCACTCCTGTTCCGCTCCCGGCGGAGATTCCTCCCTGTCCGGCCTGTGGCGGGGCCATGGTGATCAAGACCGGCCGGTTCGGAAGCTTCCTCTCCTGCGCGAACTATCCCAAATGCAAGACGACTCGTCCCCTTCCGACCGGAATTGCCTGCACCCGGCCGGGGTGCGGAGGAGAAATCACTCCCCGCAAGGGAAAAAGGGGAACGTTTTATGGATGCAGCCGCTATCCGGAGTGTGACCGGACCTATCCGGGGCGTCCGGTGGCCAAACCCTGCCCCCTGTGCGGCCATGCCTTCCTGATCGAAAGAAAGAGGGGAAAGGCGACCGTTTTCTCCTGCCCGGAAAAGGGGTGCGGTTACGAAAGCGAAGAGGGCGAGGAGCCGGGGATCACGGCGTGAAGAAGCCCGGGTCTGTCACCATTGTCGGGGGGGGACTGGCGGGAACGGAGGCCGCCCTTTCCCTGTCCCGGGAGGGCGTCAAGGTTCTCCTCCTCGAAATGCGCCCGGAGAGTCAGACCGGCGCCCACCGGACCGGAGACCTTGCCGAACTTGTCTGTTCGAACTCCCTCAAGGCGCTTGACCCGGAGACGGCCCACGGTCTTCTCAAGGAGGAGCTCCGGGGGATGGGATCCTTTGTTCTGGAGGCGGCGATGGAGGCTCGCATTCCGGGAGGAGTGGCCCTGGTGGTCGACCGGGAGCGCTTCTCCCGTCACCTGACCGCCCGGGTCGAGGCCGATCCGAACATCACGCTCCGCCGGGAGAGGATGGACCGGATCCCTCCTGACAGGCCCCTGATCCTTGCCACCGGACCCCTGACCCACCCCGCCCTCACGCAGGACCTCCTGGAAAAGATCGGAAGCGACCGCCTGTCCTTCTACGACGCCATCAGTCCTGTGGTTGAGGCCGAGTCCCTGGATTTGTCGAAGCTCTTCCGGGGAGACCGGTACGGAACACCGGGGGTCGGGGACTACCTCAATGTTCCGCTTGATTCCGAGAGTTACCGGAGCCTCGTCGAGGACCTTCTCCGGGGAGAGCGGGTTCCTCCCCATGAAGGCGTGGAAGACCGTCCGGAGGTGCTCCGGGCCTTTGAGGCGTGCCAGCCGGTGGAATCACTGGCCGAGTCGGGGCCGGAGACCCTGGCCTATGGTCCCATGCGGCCGGTGGGTCTCGTCGATCCCAGGACCGGTCTTAGGCCTCATGCCGTTGTCCAGCTCCGGGCTGAAAATCGCGAAGAGACCGCCTTCAACCTGGTCGGTTTCCAGACCAAACTCCGGTACTCCGAACAGGACCGGATATTCCGAAAGCTCCCAGGCTTTTCTGCGGCCCATTTTCTGCGTTACGGATCCCTTCACCGGAACACCTTTCTTGACGCCCCGCGGGTCCTGGGACCGGATCTCTCCCTCCGGAGACTTCCGGGGGTTTATCCGACCGGCCAGATGGTCGGGGTGGAAGGGTATACCGAGTCGATCGCCCTGGGACGCCTCACGGCCCTGTATCTTGGACCCCGCCCCCCCCAAACCCTTCCTCCGGCCACGACGGCAATCGGGGCCCTGCTCCGGGCGCTCGTTCCCTCGGCCTACCGTCCGGAAGGAGAGCCCCCCGGTCCGGAGGAGACCGGGCCCTTTTGTCCGGTCAACCTGCATTTCGGCCTCTTCCCGCCCCTCCCGTCTCGTGTCCGCGGAGGGAAGAGCGAGAGGCGCAAGGCGATCGTGGCCCGGGCCCGCAGGGATTTTGCCTCCTGGCGGGAAAGGATAAATGAGGAGGCCCCTCCGGCCCAGGCCGGGCCCTTTCGGCTTCGTCCGGGTCAGGGGTAGGCCGATGGGAGGCTCGGGATCGGGAAACCGGCGGAGCGGCCGCGAGCGGCAGGGAATGGAGGAACGGCTTTCCCGGGACCCGCTGTTTGTTTCCTACCGGCGGGAGTTGGCCCAGGCCGGCCGCTCTCCCCGGACGCAGGCGGCTGTGGAAAAGGATCTTGCCCTCCTGGCCGGGCTCCTGGGCGAAACCTTTTGGGGCCAAGAGGGCTTTCTCTGGGAACGTGTCGACCGGCCCCGTGCCCTCCGTTCCGTGAAGCGTCTTCATGAACGGGGCTACGCCCCCTCGAGCATCGCCCGCATTCTCTCGAACCTGCGGGGATTTTTCCGCTACCTGAAAAAGACCGGCCATGTGGAGGAGGATCCCTTCCGGAGAGTTTCGGGGCCCCGGGTCTCCCGGGTCCTTCCGGCCGTCCTCTCGGAAGAGGAGGCCGCCTCCCTCGTCGCCGTTCCCGTCGGGGAAGAGGATTTATCCTCCCTTCGGGACCGGGCCCTGCTCGAGCTCTTCTATGAAAGCGGGCTCCGTCTCTCCGAACTTTGCGGACTCGTCTGGGAAGACTTCGAGGAAGGGTCCGGCTCCCTTCTGGTCCATGGCAAGGGGGGACGGGACCGGCGGGTTCCGGTGGTGGGAGAGGCCCGGGCCGCTATCGTCCGGCTCAGGAGAGCAAAAGAGGGGGAGGGGTCCCTCCTTCCGTCTTCACCGATCTTTTCCGGGAAGGAGGGACGGGGCCTCTCCGTCTGGCAGGTCGGCCGGATCGTGAAAAAACGTTCCCGGGAGATCGGTCTCGACCGGAAGGTGACTCCCCACGCTCTTCGCCACTCCTGTGCGACCCATCTTTTGAACCGAGAGGCCGATCTCCGGGAAATTCAGGCCCTTCTGGGCCATGCCTCCCTCGGGACGACCCAGCGGTACCTCCACACCGGCCTCGATCTTCTGGCCAAAAAACTCTCGAGGATTCGGGAAGAGAGCTAGGAGACAAGACCCACAATGCATCCCGGAGAGTCCATGGACAGTGTTTTCGAGAAGGCCCAGGTCCTGATCGATGCCCTTCCCTATATCCGCACCTTTCACGGAAAGACCTTTGTCATCAAGTTCGGTGGGGGAGCTCTTGACGGAGGCGGAGAGGAAAGCCTGTCCTTTGCCCAGGACCTGGTTCTTCTCCAGCATATCGGCATTCGGCCGGTGGTGATCCACGGTGGAGGGCCCCAGATTTCACAGCTCATGGGACGTCTGGGAATGAGCCCCGAATTTGTCGACGGGATCCGGGTCACGGGAAGCGATGCGATGGAAGTGGTGGAGATGGTTCTCACCGGCCGCATCAACCGGGAGATCGTGACGATGGTTCACCGGCACGGGGGCAGGGCCGTGGGGCTCTCGGGACGGGACGCCGGGTTTCTCGTCGGGGAGAGGAAGAGCCATTCGGGGCGGGACCTGGGCCATGTGGGCCAGATCGTGACGGTCAACCCCGAGATTCTCGACCTTCTCGACCGGCACCGGTTCATTCCGATCGTGGCCCCGGTCGGCGTCACCGAGGAAGGAATTCCTCTCAACATCAACGCCGACGAGGCGGCGGCCGTGATCGCCGGCGCCCTCAAAGCGGAAAAGCTCATCATGATGACCAACACCCGGGGCGTCCTTGACGACCAGGGGGAGCTCCTGTCCTCTCTCGACCGCCGGGAGATCCTCTCCCTGATCGAACGGGGGACCATCGCCGGGGGGATGGTCCCGAAGATGGAGGGCTGTCTCCGGGCCCTTTCGGAGGGGGTGGGAAAGGTCCACGTGATTGACGGGCGGATTGCCCACGCCCTGCTCCTCGAGATTTTCACCCCCGAAGGAATCGGCACCGAGATCGTCCGGAGTCCGGAGACATGAAATTGGGCCGATTCCTGAGCCTTATGCTCGGGGCCCTGCTGGGAGGCGCCCTCGTCTCCTGTACTCCCCACGAGAATCCTCCACCGGTCACGGGGACGATTGCAAAGGCTCGTCTTCTGGCCATCGATTCGGGAGGAGCGCCGGGACACCGGTCCACGATTCCGGTTCTGGCGGTCCGTATTTCCATCACGAATCCCGGGGCAGAGGTCCGGCTTCTGGGATACCGCTACGAAACCTCGCAGGGCATTGCGTCCGAGGCCCTGATGGACCGGCGTCTCGTCGAACAGAGCCGGTCGAAGCTCGGGCGCCTGGTCCAGTTGGGGCTTCCCACCGTATTTCCCGCCGGCGTGACCACGTCCGGCTGGGTCTTTTTCCGGACCAGCGACACCAAAGGCCGGATCCACCTTTCCCTGAGGGACGTTTACGGCCGCTTTTCGGCTCTCTATCTTCCCGTGGGCCAGGCCTTTCCAAAGGCCTCCCGGTCGGGTTCGGGCAAGGCCCCCGGGGCCGCCGCAACTCCCTGAAGAATCCACGCGCAAGGCCGGAAACCCACACGGAAAACCGTCAGGGCGGGAGACTCATGAGAAAAGTCATAGAGGTGAAAAAGGTTGGGGAGGGCCAGGAGAGGCCCCTTCCTGCCTTTGCCACGCCGGGGTCGGCGGGTCTGGATCTCCGGGCCGCCATCCAGAAACCGCTGATTCTTCCGCCCGGGGGTCGGCAACTGGTCCCTTCAGGGCTTGCCATCAAGATCGGAAATCCTGAAATCGTGGGGATTGTGGCCTCCCGGTCGGGACTCTCCCTAAAACACGGGATCCGGGTGGCCCAGGGTATCGGTGTGATCGATTCGGACTACCATGGGGAGATCGGGGTCATTCTGGCCAATGACGGAAGGGAGCCCTATACCGTCTTCCCCGGAGACCGGATCGCCCAGCTTCTCTTCATGCCGGTCATTCTGGTCGATTTTCTGCTCGTGGAAGGTTTCGGAGGGGAGACCGCCCGGGGGGAGGGAGGGTTCGGGCATACCGGAAATTCCTGATGGAAGGCTGGTCAGCGTTCCGGGCGGAAAGATGACAGGGGGACGGCCACGATCCAGTCGTAGGAGTTGGCAAGGTAGGCTGTGCCGCCCACGATGGTGGGACTCACGATCCCCATTCGTCCGCCGATGCGGAGGTGTCCAGTCTCCCGGCCCGTTTTTGGATCGAGGCGATAGAGGCTGTCTCCGCCGGCGATATAGAGACGACCGTCGTAAAAGGTCGGGGCACTCCGTGAAGAGCGGATCCTGTGCCAGGACCAGAGGTGCCGGCCGGAATGGAGATCCAGGGCCTCGTAGCGTCCTGTCGCGGGAGATCCGACATAGAGGGTTTTCCCATGGATCAGGGGGACGCCGCCCTTGAAGGCCGGAGGCTTGGGACCCCGTCCCATGGAGACGGTCCACAGGGTCCGCCCCGTCCTGGCATCGAAGCCCCGGACGACCGGCTCGAGGGTCGGCTGTCCATGAACCGTCCTGGGGTGGGCGACCGTGTCCATGACGACCACCCCGTCTCCCACCGCCGGACTCACGTCTCCCATCCCGGTATTGGCGGCTCCCGGGATGGTCCCCGTCCACAGGGTCCGCCCTGTTCCCGCATCGAGACAGAAGAGGCGGGGAGGGGAGGCCATGGCGAGATAAAGACGCCCGTGGCTGTAGGCAGGACTTGACATGTTGTCGTTTCCGCCCAGCCGGACCGTCCATACCGGCCGTCCCGTCATTTTGTCCAGGGCGTGGACCGAACCCGAACCGGTGGCAAAATAGAGCAACCGTCCATGGATGGCAGGCGTGGGCATGGCCTCCCCCACCGATCCCGCGTGCCAGAGAAGCCTTCCGGTCTTCCGGTCAAGGGCATAGATGCCGTTGTAGCTCACATCCATTCCCCGGACGGCAACTCCTTTTCTGGCAAAGGCCACGACATTGGCAAAGTTGAAGCCGACCCCTCCGGCCGCAAGGTACACGATGTTCCCGTCCACCAGGGGATTGCCCATGAGGTTGTTTCCCACGGGGCTGGTCCGCCAGATGAGCTGTCCGGTCCGGGCATTTAGGGCGTAGGCGAACATGTCGTCGCTTTCGGCGTAGACGACCCCTCCGACGACCGTGACACCCAGGGCATTGCCGTAGAACTGGGTCTGGACCGCTCCGGCCTCTGTTTCTCCGTAGGTTTTTGTTCCGAAGGGATGGCGTCTTTCCAGAGGCCAGGCCCGGGCCTCCGCAAATCGCCAGAAGACCCCGTCCCGGAACCAGGCCGGAGCCTTTTTGGGAATGGCGATGGCGGCGTTGTGCCGGGCATTGGCATTCATTTGAAGCCATCGGCTGGCGCCAAATCCCCTGTCAGCTCCGACCGGAGCATTTTGAGGGAGGTAGAGGCGGGAAAAAGGCCCTCCCGGAGCCACCGGAACAGTCCAGCCGGGGGAGCTTGAGCCGGGCTCCGAAGACCCGGCCACCGCGGCGTCGCCCTGGCCTCCCGGGAAGAGGGAGGCCAGGGCGACGGAGATTGCCAGAAAATAGACGAGGGGAATGGTAGGTCCCTTGGCCAACGATCCTCCGCTTACGACGACCGGAACCCGGGGGAAAACGGTCCCGGGTTTCAGGCGACTCCTTCGATGTTTGAAATGCGAAGGGCGGTCATCATGCGGGAAATGGAGTCCTCGATCGGGCGCGAAAGCTCCGCAAGGCGCTCTCCTGTCCTTCTGAGCTGCCGCATGAGAACCTTCTGGGGAAGCATCCGGTCGTATCCCGGGGCCTCCCGGGCCATGAGAATGGCCTTGCGCCGGTAGTCATGCATGGTGTTGTGGAGAGGCATCTTGTAGTTGAGGGTGACATCCTCGATGAGAGGAAGGACCTTCTCTCCGAAGGTTTCGATGAAGGTGTCGACCATGTCGCAGAAAAATCCGAAATGGCGGGATTCGTCCTTTGTCAGGTATATGAGAAGACGGTTCAGGACCGGTTCCTTGACGACCCGTGACAGGCTCTGGTAGTAGAGCTGGGTGGCCTTTTCCTGAAGGAGCGTGTAGGTGAAGACCTGGACAGGATTCGAAAATCCGATGCTGAAGGGCTTCCGGTTCTCGATGATCAGTTTTTCCTCAAGGCGGTCCCGGTCCGGTTCGATCCCGGCGTGGTACTGGTAAAGGGCCAGGGCCTGGGCGTGACGGTCCTCCTCGAGACCCCAGCGGACGGTGAAGTGAAATAGTTCCCGATTGTGCATCGCCTCTTCCTTGGTCTCGGCCTCGATCGGGAAAAGGGACTGGTATTCGGCGAAATATCCGGGGAGATGGTCTTCGACGTAGGTGACGAAGACGACGGCATCTTTCTGGCCCTGGGTGAGGAGTTCGGGTTTCAGCTCATTCCAGTGAAGTGACTTGAAGCGGTTCCAGTTCGCATCGTCCGCGAGCCGGTTATAGTTATCCACGTGCTGTCGTATTTTTGCTAGCGGCAATTGCACCCTGAATTCCTTCCTTAGGTTCGTCATGAGGCCGTTGTCCAGCCTCTCGAATGAGAGCAGAACATAGCCTCTCCTTATGATCGAATTGACTCAATCTGAAATATTATACTCCCAAAAAAAAGGAAATGCACCATTTTTGTCTGAAGATCCAACCCTCCCAAGGTTTTAAGAACCTTTCCATTCCCGAGGAGAGTCCTTCTGGCGAGAATAGGGAGACCAGGGAGAACAGTCCGGAGATAGTAGCGTCAAGGCTTCGCGGTCGGTCAGCACCCCTTCAGACAGGGCATCGGCAATCCTGTTGGTCTGCCTAAGGCAATCCTCAATGATGGCGGCAGCTATTGGAAGAGGAGTTCCCGGAAAATCCGAAAGATGGATGGGAGGAGAGCAGACGTAGGTGGCCGTTCCGAAGGGGAGGGGAATGCGAAAACGGTCCCAGGAGCCAAGAACCTTGACCCGGGAACAGGCCACCGACAGAAGATAGAGGGGCTTTTTCGAGGAGAGGGCAAGGTAGGCGACCCCCTCCTTCACGCGGTAGATGGGCCCCTTGGGGCCGTCGGGGGTAAAGACGATCGAGTCCTCCCCGGCCCTGTCGAGGCGAAGAAGCTCCTTTAAGGCGGCCGTACTTCCCCGGCTCGAGGAGCCACGGACACTCAGGATCCCGAACCACCGGAGAAGGGCAGCGATCAGGTCACCGTCCTTGGATTGTGAAACGATCAGCTTGATCTTGCCAGGTTTCCCGAACCAGACGAATGGCATGAAAAGGCCCTGGTTGTGCCAGAAGGCGATCAGGACCGGCTTTCCCTCCCCGAGCCACCGGCGATAACCTTTAAAGCCGATGTATCGGGCGGAGTTGGTGAGTTTGATCATTCGGAGAAGCAGGGAGGTGGTCCAGGAGGCGATTTCGAGCGGCCAATTTCTGGATTCCATTGGGGTGCGGGTCTCCTCCACACAAGGATGATGGGGTTAAATGTTTAAGTATGAATGATTTCTAAAGTATTTTCCTGGAAATGATACCGGAGGGGAAAGGGAAAATCCATATGGAAATGTGTGGGGGGAGAATCAGAGGGAAGGGAAAAGGACCCGGCGGAGATCCGTCCAGGCCTTTAAGGAGAGATCCCTTCGGGAAAGCCCTGCGGGAAGGAGGAATGGAAGGATGTTAACACGGACAACGATTCGGGGCTCGCCAAGGATTCGCCAGAAAGACCGGGCAAAGCTCTCCCCTCCGGTATAAGAGATGGTGTCCAGGCGCCTCCGGTCGGGAGTTTCATAACGGAGGGCTATGGGAAGGACGGGACGACTTGTCCGGACAGCCGCCTCGAAAAGTCCGGACCGGAAGGGAAGGATCCGGTCTCCGCAGGTGGTCGTCCCTTCGGGAAAGACCGCAACGGAGTCTTTGTTTTCAAGGGTCTCCTCCACCTGCTCCAGGGTCCGCCGGAAAGAGGAGATCCGGCCTCTGGCGATAAAAAAGGTTCCGGCCTTCCGGGCCGAGGATCCCACCAGGGGCCAGAGGGCGATCTCCTCCTTGGCGATAAAGCGGACCGGGAGAAGGGATCGAAGGACCAGGATATCCATCCAGGAGATATGGTTGGCCACAATAAGGCAGGGATCCCGGGGAAGGGCTTCCCCGGAGGAAAGGATTCCGACCCCGAGGCTTAAAAGGAGATCCCGGCACCAGTTGGCCAAAGTATCTTCCGAAGACGGGGACTGATTTCTGGCGGCACAATAGCCCCGGGCCATGAGCGTTGCCGCTCTGACACCCCGCATGGCTCGGAGGGGAGGAGAAAGGGGAGGTGGGCAGATCGGACAAAAGCTCATGAGGCTGTGGGTTCCGTTCGGAGGAAATGGCGGACGTAGCCGCTGTCCATCTCAGAAAGGGGAAGCCAGACAGGAAAGTCCGCCGTCCGGAAGAGGGGGTCATGGGCCGGCTCACCGATACAGCGTGCCCCGAGTCGCAGATACCCCTTCAGAAGGGGAGGAAGAGGCGGGAAGCCTCCGCTGTCGTCCACCGGGCGCAGGAGACAGGGATAGGGACGATGGGGAACAACGGTCAGAGACGGGTCCCCCCATCGATAGAGGCGAAGGTCGCTATAGATCTGGTCCGGATCGAGATCGGGATTGGTCAGGTCGAGACTTGCGCATCCCATTAGATAATGGATGTTTTCCGCGATCAATGTCCGGGCCAGGGCTGACCAGAGAAGGGCAATGACGCCTCCTCTACGGTAGTCGGGGTGGACGCAGGAGCGGCCAAGTTCCGCAGTCCGGGAGAGAAAGGGGGTCAAGGAGGATATGTCAAATTCGGACTCCGTGTAAAACCCTCCGGCCTTCCGGGCCCCTTCCGGGTCAAGAAGGCGGTAGGTTCCCACGCATTGGCCCGTCTCGCTGACCGTGACGAGCAGGTGGCGGGCATGGGGATCAAACCCGTCACATTCGGGGACGATCTCCTCGAATGGGGTCTCCGGCGGACAAAATCCGAAGGCCACGGCCCGGAGTTTCTGGGCTTTGAGAAGGTCGTCGAAAGAGTTGGCCCAGAAGACGGAAAATGATGTCTTGCGGGAAAATGAGGGACGGACGTCGCAGGATAATGACACGGAAACCTCCCCTTAAGGGTGGACGTGATCCATTGTTCCTAGAGTAGGGAGGGCCTATGACATCGAGGTTGTTGGAAGGTTACGGACGTGAGACGGATTCCTGTGCCCATAATTTCGGTGGATGTGGAAAGAGGAGTGTGCGTTGAAGAG
>DAIBTC010000001.1 GCA_027415345.1 Nitrospirota bacterium
GAGACGCTCCCAGAAACTCGGTCATTTCCGCTTCCAGAAAACTTTGAAGCGCTTCTCGAACGAGTTCCTTCATCAAGTCCCGGTCTTCCTGAACCAGGGATTTCAAACCAAGAGAAACTGTCTTAGACTTCTTGCCATGGGTCATGGTTCCCTCCTAAGGGGTGAAGGTCAGTGTTTTGGTTGACACAAACCTTCTTACCATGGCCCTTTTCTATTTCCAAAACTTTTTGCACATAATTCAGTACATTACCCAAAATGGTCGCTGTCGGGCGTTGACCAGGGGAGCGGAAGTCATGATTAAGCCATTCTTTAAAACAAAATCATTCGGGCTCGTAATGTCGGTTCTTATGCTATCCTGCCTTATTTTCGGAAGCGGGGCCAAGGCATGGGCCAGTCCGGGAGGAAGCAACCAGCTGGGTTTCTCCGCGGAAGTGGAAGGGATGGATGATCTCAATACTCCCGGTGCCACGGGAACCATGCTTTATGGAGGAGGCGTGTCGATTCAGTACTGGATATCCCCCGGATTCGGAGTGCGCCTCGGGGCGGACTATTTCAACAATTCAAAATCGACCGGTCCCCTTCCCCAAAGTATTTTGCCTTTTTATTCTGGCCTGATGGTGAACCTATTATCCGGATCCCTGGGGTCTCTTGACCTCGTGGGGGATTTTGGGCAGGCCCTGAACAACGGGGTGGACAACACCTACTTCGATGCCGGACTCCAGCTCAATACATTACTGTCAAATCGGAGGCAGTTTTTCCTCGATGTCCGGTTCCGTGAAGACGGCGTCGGTACGATGGCAACCCCTTGGGAGTTCGTAACGGCAGGTCTCGGGATCAGTTTTTTTTGATTGATTGGCTTGTGGCTCTGGCCTATGATCTGGATCATATTCATGCGAAAAGGTGTCTGGTACTTTTGTGTTGTTGGCAAGTCTGAGGGCTGGAGAGAAAAGCCCCCCTTGTCGTAATACAATGGACACCTTCCGACAAAAAAGGAGCCGAGGCGCATGGCGATCAACACAGAGCTAATCAAGGCCCATGGGGCAGCAATCAAAGGTTTGGGAACACAGGTCACATCCTATTTTTACGATTACATGTTCTCCCATTTTCCGGAAGTCCGTAAAATGTTTCCTGAGACGATGACAACCCAGAAGGAAAGACTCTTCAATTCCCTGGTCTACATCTCCACAAACATTGACAATCCCGCGGCACTGGTCCCCTATCTTGAACGATTGGGCGAAGGGCACATCAAGTACGATACGCGTCCCGAACAGTATGATGCCGTGGGAGTCAGCCTTATGAAAACCCTCGAGCATTTTCTGGGATCTGCCTGGACCCCGGAGGTCTCTGCAACCTGGAGCGAAGCCTACAACCTTGCTGCCAAAGTCATGACGGAGGCGGCGGCCCGGTCCATGGATCCTGCACGCTACAAGCCCCTTTCCCAGGACGGGACTCCTGTCCGTTAAGGCCTTCTGATTCAGCGAGAGGCGGTATTCCAGTGGCCCTGGAAAATCCGCCTCTCCAAATTTTCCTGGACTTCCTCCTCCTTTTCCCGAATCTTTTTCAAACGAATTTCTCATATGAATGATAGTCTTCATGAGTGCTCCAAAAGAAAAAATGATTTTGACAAAAAAATAGGAGTGCATTTTTTTTGATTTGAGATCCATTTTGGAAACGTTTAAAATACTCCGGATAAATGAGAGCAAAATGTCAAAAGATGCGCGGTGATATTCCAGAAGGTGGGCGCCGCAACGTGTGAAGGGTGGGGTTTCATGCTTGAATGGATCCGGAAAGAGGCCGTCGAGCGTCCAAAGGTTATCGGGGCACTGATGGTTCTGATCGGGGGGATCTTTGTCCTGTCAATGGGATGGTGGGGATTTTCTGCCAGCCGGTCAGCGAAGTCTGATGTCATAGCGAAGGTGAACGGTGTCCCGATAAAGGTGGATGACTATTCTCGGGATTATCTGATCATGAAGGACAACTACAAACGCCTCCTTCGCGGGGACTTGGGAGCCAAGATATTAAAAGATCTCAACTTTCCCGGTCTGGTCCTCCGGAATATGATATATCGGCAGCTCTGGATCGATGAAGGCCGGAACCTGGGGATCCAGGTCTCCGACCAGACCGTTGTTCAGGAAATTGCCCGCATTCCTTTTTTTCAGGAGGGAACACCGCCGGTCTTTTCGAAGAATGCCTATGTAGCCTTTCTCAAGGAGACCCATCAAACGGCAGAGAGTTTTGAGGAATCCGTCCGAATGGATGTCCTTGTCCAGAGGGCTCAGCTTTTTGTGCGTGCTGCCCAGACGATCGGAAACCCCCCTCCCCAACCGCAGGGAACTCCAACCACGGATGCCAACGCAGAACGGGTCCGGCTTCAAAACGAGACCGTCGAAGCTCTGCAAAATCAATTGGAAACAAAAGCCCATATTGATATTGACCAGAAAGTCTTCCGGGAGATATCCCGCCAGCTTCTCTGATTTCAGGTCATCACCCCCGATCCGAGGATTCCTTCAGTGGCCCTTCCCCTTGTTCCTTACCACATCAAGCGCCTGGCCCGTATGACCGATTTCCACGGTTACCTTCTTCCCCTTTCTTTTTCCTCCATTCTGGAAGAGGCGAAGGCGGTCCGGGAAGCGGCAGGGCTGTTCGACATTTCCCACATGGGACACTTCCTTGTGAAAGGGCCCGGTGCACGACAGGCCATCAACCGTCTTATTACCTCCGACCTTGAGGCAGTTCCCCTTGGGAAAAGCCTTTACGGACTATTGCCCAATGATTCGGGAGGAACGGTAGATGACCTGATCCTGGCCTCTTCCGGAGAAGAGGAACTCCATATTATCGTGAATGCGGGAAACAGGGAGGAGGACTTTGCCTGGATCCGGTCCCATCTCCCTCCTTCCCTCGCCCTGCTCGATCTTTCCATCGACCAGATAGCTCTTGCCCTCCAGGGACCGGCATCCCAAAGAATCGTAGCGCTCCTTTCCAGGGGCTTCGAGACAATGGGCCGGAGGGAGGTCCGCTTTTCCACAGATTCGTGGGAACGGATCTGGGTCAGCCGGACAGGATACACTGGCGAGGACGGATGGGAATTTTTCGGCCCTGCCGAGGCTATCCTGCCCATATACAGGACCTTGTCAGAAAAAGGGCCGGACCTTGGACTCGTGCAGGCGGGCTTGGGAGCCCGGGATCTTCTCCGGCTTGAAATGGCCTATCCTCTGTATGGTCAGGAGCTGACTCCCGAAAAGACGGCCTTCGATGCCGGCCTGGACTTTGCAGTCAATCTCCGGAAGGCTTCCTTTCTCGGAAAAGAACAAATGGTCGAAAAAAGGGAAGATCCGGAAAGGGAACGTCTGACGGGCTTTGTGCTGACAGAGAGAGGAATCCCTCGGACCCACTGTCCCGTCATCGATCCCTCGACAGGTCGCCAGGTAGGAGAGGTGACCTCCGGAGGCCATTCACCGCGTGTTGGTGGAGGCTTCGGGCTGGCCTATCTCGATCCTTCTTTTTTCAACGAATTTATGAAAGGCAAGGAAGCTGGAATCGAGATCCATGGAAAGATCCACCTGGCACGCTTCAGCGCCCGACCTTTTGTGCCCGGAGGGCTGACAAAAAAATAGGGCGGCATCGGGGGGGTGGAATTTTGTTCAACGAATCAGCAATCAAGGAGTGAGAACGTGAGTTCAGAGCGGCGTTATACCCCGACCCATGAGTGGATCCAGTCCTTGGGGGAACCTTCCCTGATGCGCATCGGCATTACGGATTTTGCACAGAAGGAAATTACTGATGTGGTCTTCGTGGAGCTTCCGAAGATCGGCAAGAAGGTCCCCCAAGGGGCCGAGGCGGCGATCATCGAATCAGTGAAGGCGGCCTTTTCGATCTATGCTCCGATGGGAGGAGAGGTCGTGGCGGTCAACAGCGACATCGAGTCCAATCCTGCCCTGGTCAACTCAGATCCGTATGGGGCCGGCTGGATCTTTGAACTTCGCGTGGATGATCCGGCGCAATGGAACTCCCTCCTTGACGAGAAAGGTTACCAGGCCCTTCTGGTTTCCGGGACCGGGGGGGGGCACTGAGGCGATGGCCGATTTTATTCCCCATACCGCGGCAGAGACTCGAGAAATGCTTGACCTTCTTGGCTTGGAAAGTCTCGACGACATGTTGTCCGTCTATGCCCAGTCGATGCCAGCTTCCGGTTTGCCGGATTTTTCCCGGCTGGGTGAGGGGTGTGACGAACGCACCCTTCTGGAATGGTTTTCGTCCCGGGCAAAACGGAACCTTCACGCCGGTCGGGCGGTTGTCTTTCGAGGAGCAGGGTCTTACGACCACTTCATCCCCGCGGCGGTTTCCGCGCTGATCGGAAGAGGCGAGTTCCTGACCTCCTACACGCCCTATCAGCCCGAGGCCTCCCAAGGTCTTCTTCAGGCTATTTTTGAATTTCAGACCGCCATCGCCAGACTCTACGGCATGGACCTTGCCAACGCCTCCCTTTACGATGGAGCGACGGCCTTGGCCGAGGCCGTTCTCGTAGCCATCCGGGAAACAGAGCGCACGGTGGTTCTCCTCTCTGAAGGAATCGATCCGGGATGCCGGGCCGTCGTTTCGACCTATCTCGAGGGAATGTCGGTGCGGGTGAGGACAGTGCCGCTCGAGTCAGGACGCACGCTTCCCGCTTCCATAGCCGAAAACCTTGGTCCGGATGTCGCCTGCTTTGTCGGAGCCACCCCGACATTTCTGGGAACTGTCGACCGCTTTGATGGGGTGGCCGACCTTCTTCATGGGGCCGGAGCCCTCTTTATCCTCCACGCCAATCCGCATACCCTGGCCCTCTTGCGAACACCCGGAGAGTGGGGAGCGGATCTGGCCACGGGAGAAGGGCAGCCATTGGGTCTTCCGCTCTCTTCGGGCGGACCTTACCTGGGGCTCCTCACGGCCCGCAAAAAATATGTCCGGCGCATTCCCGGCCGCCTGGCCGGCTTGACCAAGGACCGTGAAGGACGACCGTGCTTTGTCCTGACGCTTCAGGCCCGTGAGCAACATATCAGGCGGGAAAAGGCCAATTCGAACATATGCAGCAATGAGACCTTGCTGGCCTTGCAATCCCTCGTCTATCTCGCTCTGTTAGGACCCACCGGCCTTCGCCGGGCTGCTTCCGGATCATGGTCCAATGCCCATGCTCTTTGCAGGGGCCTCCTGACTCTCCCGGGTGTTTCTCTTGTGAACCCGGAAACCGACTTCTTTCATGAATTTGTCGTGGAACTTCCAGTGGCGGCCGACTCTCTGAGCCGACATCTTTTATCGAAGGGAGTTCTGGGTGGCCTGCCCCTGGGCGAACTTATGGGTCCCTCCTGGTCGCGTTGCATGCTCTGGTGTGCCACCGAAATCAGGACGGAATCAGAAATTGCGCAAACGATCGGTCTTGTTCGGGAATTCCTTGGATTTTGATGATCCTTATGATGCGAGGACAAAAAAACAATGCAGCCTGAATTGTCTAAAACTGGCGAATCCTCTTTCGTGAGACCCTCCATGGAGCCGACCCTCTGGCAGAAAAATCGTCCGGGAGCCCGGGGAGTGGAATCCCCTGGGGTCGCTCCTGAGAGTGTGACAAGCCAGATTCCCAAGGGAGCGGGAAGGGAGATTCCTCTCTCCCTTCCGGAACTCTCCGAGCTCGATGTCGTCCGTCATTTTACCAGGCTCTCTCATTTGAACCGCGGGGTGGATACGCATTTCTATCCTCTGGGGTCTTGCACCATGAAATACAACCCCAAGGTCATGGACCGGATTCCGGAGATCCCTGGTTTCCGGGACCTCCATCCGCGAATCGATCCTGATGGGATGCAGGGCCTTCTGGAGGCCCTGCACACCTGTGAGGAGACATTGTGTCAGCTTCTCGGAATGGAGGCCGTGACGCTTGCCCCCGCGGCCGGAGCTCATGGAGAGTTGACCGGGATTCTGGTGACAAGGAGGTATTTCGAATCGAGGGGGGATAAAAACAGGACCGAAATCCTGATTCCGGATTCTGCTCACGGAACGAATCCCGCCAGTGCGGCCATGGGCGGATTTACCGTCCACGTCCTTCCGTCGGGCAGTGACGGGGGAGTGGATCTGGCCCGCCTTGAGGAAGCTCTCTCACCCAGGACAGCTCTTGTGATGATGACCGTTCCCAGCACCCTTGGGATCTTTGAGAAGGATCTGCCAAAAATGGTGGCCCTGGTCAAGGCGTCTGGAGCACTTCTCTATCTGGATGGAGCCAATTTCAATGCCTTTATCGGCGTACTCCGACCCGGGGACCTCGGATTCGATATCGTCCATATCAATACCCACAAGACATTGGCCACACCCCACGGCGGTGGAGGACCCGGATCGGGTCCGGTGGGGGTCAAGTCCCATCTGGCACCCTATCTTCCCTCTCCCCGGATCAGAAAGGACGGAGACCGCTACTCCCTGGTCTCTCCCGAAACCTCCATCGGACCGATCCGCTCCTTTATCGGGTCCTCCCTCGTCCTTCTCCGGGCCCTGGGCTACGTCCGGATGCTGGGGGGGGAAGGTCTCCGGAAGGTGGCTCTCTATGCCCTCCTCAACGCCAACTATCTGAGAGCTCTTCTCTCAGGCACACTTCCCAGGACAGGGAAGGGACTGTGCGCCCATGAATTCGTCCTTTCGGCCAAGGAGTTGTCTCAGGAAGGACTGCACGCCTCTGACCTTGCCAAGGAGATTCTGGATGCCGGATATTACGCCCCCACGATCTCCTTTCCGCTCATCGTTCCGGAGGCCCTGATGATCGAGCCTACCGAGACGGAATCAAAAGAGACCCTGGACAGGTTTGCCGATGATTTCAGGAAAATCATCGATCTGGCAAAAAAAGATCCCACCCGCCTCAAGGAGGCCCCCCGCCGGACCCCGGTTGCGAGGCCTGACGAAGTCGCCGCGGCACGGGACCCGGTCCTGACCGATCCTGCCTCCCTGCACATCGCCTGAGAGCCGGTGAAAAGAAGTGGCTGAGATGGGTTCGGGCCCCTTGTCTCACCGCTGGATCCTGCTTGTCGACAGGGCAGGCTCCTCTGTGGACCAGATGGCCCGGGACCGGGAAATCTGGCCCTTGGTGAGGCCGGGGCTTCGAGGAATACTCCGGGTTTACCGTATTTCCGGCGGGGCAACGGTCGGTCGCACTTGGTCGGGCGCAATCCCTCCCGACTGGGGACTCTCCCCGCAATCGGTGGCCATCCGCCTGACCGGCGGAGGAGCTGTCCTCCATGGGCAGGATCTTTGTTTCTCCCTGTTCTTGTCCCGTGCCATTTTTCCTCCCGGAACCCGGAACTGGCCCCTCTTATATGAAAGACTCCATGCCGCCTTCGGGGAATTTCTTCTCTGGTGCGGCCATCCAACCGTGACTCACTCCCAGTGCTCTCGCCTCACCGCCCCAGGCGGGGAATCAAAAAGGGTCAATTCATCCTTCTGTTTCAGTGAACCTGTTCGCGGGGACCTGATGGTGGGAGGATCCAAGGTTTTGGGGGGTGCCCTGGCCATCGGGCGAGGCGGAATTCTCTACCAGGGATCCCTCCAGATTCAGGAAAGAAAGCCCGATGTCTTGTCATGTCTCTTCGAAGAATGGTATCGTTCGATGGGCAGGGAGAGAATCGACATGTCCCTGTGGATGGAGGTTGAACCCCATGGGATCGTCGGACCCATTTGTCAGGATCGAGCTGAAAGATGACCTCCTGCCGCCCTCCGAGCCGTTGGCGGTGGATGTTCACGACAATCACGGGAGACTTGTCGTTCGTGCCGGAGAACAAGTCACCCGCTCCCTGATCGATCGACTCAGGAAGCTTGGTATTCTGGAAATCTTCGTCACCACGTCCGAAGCCGCTTCGCCCGATTTCTGGCCTCGATGGGGAGAGGAGTGGCTCCGTTCTGCCCGGGCGCGCATGCAGCTTCTGACTCCAGAATCCGGAGTTCCGGGAGAGATGCTCAAACGGTTTGATGCCGCGCTGGAAAAGGCTGTCGGGGAGACGGTTCGTCAAAGGCTCCGCAGGGAAGAGTCCTGAGGGACCTAGGGCGGTCAGCCTTATCTGATGAGACAACCGCTGGCTGCTGTTCTGTGGGAAAACTTCGGAGAAACTCGCATGAACCAGGATATCTCCTCTTCCCAGAATCCTGTCTCAAAGGGCAGGCCTTCGACTGACAAGCTTTTCGAGAGAATCTCCAGTATCGATCATCTTCCTTCCCTTCCCGTCATTGTCCGGACGGCCCTTTCCTACCTTGACGACCCTGATGTTTCTATGGCGCGACTGGCGAGGATCATCGAAGAGGACCAGTCAATGGCGGCCCGGATCCTGAAAGTCGCCAATTCCCCTTACTATGCCCGCTCGGGAAAGATCGGAATGATCCGTGAGGCGATCCTCCTTCTTGGACTGAACGGAATCCGGGGGCTGATCCTTTCAATGTCGGTCCTCCAGCTGGTGTCCAATCGCGAAGGTGCCGTCAAATTATGGAGACACTCCTTTGCCGTTTCAATTCTCTCCCGTATTCTGGGGGAGAACCTTGCGGTGGGACAACCGGAGGATCTTGCCACGGCAGGCCTTCTTCATGACTTCGGAAAGGTCATCTACTATCTCGACTTCGAGCCATGGATTCCTGACCTTTGGCACAAGGATCCGGAAATCCCTGACTGGAGATTCGAGGAAGACCTTTTTGGGGCCAGCCATGCCTTTGTCGGCTTCCGTCTCGCCTATTTCTGGCATTTCCCCTCTTCAATCCGCGTTCCGATCGGATGGCACAACAATCCCTCCAAATCCCCCTCCTACCAGCTCGAAACAGCGATTATCGCCCTGGCAGACGGTCTGGCGACCCTGGCCGGCTTCGGGCTTGAAGAATCTCCCTGTCCTGAATCGACCATGTTCGATGCCCTTCGCTCCCTCGACCTCACCGACAAGCAGTTGGAGGTTGTCCTAGAGCGACTGATGGAGAACCTTCCCAAGCTGGAGGCTCCGGATTTCTGATCGTCCCGCCGGTTTCGGGTTCGCCTCTCAGGATGGTTCCGACGCCCTTTTCATGGACAGCCTTTCCCGCGCCATGGATCTCGAGTTTCCCGATTGGGGGGTCCTTGCCGATCCCCCGCCTGTTCCTGAGTGGGCACATTTTATTGATTGGCTCTCCCGGGGTCTTCACGGAAATCTTGGCTATCTCGAACGAACGGCCCCGAGACGGCGTTCCCTCTCCGACGGGTATCCCGGATACCGTTCCCTCATCATGGGGATTCTTCCCTATGACCCCAGGGCATTTTCCCCATCTCCCGGCCCCGGTCATGCGGAAATCGCCCGCTATGCGGTGGGAGAGGACTATCACACCCGTTTCGAAAAAGCCTTCACCCGTGTCCTTTCCCGTATCTCCTCCCACCTTCTTCCTGGGGATGAACCGCTGATCAAGCCTGACCATGGGGCCCTTCTCGAAAAATCCTTGGCCCAGATGGCCGGTCTCGGAAGGATGGGAAAGAACACCCTTCTGATCCATCCGGAGTTTGGATCAATGTTCACGATCGGGTCAATGCTCCTGAAAACGCCCTTGCCGGAAAGAAAGGCCCGACCCTTTCCCAGGGATCCTTGCGGAGGATGCTCGAGGTGTCTCGAAGCCTGTCCCACAGGGGCTTTTGAGTCCGCCTTTCTTCTGGATGCCCGCCGATGCCTGAGCTACCTGACCATTGAACGCCCGGATGACGACGGAGGGGGCCTGCGAAAATCCTCCGGAGATCCCTGGCTCTTCGGATGTGATCGATGCCAGGAGGTCTGCCCCCACAATGCAGCCTCCACTCCATTGGCGCCGGAGGCCTTCTCCCCCCGCTTTGTCCCGCTGGATTCGAATGCGGAAATCCTGGTCCGGGGCTTGAGGAAGGTCCACGGGGCCCTCTCCCGGGTCTCCCTCTCCAGGCTCCTGTCCAGGCTCGAGGAACTTCGCGGATCCGCCTTTGAGCCTAAGGTCCCGGGAGATGGAGAAAAAGGCCGGATTCCGTTATAATTTCCGGCGAATTGCGTGGCACCCCTTGCGAGAGGCTTGGCTGGGGTGCCTAAGGGACACTGAGGAGAACCCATGCCCAAAAACGGTTCCCCCCTCCCGGACTTTTCAGACCGTTTCATTGGCCGGTCAAAGCCTGTGGCCGAACTTCTTGGCCTTGTGGCCCGCGTGGCCAAAAGTGATTCGACGGTCCTGATTACCGGAGAGAGCGGGACGGGAAAGGAAAGAATCGCCCGTATTCTCCACGACGGGAGTCCGCGCAGATCCTTTCCCTTTGTGCCAGTGAACTGCGGCGCAATTCCCGAAGGGTTGATGGAAAGTGAGCTCTTCGGCCATGAAAAGGGAGCTTTCACCGGGGCTGTGAATGGCCGTTCAGGACGGTTCGAGATCGCCGAAGGAGGAACGATATTCTTCGACGAAATCGGTGAATTGCCCCTGACCCTCCAGGTCAAGCTCCTGAGGGTCCTTCAGGAGAAGATCTACGAAAGGGTCGGTGGAGCGAAGCCGCGGACGGCCAATGTCCGTGTCCTGGCCGCAACCCACCGGAACCTTGAGGAGATGACCCGTTCGGGGGGATTTCGGGAGGATCTGTATTATCGCCTGTCGGTCATTCCGGTTGAAATTCCCCCTCTCAGAAGTCGCCCGGAGGACATTCCCCTTCTCGTGGATTTCTTCATCCGGCGCTGGGAGGAAGAGGGGAGGGGGGAGCCTGTTTTCCTGACCCCCGCTGCCATGAATGTCCTGGCAAGATACGAGTGGCCAGGAAATGTCCGGGAGCTTGAAAATGTGATGGAGCGTCTGCTTGTCCTTTCGGGAGGCGAAAAGGTCGGCCCGGGGAGTCTCCCGGAAAAGATCCGCCGGGGCGTAGAAATCGCTCCCGAACCTCTTGTGGAGGAGAAGAGGGATGAAGAGATGCTCACGGGTTCATCGCCGGATCCAATATCGTCCACTGCGACCGGAGGGGGCCTTTTGATGGCGGAAGCTCTTCTCGGAAAGGATTTCAATCTTGCCGCCTTTCTGGGAGATCTTGAGCGGACCCTTGTGCGTCAGGCTCTTGAGAGGGCCGGGGGAAACCGGTCCAGGGCGGCCGAAATCCTGGGACTCAACCGGACGACCCTGATCGAGAAAATCCGGAGGTTCGGTATTTCCTGAGGGAATGTATGTCCGGGAAAGGATTGGCCTGGGATTTCTCCCGGAGGCTCCGGCCTGTTCCGGTTCCCTCTTCCTGATCGAAGAGCCAAGGAGGCCGTAATGGAAATGCCAAGAAAGGTCGCCTTTCCGAGCCGGACCGCCTTTCTGGGAGGGCTTTTCTTTCTCCTGTTTTTTTCCGGTCCTTCCCCGGAGCTGCTGGGGGCTACGGAACCGGAACAGGGAGGAAAACTTCCTCCCGGCAGTGACCGCTCCCTTCTTTCGGTGGCACTGAAGGATTTCAGGTCCCAGCATGACCGGATGGCCCGGAAAGCCATCAAGGAACTCCTGTCCTCCCATCCGGGATCCCTCTATCGGGGCCCGGCTCTTCTTCTTCTGGCCAGGCTCCATGCCCGAGAAGCCATCGAGAAGGGCTCCGGTGACTTCCGGGAACCCCTCGCCTATTTCAGGAAGGCCCAGGAGACCCCGCCCTCCGGCTGGGACAGGGGCGAGGTCCTTTTTCGGGAGGGACAGTACCTGATTCGCCAGCGTTTCGGGGCGGAAGGACGGGGAATTCTCTCCCAGCTGCTCTCCCGGTTTCCGGACAGCCCCTGGGCCTTTCGGGCCCGTCTCGCAACAGCCGACTCCTGGCGGGAGAGGGGAAATCTCCGGAGGGCGGACAAAATTCTCGACGAGGCCCGCGCCTCTCTGACAAAATCCTCCCCCGAGACAGAGAGGATCCGTTACCTCTATCTCCAGGGACATCTCCGGCTTGACCGGGGGGACCTTCCGGGGGCAGAAACCGCCTTTCTCTCCGCTCTTTCTCTTTCGAAGAGCTATCCCTACCACCATCCGGGAGCCCTTTTCCTTCTGGCCCGAACCGCCTACGCCCTGGGACACAATCATCGATCCGCCGCCCTGTTCAAAAGCTTTGCCCGCCTTTTCCCCAATGACCCGCGATCCGGGGAGTCGGAGTATTACCTGGCCAGAATTTCAGGGCGGATGGGCTTTCTTTCCCACGAAAAAGCCCGCCTGCGGGAAGTGGTGGCCGACTATCCCGGAAGCGCGGCCAGTCACCTCGCCCGGACCGAGCTTCTGAGGCTCGTCTTTTTTTCTCCGGAGAAAGGAGAGTCTCGGAGGGACCTTCCGGAGCTTCTTTCCCGGTCGATCCGGGAGCTCGGGAAAATTGCTTCGGAAGAGCGCAACCGGAGGATTTCCGGTGAGGCCGCCCTCCTCAGGCTCAGATTGATGGACCGGGCAGGGGACTGGGAGGGGGCAATCCGAAAGATTTCACGTCTGGAAGGGGCGATTGACCCCGCATCGCGCTTCGGGATGAGGCTCAGGAGGCTTGAAGCCTCTCTGGTCATGAACCGGATCAGTCAACTTTCACACCCTCTCCATGCCAGACAGATCCTCGATCTCTACAACTCCTATCGATACCGTCTCCCGCTTGCCTCCGATCCTGGCGGGGCCGCTCTATTCCTGTCCCTTGCCCGGGCGAACTGGAAGAACGGGGAGAAGGAAAGGGCGGGGCGGGAGCTAGATTCTGTTCTTGCCCATGGTCAGGATCCGGTGCTTCTCGCAATAGCCAGGAAGGTCCGATACCGCTGGCTGATCCAGGACGGCAAGAAATCTCGGGCCCTCGACTGGGCGATTACTTTTTCCGGCAATCGAACCATTCCCTCCCCCGAGCGGAGGGAATGGTTCGGCAAGGCTTTGGATCTGGCCCGGCAGATGAAGAGACCTGAGATCGAAAGGGAGGTCCTGGCCAGCTGGGCCGTTTCCGGCGTGCCGATCGACCATCCCGGGGAGGTCCTGGCCCGGCTGGGACTCCTTGAGATCGGATCGGGGAATCCGGATAAGGGACGTTCGGATCTTATGCGCGCCCTCCCTTTAATCGAAGGTCGAAAGGATGATCGTCCCCTTCTGGCCCAGGTCCTTTTTCGGCTGGGGCAGGAGTCCCTTCTGAGGGGCGACAGGCCGTCCTCCAGGCGCTACTGGAAGGAGATGCTGGCGTGTTGTTCCTCCGATCCCCACGGAGGGTGGGTCACCTACCAGATGGGGCAGATGGCCCTCTCCGAAGGTCATGCCGGGGAGGCTCTCGAATGGTTTGAGAAGACTGTCAAAAAATATCCTGGGGAGGAGGTGGCCCGGGTGGCCAGGGAAAAAATTCGCGCCATGAGACTGGAGAATAAGAATGGAGAACCCAGATGAGATCGTCACATCCGCAACCGGTGGGGAGGCCAGGGAAGAGGTCCTGAGACAGGCCTTTCTCTCCTTTCAGTCCGCCTCGGAGTCCCTTGTCACCTCCTACGCCGCCCTGGAAAAAAGGATTGCGGATCTCTCAGAGGCCCTTACCCGAAAGAATCTGGACTTCGACCGGCAGGGGAGTTTTCTGGAAGCCATCCTGAAGAGTCTTTCCGCCGGAGTTCTCGTTCTGACACCGGGAGGAGCGACCCTCTACCGGAATCCCGCCATGGACATTTTGCCCGTCCCGACAGAGGGGTCTTTGATCCCTATTCTCGAGCAAAAAGGCCTCTGGCCGCCTGGCGAAACGGAGAACGAGTCAGCCTTTGAAGACGGTGGACGTTCCTGGGCCGTGGTGCGCCGGCCTGTTTCCGGTCCCGATGGACGGCCGATCGGATATGTCTTCATCTTCACCGACGTGACACGAATCCGCGAGATGGAGGAGGAGGTGGCCCGGGACCGGAGACTCCGGGCCATGGGAGAAATGATCGCCCAGATCGCCCACGAGCTCCGAAATCCCCTTGGAAGTCTGGAGCTTTTCAGCTCCCTTCTCTCCCGGGATTCTGCCACTCCGGAATCACGGGAATACCTCGGCCATATGATCACCTCGATCGCCTCCATGGACCGTCTGATCGGCAATCTCCTCTACCATACCCGGACCCCGGAGCTCCAGGAAGGGAGGGTCGAGTCCGAAGTTTTCATCCATCGCCTCTCCGCCGACTTTGCCCGCATGGTTCGTTCCGCCGCCCGTTCCCGGGCTGCCAGAACCCTGACATTTCATTCCGATCCTGCCCCTGCGCCTGCCATGCTCCATGTCGACGAGGAACTTCTCTACCATGCCCTTTTCAATCTTGTCAGCAACGGGCTTGAAGCCCTCATGGGGCTTTCTCCAGAGGAGGATGGCCTCCGGGAACTGCGTCTCGAGACAGGCCGGGGCCCGTCCGGAGAATACCTTTTTATCGTAAAAGACAATGGCACAGGAATTGCTGAAGAGGTGTCGGGGCGGATTTTTGATCCCTTCTTCACGACGCGGGCCAAAGGGACGGGCCTTGGGCTTTCCATCGTTCACAATATTGCGGTGGCCCATGGAGGGGAGATTCGCTACTTTCGGGCCGGGGCCTGGACGACATTTTCCCTGTCCATCCCTCCGGGACGGGTCGAACCGGTCCTGGCAAATGGAAATCAAGGAGGCGAAAGGTGAGTCCTCAGGAAGCCGGAAGTGTTCTTGTCGTTGATGACGAGCCGGAAATGGCGATCGCCCTCAGGGAAACGCTGAGACGGGACGGTTACAGGGTCAGTCTGGCCCAGAACGGGCAGGAGGCGATCGAAAAAATTTCCCGGGAAGACTATGGATGGGTGATCAGCGATGTCCGAATGCCCTCTGTTGACGGATGGGAACTCTTGTCGAGGCTTAAGGAGAAATCTCCCCTGACGCGTGTCATATTCATGACGGCCTATGGAACGGTTCCCCAGGCTGTCGAGGCAATGAAGCAGGGGGCAGTCAATTTTTTGACAAAACCCTTCAAGGCGGAGGATCTGAGAAAGATCCTCGATCCCTCTCCCCTTTGTCCTCCGGGAGATGGAAGCCTCTCCGGGACAGGAGGAAGAAGTCCCTGGGAAAATGTCTCCCGACCGATAAAAACCCGCAACCCTGCGATGATCAGGATTCTTGGAATGATCGACGCTGTCGCCTCGACACCGGCGACAATCCTGATCGAGGGGGAGAGCGGAACGGGAAAGGAGCTTCTTGCCCGTTATCTTCACGAACGTTCGACGAGGGCCCACCGCCCATTCGTCGCAGTCAACTGTGCCGCTCTTCCGGACAACCTTCTCGAGTCTGAACTTTTTGGCTATGAAAAGGGGGCCTTTTCCGGGGCCATGGCCCGGAAAGCCGGAAAGTTCGAGCTGGCCCATACAGGGACCCTGTTGCTCGACGAGATCGGGGAGATGGAACTCGGCCTCCAGGCCAAGCTGCTTCGGGTCATCCAGGAGAGGGAAATCGATCGCGTGGGGGGAACCCGTCCCGTTCCCGTTGATATCCGGATCATTGCCACGACAAACCGGAACCTGAAAGAAGAGGTGAGGGCGGGCCGATTCAGGGAGGATCTCTACTACCGCCTGAGGGTCTTTCCTGTGACTCTCCTTCCCCTCCGGGAACGGATGGAGGATATTCCCCTTCTGGCGGAGCGATTCCGTCAGGCCTTTGAAAGGGAACATATGGCGGTGGGCCCCTTTGCTCCTGAAACACTGGATCTTCTTGGGCGCCATAACTGGCCCGGCAATGTCCGGGAGCTTGAGAACGTCGTGACCAGGGCCGCTTTTCTGGCAGAGGGGCGTACGATCCTTCCCGTCCATGTGGCAGACCTTCTGGATTCGGAAGTCGGGGGAGGTGAAGAGGGTTCGGAGGGTGGGGTCGGAATCCGCCCCGGACGTTCTGTCTGGGAGGTCGAGCGGGAACTGATCCTCCGGACACTTTCCTCCTGTGGAGGGAACAAGGCCCAATCGGCAAGGCTTCTGGGAATCAATGTGAGAACCCTCAGGAACAAGCTTGCCGAATACGGAATCTCAGGAGAGGGAGGGACGGAGGGGACGGAATAACCGGGAAAATTCTTCCTGCCAGGCAGGAACCGATTCCCCTTGCAAGGAAAAAGTCTTTCATGAAAATCCATAAAAGATAATATCTTGAGATATTGGTATGTTTGTTGCACTTTTATTTGTCAATGGAGGGGAATCATGAAGCAGGTTCATCTTTTCGACAGGACAACCGACCTTCTCAAGGTCACGATGGATCTTCGCTCAAGGAGACATTTGCTTCTTGTGAGCAATATCGCCAATCAGGATACTCCCGGGTACATGGCCCGCGACCTTTCCTTCAAGAAGGAGCTCTCGAAAGCTCTGGAATCTCCCACCCGAAGGGATCTGGATCGGACGGATGGGACGCTCACCGTCAACACCGACGAGACGGTCGGAAATGACCTCAATACCGTCAATATCGAGCTGGAAATGCAGAAGCTTGCTTCAAATACGGGAAACTACAATGCCCTGGCCTCCATGGCAGGATGGAAATACCGGATGATGGGGGATGCCATCTCGGGTGAAGGGAGGTAGCCGTGGGATTTTCCGACGCACTCAGAATTTCGGGTTCGGGGCTCGAGGCTGAACGGGTGAGGCTCAATGTCCTTGCCGGCAACCTGGCCAACGCCGATTCGACCAGGGGAAATCCGCATGGAGTCTATGAACGTCGGGATGTCATTTTTGCGGCCGTGGCTCCAGGACAGTCGTTTTCAGACATTCTCAACTCCCCGGTCCAAAGTCCGGTCAAGGAGGTCAAGGTTCTTGGCATGGTCCGGGATCCCCGTCCGCTCACCCGGACCTATGATCCCCAGAATCCCGATGCCGACAAGGACGGCTTCGTCTTTCGCCCGAATATTTCGAAGCTCGAGGAAATGACCAACCTGATCGACGCGTCCAGGGCCTACGAAGCCAACCTGACCGCCCTCGACACCACAAAGCGGATGGCCTCCAAGGATCTGACAATCCATGTCTAGAAGGGGCTCACGCCGGGAAAGGGAGGGATCGTATGATTGATGAACCACGGATCGGAAGCGGAGGACCGCTTCAATCGGGACCTTTGGGGGAGGCGCAGGAGGGTCTTCCTTCGGCACCTCCTTCGGGGGAGGAGTCCTTCGTCCATGTCCTGAAGGATTCCATTGCGCGGGTCAACTCCCTCCAGACCGAGGCGGACAAGACGATCCAGGAGTTCTCGACCGGACAGGAGGGTGTGACCCTCCACCAGACAATGATCGAAATGGCCCAGGCCGATGTCTCCTTTCACCTGATGATGCAGGTCAGGGACCGGATCGTGAAGGCCTACCAGGAAATGAACAACATGCCGCTGTAAGGGTTAAGAGGGCTCGATATGGACATTTTGCGCAAGATTTTCGAAACGGTTTCCCTGTGGTTTGGCCGCCTTTCCCTCGGACAGAAAATCGTGGCGGGGGTTCTGGGCGTCCTCCTGGCGGGAGTCATGATATTTCTGGGAGTCGCAGGAAAGAACGT
Organism: Nitrospirota bacterium; assembly: GCA_027415345.1. Lineage (GTDB taxonomy): Bacteria > Nitrospirota > Leptospirillia > Leptospirillales > Leptospirillaceae > UBA4572. The sequence goes on from DAIBTC010000001.1 coordinate 17,437, forward strand.
CGACCAGGCAGTCCTCTATTCGCGACTTTCTCCTGTGGATTCCTTTGAGATCCAGCAGAAACTTGACAGGATGGGGATTCCCTATGCGGTCTCTACCAAGGGTGGAGTCATCCGCGTTCCCAAGAGCCAGGTTTACACCCTCCGGATGGAGCTCGCTGACGAAGGACTTCCGCGGCATCACGGAGCCGGATTCGACATCTTCGATCATCCTTCCCTCACGACGACGGACTTTGTTCAGCACGTCCAGTACCTCCAGGCCCTCCAGTCTGAACTCGACCGCACCATCGAAGAGATGAGCCCGATCGCCCTGGCCCGGGTCTCCATTGTCCTTCCCCGCCGATCGGTCTTTCTTCGGCATCAGGCGGGGGCCCACGCCTCTGTCCTTGTCCGCCTGAAGCCCGGCCGGACTCTCGATCAAGGCCAGGTGAACGGGATCGTCCATCTTGTTGCCAACGCGGTTGAAGGTCTGACTCCCGAGCATGTGACGATTGTCGACAACACGGGAACGATCCTGAACAGGAAACGTCAGGGTCTGGTCCCGGGGGAGCTGACGAAGGCCCAGCTGGCCTACCAGTCGATGGTGGAACATCGCCTGAGAAGAAGAGTCCAGACCATGCTGGACCAGGTTCTGGGAGAAGGACAGTCTGTGGTTCGCGTCAATGCGACCCTGAATTTCCGCCGGGTCGAGGAGACCAGCGAGCAGTTCGATCCCAAGGGACGGGCTCTTGCAGAACGGGAGAAGCTTCGGGAAAAATCCTCCGGATCCCGGATCGTTCCCGTGGGGATTCCCGGTGTCCTGAGTAACATTCCCGGTCCCAGCGGGAAGGTCGCCAGTCCTCCACTGGGGCCAAAAAACGGCACAGAATCAAGGTATTCCAAGAAAAAGGATATCGAGCATTACGACGTGAGCCACACCATGAGCCATATCGTCGAACCGACCGGGACCGTTGCAAAGATCTCCGTCTCGGTCCTCGTAAATGGAAAGACCCGGACCGTGGCGGGCAAGCAAGGGGAAACGACGGTCTACGAACCGAGGACCCCCGAGGAAATCGCTTCCTTTACCCGGATCGTCCAGAATGCCATCGGTTACGATGCCTCCAGGGGGGATACCGTGGTTGTGGATTCCGTGCCCTTTGTCAGACCGGAATCGGAAGGGGCAAAAAACCAGGAAGCCCGGATGGCCGAGCGCCTCAAGCCCTTCCTGCCGCTTCTGGAGATATTCCTGGGTGGACTTTTGGTCCTGGTCTTCAGTCTCTTCATCCTGAAACCGATTCTCCAGAGCATGGTCACGAAGGCGGTGCCCCTTCCGGCCCAGGGGCCAGGGGTGATGCCGATTCCCGTGCGGGAGAGCGAACAGGAGGTCGTCCGTTCCAGCAAGGAGGATATTGCCCAGATGACTCAGGAGGATCCCTCCCAGGCGGCCCAGGTCCTCAGGCTGTGGCTCAAGGAAAAGTAGGAGGGAGTCGCGTTGGCCAAGAGGAAGCTGTCCGGTCTGGAGAAGGCGGCGATCTTTATCGCGGCTGTCGGGCCGGAGGTCGCCGCCGAGATCCTGAAGCAGCTTGACATCAAGGAGGTCGGGGTGATTTCGAGTTTGATCGCCCAGATGGGAGAGGTCAGCACAGAGGAAATCGACGAGGTGATGGGGGAGTTCTCCGTCGTCTACAAGGCCACCCGAGGTCTTCCGCGCATGGGTGAAAAGTACATGCGCGAAATTCTGGAGAAGTCCCTTGGCAAGGAGCAGGCCGACCAGATCTTCGAGTCCATGAATGATCAGGAAGGGACCAATCTCCAGTCCCTCAAGTGGATGGATCCCAAGTCGATCGCGAACCTGATAAGAAATGAGCACCCCCAGACGATCGCCCTGATCCTGAACTACCTGAATCCGAACCAGACGGCCAACGTCCTGGCCTACCTTCCGGAGGCCCTCAAGGCGGATGTGGTTTTTCGCATGGCCACACTGGAGGATATCAATCCCCAGGTGATTCGTGACCTTGAGGAGGTCATTTCAACCGAGATCCAGATGATGGGAGGGTCATTGACCAGCCTGGGTGTCAGCCGGATTGAAAAGACGGCCAACCTGTTGAATGAAATGGACCGGTCAACGTCGGAGGGAATTCTCGACTACATCGGCCAGAACGATCAGGCTGTGGCCGAACAGATCCGGGCGCTCATGTTCGTCTTCGACGACCTTGTCATGGTGGACAACCGGGGAATCCAGGCTCTCCTCCAGAGCGTTTCACGCGATATCCTCACCAAGGCGATGCGGGGTGCGGGGGATGCCGTCAAGGAAAAGATCCTGTCGAACATGTCGACAAGGGCGCAGGCGGCTCTCAAGGAAGATATCGACTCGATGGGGGGCATCCCCCTCAAGGATGTGGAATCCGCCCAGGCCGAGATCATGAAGGCCGTCCGCCGTCTCGAGGCCGAAGGGAAGCTGGTGATCCTCGGGCGGGGAGGAGAACAGATTGTCTAGCACCGGCCGGGGTTTTCAAGGGTGGAGCCAGGAGAGCCTTGAAGGATCGGGATGGTCCGGGAATGGCGGCAGGGAAGGTGAGGCCCGGGGCGGATCCCGGGATCAGAAAGCTCAGATATCCTCCTCCCGGATCGAGGAAGACCTTTTTCTCCGGTCGGAAGAGGTAGCCCGTGTGGAGGAAGAGGCCCGGAAAATCGGCTATGAGGCCGGATATGCCGAGGGATTCGAAAAGGCCCGGGCCGACATGGAACCCCTTCGCCAGGCCTGGCTCGACTGGGCTTCCCGGATGCACCGATTCGAGGCCGAACGTCTCAGGGGGCTTCTTCCGGTCCTGGTGGAGCTTCTGGAAAAGGCGCTTCAAAAGGTACTCGGAGAGGAGGAGGACCGCCCAAAGATCCTGAGGAAGCTCCTTGAACGCATGGTGGGGGACTATGCCTCCGGCCGCGAAGGGGAGCTTCTGGTGCCGGAGTCGGATTATCAGCTGGTCACCCGGTCCGATCCCGGATTTCCGGAAGAGCTTGCAACCCGGGGAATTCGGCTCGGAGTTGGTCCGGATCTGCCTCCCCGGCACGTGGAACTCCGTTTTGCCGACAGGATTGTCTCCTTCGACCCTGCCTCTGCCGGAGGCTCTTTTCGAAGAACGCTCTCCCGGGTCAATCCTGGTCCGATCAATGAAAGCCCTGGGGAAAACGAAGGGGAGGTTCATCCGTGAGGGTCGGGATGGAGGACGCCCTTTTCGACGGGTGGCTTGCCCAGGCGGGAGAGTCGATGGATCGCCTTCTTTCGGGGTGGAGTCCGGACCAGGAAGGGGGACTGGTGGTCCAGGGAGTAGGGCTCATGATCGAGGCCAAGGGAATGAATCTGGGGGTCGGGGAAATCTGCACGCTCCTCTCCGATCCTCCGATCGATGCCGAGGTGGTGGGGTTCCGGGAGGGGAGGACTCTCCTGATGCCGCTCGGAGATCTCGAGGGGGTCAGGCCGGGAACCCGTCTCATGAGGAAAAGCCGGATAACCTCGGTCTTTCTCTCTCCGGAATGGCTGGGACGGGTCATCGATCCGCTTGGACGCCCCCTGGACGGTAGTCCTCTCCCGGAAGGAACGGTCGAGATGCCCCTTCGTGGACGGCCCATCAATCCGCTAAAGCGCCAGAGGATCGACCGTCCTCTCGACCTTTCGGTTCGCTCGATCAATGCCCTTGCCACGGTGGGTATCGGCCAGAAGATCGGGGTCTTCGCCGGACCGGGGGTCGGGAAAAGCACCCTGATCGGGATGATGGCCCGGAATGCCGCCGTGGATGTCAATGTCATCGCCCTGGTCGGAGAACGGGGTCGGGAGGTCCGGGAATTTCTGGAGAGGGACCTGGGGCCGGAGGGGTTGTCCCGGTCGGTTCTCGTGGTGGCCACAGGAGAACAGCCGCCTCTTCTCAAGACCCGTGCCACCCTTTTGGCCATGGCCATTGCCGAAATGTTCCGGGACATGGGGAGACAGGTCCTGTTTGTCATGGATTCCCTGACCCGGTATGCCGGAGCGCTTCGGGAAATCGGGCTGGCAACGGGAGAACCTCCCTCAGCACGGGGATATACCCCTTCCGTCTTTGCCCAGCTTCCCCGGCTGGTGGAACGGGCTGGCTGCGGAGAAGGGGCCGGGTCCATCACCGGGATCTTTACCGTTCTCGTGGAGGGGGACGATATCCCCTCTGATCCCCTTTCGGAGGCCCTGACGGCCATTCTTGACGGCCATGTCCACCTGTCGCGCTCCCTGGCCCAGGAAGGCATTTTCCCTGCCGTCGATCCTGTGGACAGCCTCTCGCGGGTGATGGTGGACATCGTTCCGGAGGAGATCCAGACATTGTCCCGGGAATGGCGACGTCTTTATGGCCTTTACCGGCGCTCCGAGGACCTGATCCGGATCGGGGCCTATGTGGCAGGGACCGATCCGCTGCTCGACAGGGCGGTCGGCCTTCACGAGGCAATGACGGATTTTCTGCGCCAGTCCAGGGAAGAGCGGGTCTCCCTCGATCGGGCATTCGAGGATCTTGCCCTCTCTTTGGAGGAAGTGCCGGAGGAGATCCCATGACAGGCCTGACCCTGGACGGGGCGGGTGATGGCTGAAAGGACCTTTTCCCTGGAGGCTGTCCTGGCTCTCCGGGAGGCGGAGCTTGAGGCGGTCGAGCGCGATCTCGCCAATATCGGGAGGGAGCGGGCCCGGGAACAGGAGAAGACCCGGGAGATGCGTCGAAGGAAGGCGGCAGGGATCGCCTCCATCGAAGACGCCACCGGGAAAAGGGAGGCAGGGTTTCTTGTGGCCTTGTATGGCTGGCTTGAGCATATGGAGCTCCGGATCCGGGAGCAGGAGCAGAAGGAGCGTCTCATGGACGGGGAGCTCGAACGGGTCCGGGGGCTCTGGAAGAAGGCAAGGATGGAAAAGGAAAAGGTTCTCATTCTCCGGGAGCGTTTCCGCGGGGAAGAACGAAGGAGGGCCCTCCGAACTGAGGAGCGCTCCCTGGAGATCTGGATTGAGGCCAGGGAAGCGAACCGGAAGCTCTCCGGGAGAAGGGATCCATGACGGACAGGAGGACAATGGCTCCGTTCCTCGGGAGGGTGGCGGTGACCTTGATGTTGTCTCTGCTTATCATTTCCGGGCAGGAGTCCCTTCCGGTCGCGGTCGCCGGAAGTTCCGGCCAGCCCGCGGCCTCCTCTAGCTCGGAGGAGCGTCGCCTGCTCCTGATGAAGCAGGACCTCGACCGGGAAATCGAGCGCAACAGGAAGATTCTTGCGGAGATCGACAAGAAGCTTGAGCTCTATCGTTCCCTCAGGAAAAAAAATGTCAGAAGGCTCATAAGGCTCTATGAATCGATGGCCCCACGGACGGCGGCCTCCCAGATCAATGCCATGCCGAAGTCTCTCCGGTTGACATTGTTTTCGGGAATGAATCCACGGAAGGCATCACGCATCATGCAGTACGTGGACCCTCGCGTGGCGGCGGAAATCTCGGCCCAGATGGCTGGAGAATCCCGCGCACAGGGAGGCGGTCGTTGAACCTCTTTCGGAAGGGGCATCGTGATGGGCACAGCACCAGCATCCATTTTAAGGAAAATTCCGGACTCGGGGGGAGCCAGGGAGCCGGAAGAGACATCTGCCAAGGACAACCCTAAAGAACCGGCCGGCCCGGACTCTTCCAAGTCGACCCGTTCCGGAAAGGATGTCCGGTCGGACAAGACCTCGGGACACAGAAAGGGTTCCTTCGCCGCACTTTACCGGAGGGCTCTGGAAAAAAATGCCGGGCCTGTCCAGGAACCGGAGATCCCCCAGGAGGCTCCTCAAGGCCCTTCCGTCCGCCGGACGGGCTCCCGAAGCCTTCCTCCAAAATCTGCCGGCCATAGCCGGAAAAAGAAGGAAAATCCTTCAGAAGCGGCCCTTCTGCCGCTTCTGGAATCTCCCGCGGAACTTTCCCGGAAAAAGGATCCGGCGGTCTCCCGCACCCCCCGGGAGGCCTCCGCCCGTCCCTCTCCTGCCCTGTGGGGACCTCTTGCCCTCACGAAGGAGGCTCCCTCTCCGTCAGTTGCAACCAGGACCAAGGTCATGTCTCCTCCGGCACCCCCCCCTTCTGTGGAAGGCCCGGAGGAGCGTCCCCTGCCGGAGGCATTTCTTTCGCTTTCGGGCGAGTCCGGAAAGGCTGCCAGTTCCTCCCTGTCAGGAAAATCTCAGGCAATGTCTGCGGCTGGACTGAAAGATCTTCCAAAGGGAGAGAAGGATTCCTCCCAGAAAGAGAGTCGCCCGTCTCCGGACGCTATCACGGCGGGACGTCCACTTTTGCCCGAACCGGGCCCCCTTTTCGGAGAGACCCGCAAGCCCCTGGAGGAGATTCACTCTGCAACCGGAACCGGAGGATTTGCCTCCCAGGAAAAGGCGACACCGTTGACAGGAACATCCTCCCACGGATCCGGTGCGCATTCCGATTCTGCCTTTCAGTCAATGTCTTCCGGGGTGGCCGAGGGGGCAGGGGCCGGAGTGTCGGTCACCGGAGGTATGGAAAATTCCTCTGCCTCCCTTCCCGACGGCTTGTCCTCCCGCGTTGGGACGATGGCCCGGGAAGGGGGAGGGCAGGTGGCTCTCGAAGTGAAGCCACCCCACCTGGGCCCTGTCGGAGTCCGTGTCCATGTCGATCCCCACTCCCGGCTCGTGAGAGTCGAGCTTTCTTCCCATGATCCCCAGATCAGAAGTCTCCTGTCAGAAAAGGAGGGAAGCATCAAGGAATCGCTCTCACAAAGCGGATACGTTCTCGATCGCTTCCAGGTTGTCTCCCAGAGTCCCCCCGGTCCGGATTCTGCCTCAATGCAGGCAATGGCCGGAGCCGGGCCCGGAGGAACAGGGGCCGGTTCCGAGGGAGGATCCTCTTCGGGAGACCAGGGATCCCTGATGGCCCAAGGCGGCTCCGGAGGGCAGGATCCGGGAGGCCAGGGGCGCCCGGAACCAGGGGCCGCCGGCCGGGAGGGAAACCGGGAAGGCTATTCTGGCGCCTCCGGGGGCGAAACCCCCGATCCGGACCGGATGGCTGGGGGAATCCTTCCCGGAGAACCTGAGGGGGAAGGGGCAAAAAGCGCAGGGTATCACAGAATCGCCTGATCCACTTTCTAAGGAGAAACCCATGATCGTCAAGACCCCGCAAAATGATATCCGGACAATCCGCAAAGAGTCAGAGAAACGACTCACGCCGGCCAAGCTTCCGCCTCCCCTGAAAAAGAAACTGGGGATGGAGGATTACATGAACATCATGATCCGGCAGCTCCAGTACCAGGACCCCTTCCATCCGATGGACAACCGGAAGTTTGCCTCCCAGCTGGCCCAGTTTTCCCAGCTGGACCAGCTGGTCCACCTGAACAAGAAGATGGAGGGAATGGCAAGCCAGGGGAAGGAATCCGATTCCCTTCAGATGGTCGGATTCCTCGGACGGGAGGTCTTCCTGAAGGGAAACCGCTTCCTCAAGAGCCCCGGGGAATCCGCGAACCTCGTCTTCCGGCTTGATCGCCCTTCCGGGAAATCCACCGTCTATATCTACGGAGCCAAGCACCAGCTGGTTCGGACGCTCAAGGTGGGGGCCATGGAGGCAGGAAATCAGCATGTGGCCTGGGACGGCCTGAGCAACCGGGGAACGATGGCTCCGGCAGGAGGGTACGAATTCGAGGTTGTGGCCAAAGATGCCAGGAATCGTCCCGTTCCGGCCTCCCCCCTCCGGACGGGAATCGTCACGGGAGTTGTCTTTTCCGGAACCCGACCACGCCTCGAGGTCAACGGGGAGAAGGTCGACCTGTCGGACATCACCCATGTGGGCATCGTCCGGGGCCCTTCCGCCCCTCCCCGTCCTTTGGAAGCCTCTATCCCTCCTGTCGGGCATCATGTCCCCGGAGGGCGTCCCACACCGGCTCCCTATGCGAAAACGGCTGGAAAGTCGAAGCCCTCGATCCACCATACCCTCTAACCCTGTCCCCTGACGCCTTCGGAGGGTCCGGAGGCCAGGGCAAAAGGCAGGCAACAACCATCATTTTGTCCAGGAGGAAATGCCATGGGTATTCTTTCGTCGATGTATGTGGCCAACAGCGGGCTCTCCGCCATGGGAACCGACATGTCGGTGATCGGAAACAACATCAGCAACATGAATACAGTGGGATTCAAGTCAGGGCGAGCTGTTTTTGCCAATATCTACGGACAGACCCTGGCCGGAAAATCCAATGCGGTCGGTCCGTCCCAGCCGGGATCCGGAGTCTATGTGGAATCGATCGAGCCGCTCTTTACCCAGGGGTCGGTTCAGTCCACAAGCAACGCCCTCGACCTCGCGATCCAGGGGAACGGGTTCTTTTCCTTCCGGGATGCCAACGGAGCAATCCTCTATGGCCGGAATGGGGCCCTCTCTCTCGACAGGAACGGCAGGATCGTAGACCAGGGAGGGCATATCCTCCAGGGGTATTCCGCCGACGCCGCCGGGAGAATCCAGCCCAAGGTCGGGGATCTGGGAGTTCCCCAGTCGACCATTCCTCCCAAGGCCTCACAGAACGTCTATTCCCGGATCAACCTCGATGCCAACATGACGGAAAAGCTGAAGGCCGGAAAGACCTTCTCGAAGTCGAGCAACATTTTCGACTCCCTCGGAATCGAGCATCTTCTGACCTACAAGTTCCACCCCACCAATACCGTCGGACAGTGGGCGGTGGAAGCGACCCTCGACGGAGCGAAGCTGACCAAGGGAGGGGGAAGCGTCACCTATACCTCCTCTGCCGGAGGAAAGGCCACAACCATTAACGGGATGGTGGCCATGGTCAATTTTGACGGCAACGGCAACGTGGCCAAAGTCAACTACGGAGGATCCCCCACCAAGCTCGATGCCTCCGGGGTCCAGAGCGTGGACTACACCATGGCGCTCGACGACAAGGCCTCCACGCCGGTCACCCTGGCCCTCTTCATCCCCAAGCCCGGACAGAAGGTGCCGGAAAACACCAAGGACGGGATCACCCGCCAGGTTCTTGACCTGACCCAGTATGCCGAGCCTTCCACGACGATCGAGGAGACCCAGGACGGATACAAGGCGGGAGACCTGTCGAACATCGCCATTGACCGGGCGGGTCGGATTGTGGGCTCCTTTTCAAACGGGACGGAGCACAACCTGGGAGCGATCGCCGTTTCGACCTTCAACAACCCCAACGGTCTTGTCAGCATCGGGGCCAATCTCTACCAGGAAAGCATCGGGTCCGGAATCGCCAATATCGGCCGTGCCAACCAGGGGGGCCGGGGCCAGGTTCTGGCGAATTCGCTTGAACAATCCAATGTTGATCTCGGCCGTCAAATGATTGACATGATTTCGGCGGAAAGAGGGTACCAGGCCAACGCCTCGGTCATATCCGCCGATAATCAGCTTATGAACACTCTTTTGACGCGTATCGGATAAGTTCGAAACAGCAATATCCTGTCCTCTTTTAAGGGTCTTCCGGAGCCGGCTCCGGAAGACCCTTTTTCAATTGGTACAGCTTTTGCTAATTTATAGGCAGAAGAAGGTGGCGGAACGGCTTCCGGAGAGACCCTGCGGTTGTCCGGAGAATCGGAACCAATTCGGGAGAGCGCGATGGCTGACGAGGAAGAAGGCGGAGAAGAACAGGGAGAAGAGAAAAAGGGCTCCAAAAAGCTGGTGGTCATTGCCGTGGCGGCGATCTTGCTTCTCCTGGGAGGAGGGGGAGCCTTTTTCTTCCTCCACCACAAGAAAAAGGCAGAGAATCACGAGCACCTCCATCACTTGACCCCCAAGGAGATGGAGAAGATGATCAAGGAACATCCGATCGTCGATCTCAAGCCCTTCGTTGTCAACCTCTCCGGTCCGGCCGGCTCCGCACCTCAATACCTGAAGATACGGATCGCCCTCAAGCTTGACAGGGCGCTGACGTCCAAGGAGATCGACTACCGGCTGCCCGAGATCCAGAGCGCGATCCTGATCCTTCTCGGGGCCCAGACGGTGGGAGACCTCCAATCGACGGGGGGAAAACTCGCCCTGAAGGATGAAATCCGCCACAGGATCAATGCCAGGCTCGACTCGGGAAAGGTGACCGATGTCTACTTTACCGAATTTGTGATCCAGTAGGGAAAGGTCGGCCGGCATGGTCGGTCTCTTTTAATTCACAGGAATGGGAGGAACGATGGCAGACGAACCGCTTGACGAGGAGGCCCTGGCCCGGGCCTGGGAAGAGGACCTGGCCAAGAATGACGCAGGAAAAGACCGGGACGAATCCTCCGGGCCTCCGAAGACACATGAACCTCCGCTGAGCCTGGATTATCTTCTGGACGTGCCTCTGACCATCTCTGTCCGGGTGGGCGAGTCCCGGATGCTGATCAAGGATCTCCTCCAGCTGGGTCAGGGGTCGGTTGTCGAGCTGGACAAGCTGGCAGGGGAACCCATGGAGGTTCTGATCAACGATCAGCTGGTGGCCAGGGGGGATGTGGTCCTTGTCAACGACAAGTACGGAATCCGTCTGACCGACATCGTCAGCCCTATTGACCGGGTGAAGAAGCTCTGATCCCGGTTTTTGGGGATCCATGCACAGGGAGGAAGATTCATGATCACGACGTCCCAGGGACACGACGCGAGTCTTTTGCTTATCGGAGCCAAGCTTGCTGGGTCCTTGTTCTTTGTTCTGGCTCTTTTCCTCGTGGGAGTGTGGCTGGTGCGCCTCCTTCAGCGCCAGAAGCTGATCTCTCCCCGGAAGCCGGAAAACGAGATTGAAATCAAGTCGACACGGTCTCTCGGTCCCCGCTCCCAGATTGCCCTTGTGAGCGTCGGAGGAAACTCCTTTCTTGTGGGAATCGCCCCCTCGGGAATCTCCCTTTTGGGAAAGATCGACGAATCATCCCCCCGGTCCGCTCCTCCCGCGACAACCCCTTCCGTCTCCTCCCGTCCCCCGGCCCAGGCTCCGTCATCCTCCGGCCGGGAGGCAGGATCTGATCCGACCTCTTTCGATGCCGCCGTACGGGAGGCCCTGGACCGAATCGGGGCTCTTTCAAGGGAACGCTCCTCCCGCGAAAGGACGAGTCGGTGGACGGTTTGAAATCGGGATCCGGCAGGGTCGCCCTGACGTTTTTGGTAGTCCTGGGACTTCTTGGCGCCTGGCCGGAGATGGGTCTGGCAAAAGATCTCACGGTTGCCCCCGTGGCACCCCTTCCCGACATCCACCTCTCCTTCGGAAACGGGAATCCGGAACCCTCCCAGGTGGCGATGACGGTCGAGCTCTTCCTTCTTCTGACCGTTCTCTCCCTGGCCCCGGCCATCCTGGTGATGATGACCTCGTTTACGAGGATCGTGGTGGTCCTTTCCTTTCTTAGACAGGCCCTCGGGACGGCTCAGGTCCCTCCCAACCAGGTCCTGATCGGGCTCTCCCTCTTCCTGACCTTCTTCATCATGGCTCCGGTCTGGCAGACCATGAACAGGACTGCGATCACCCCTTATCTGGACAAAAAGATCGGCTCCGATGAGGCGCTGGCCCGGGGGATGGCCCCGGTCCGGGAATTCATGTTCCGCCAGGTGCGGAAAAAGGATCTGGCCATGTTCGAACGGATCGCCCACCTGCCGGAGAGCCCGAAGACACGGGAGGAAATCCCCACCTACGTCCTGATCCCGGCCTTTGTGGTGAGCGAACTTTCTACCGCCTTCGAGATGGGCTTCATGATCTATCTTCCCTTTCTCATCCTCGATGTGGTGGTCTCCTCGGTCCTGATGTCCATGGGTATGATGATGCTGCCGCCGACCGTGGTCTCTCTTCCCTTCAAGATATTGCTTTTTGTCCTGGTGGACGGGTGGAACCTGATCATAGGCTCCCTTGTCCAGAGCTTTCACTAGAGGAGGAGCCCGTGACTCTCCAGACTGCCGTGGACCTGACCCATGAAGCCATGCGAGTGGCCCTCGTCCTGACCCTTCCTATCCTTCTTGTGAGTCTTCTGGTGGGGGTGGTGATCAGCCTTCTCCAGGCGGTAACCCAGATCAACGAGATGACCCTCTCCTTCCTTCCCAAGGTGGCCGCGGTGGGAGGGGTCCTGCTGGCCCTCATGCCCTGGATGGTCCGCCTGATGGTGGACTATACCCAGGGTCTCTTTGCCCAGCTTCCGGGACTGACGCGGTGAACACCAGCCCTTTTCTGCACCTTTTTTCTTTTTCCCGATTTGATCCGGAACTTTTCGTCCTGATTCTCTCAAGGACGAGTGGGGTCCTGATCGCGATGCCCGCATTCTCGGCCAGGGCCGTCCCCACCCGGATCAAGGCTCTGGCGGCGGTTGCTCTGTCAGCCCTCCTGTTTCCCCTGATCGGGGGGCATATCCCCTTCCGGGATACCGGGTACGACACCCTTCTCCTTGATATTGCCTCGGAATTCCTCATCGGGATTTCCATCGGCTTCTGCGCCTATCTGATCTTTGCGGCGGTTGCTCTGGGGGGACAGCTCGCAGGGGTCCAGGCCGGCTTTGGCATCGTGGATGTCATTAATCCCCTGGGTGTGGCGGAGGTTCCTCTCCTGGGAAATTTCCAGACCCAGGTGGCATTCCTCGTCTTTCTTGCCACAAATGCCCAGTACGCCCTTCTCTGGACCCTGGCCCGTTCCTATGAGGTGATCAATGTCGGGGGAGGCCGTTTTTCCGACACCTATTTTTCCGGAATCGCCCACCTTTTCGGAGGGATGATGACCCTCGGGCTGGTCCTGGCCTCTCCCTTCATTGTCGGGGGGCTGGTCTTAAATCTTGTGCTGGGATTTCTGTCGAAGATGATGCCCCAGATGAACCTCATCTCGCTGGGACTTCCTGTGATGGTTCTGGGAGGCCTTCTCCTGACCCTTCTGGGCCTTCCGTTTTTCACAGCCGTCCTGGCCCGGTCCATGGGCGGACTGGGCGTGACCCTGGACGACCTTCTCAAGGTGATGGCAGGCCATGGCGGATAACGACAGCTCCGGTCAGCTTAAACAGGAGGAACCGACCAGCCGGCGCCTCGAAAAGGCGCGCGAGGAAGGCCAGGTCGCCCGTAGTCGGGAGGTCGGATACCTCTTCTTTCTGATGGCGGCCCTGATCCTCATGGTCGGCTACGGGTCAAGGCTCATCACGAATCTCCGGGCGGACATGGCCTTCTATTTCAGCCATGCCGGAACCCTGCGGGTCTCCGCGGATTCGATCACGCCCTTTGTCAAGGGGCTGGTCTTCCGCGAAATGGCCACGACCCTTCCCGTTCTCCTGGGATTCCTTCTTTTCGGTGTCGCCGCATTCCTGGTCCAGGGAGGATTTGTCTGGAGTCCGAAGGCCGCATCGATCCGATGGAACCGGATCTCTCCGGGCCAGGGAGTCCGGCGCCTCTTTTCGATCCGCTCCCTGGAGGAACTCTTCCGATATCTCATCAAGGTGACGCTCTCCCTTCTCATCCTTTTCTATGCCCTAGAGAAAAACTGGCTCACTCTTCCCGCCCTTGTCGAGACGGGGCCCCACCGGATGATCGGCGCCCTCTACCGGATGTCCTTCCTCGTCCTTGTGGCCTTTCTCCCGCTCTATCTGGCCTTGGGGCTCGGGGACTACCTCTTCCAGCGCTTTGTCCTGATGAGGAGCCTCAGGATGACCCGCACGGAGGTCAAGGAGGAGACAAAGGAGACCGAAGGAGATCCCCAGGTCCGGGCCCGGATCCGGTCGATCCAGAGAGCGATGGCGAGACGGCGCATGATGTCCAAGATCAAGGGGGCCACGGTCGTCATCACGAACCCGACTCATTTTGCCGTAGTCCTTCGGTACCATCCGGAGACGATGGTTGCGCCTGTCCTTGTCGCCAAGGGTGCGGACGAGGTGGCCTTCCGGATCCGGGAAGCCGCCCGGGAACTCGGTGTTCCCGTGGTGGAGGATCCGCCGTTGGCCCGGGGCCTTTACCGGGACTGTCGTCTTGACCGGGAGATCCCGGTCTCCTTCTATGCGGCCGTCGCCCGGATTCTTTCAATCCTTTACCAGAGAGCCGGCGGGCCGGCTCCCGTCAGGGAAGGGTAGACCATGAAGGGACTCATCCAGGGCCGGTCGGCAGACCTTTTCGTCTTCATAGGGGTGGTGGGGCTCCTGTCCATCATGATCGTCCCCCTCCCCCCCCTCATGCTCGACCTGCTCCTGTCGACCAATATCGCCTTTTCCCTGATCATTCTCCTGGTCGCCCTGACGACGCGCTCCATCCTCGAGTTCAACCTCTTTCCGACGATCCTCCTCCTCTCCACGCTCTTTCGTCTGTCTTTAAATGTCGCCAGCACCCGCCTCATCCTTCTGCACGGACAGGACGGGACCGTTGCCGCAGGCCATGTCATCGAGTCCTTCGGTCGTTTTGTCATCGGTGGGTCCTATGCCGTGGGTCTTGTGATCTTCCTGATCTTCGTCGTCATCAACTTTGTCGTGGTCACCCGGGGGGCCGGCCGTATCGCCGAGGTTGCGGCCCGATTTACGCTCGATGCCCTGCCGGGAAAGCAGATGGCCATCGATGCCGATCTCAATTCGGGGTCGATAAAGGAAGAAGAGGCCCGCAAACGGAGAAAGGAGCTGACGCGGGAATCGGAGTTCTACGGGGCGATGGACGGGGCTTCGAAATTTGTCCGGGGGGATGCCATTGCGGCGGTCATGATCCTTTTCATCAACATCATCGGCGGTCTGGTCATCGGGACCCTTCTGATGGGGATGGCCGTGGGAGATGCCCTGCAGGTCTATACCCTCCTGACGATCGGCGAAGGGCTGGTGGCCCAGATTCCCGCCCTGATCGTCAGCGTGGCGGCCGGGATCGTCGTGACACGTTCCTCCTCCACCAACGAGCTTGGGATGGACATGCGGGAACAGCTTTTTTCCCGGAGCCGGGCGATGGGGGGGACCTCGGCGATCCTTCTCTTCCTTTCGGCCGTCCCGGGACTGCCCCATACGGCCTTTCTCCTGATGGGAGGCCTTCTTGGGGGAATCGCCTGGTCGATCAGGAAGGCCCGTCTCAAGACCGAGAGCGCCCGGAAGGAGGAAGAGTCCAAGGCTCCTCCGGCTCCGGAAAACATCGAGCAGTTTCTGTCCCTGGACCTCCTCGAGATCAATGTCGGATATGGTCTGGTAAGTCTTGTGGAAGGGGGGGCGAGCGGAGACCTGACCGAGCGGATCAAGGGGATCCGGCGCCAGCTGGCGGGTGAACTGGGGATCATTGTCCCCCCGATCCACATTCGGGACAACCTTCAGCTCAAACCTGAAGAATACATGATCCTTCTCAAGGGCAATCCGGTCGGACGCTGGGAACTGAAACCCGGATCCATGCTGGCCATGAATGCCGTCGGCACCCTCGACGAGATCACCGGTACCCCTGTCAAGGAACCGACATTCGGCCTTCCCGCCCTCTGGATCTCCTCCGAGCAGCAGGAGGCCGCCGAGGCATCGGGGCTGACGGTCGTCGACCCCGTGACGGTCCTGGCCACACACCTGACGGAGATACTCCGGACCCATGCCGACGAGCTGGTGGGTCGCCAGGAGACCCAGCGGCTGCTCGATGCCCTCGCCCGGGATTATCCCAAGCTTGTCGAGGACCTTGTTCCTGGCCAGATTTCGCTCGGAACGCTGGTCTCGGTCCTTCACGCCCTCCTCTCCGAGAGGGTCTCGATCCGGGATCTCCGGACGATCCTGGAATCCCTGTCGGACCAGATCGCCTCCGGGCGGGATGCCAAGGATGTGACACTTCTGGCCGAAGGGGTTCGGCAGGCCCTGGGGCGGACGATCGTCAATCCCTATCTCACAGGCCGAGGACGACAGCTGTCCGTCATCAGCCTCGACAGCCGATGGGAGGAGCAGCTCCAGAAGGTCCTGTCCGGCGGGGGAGGGGGAACAGGGCGGCCATTGGCCCTCGATCCGGGTCTGGTCCAGAAATTGCTCACAAATCTCGGAAAGATTCTGGAATCCCAGGGTAAAAGGGGGATACAGGGAGTCCTGCTCGTGGCCCCGCAGGCGCGCTTCGGGATCCGTCGGCTGGTGGAGCGCTATTTTCCCTCCCTCCCCGTGCTGTCTCCCCAGGAGATCCCGGCGGACATTCCGATCCAGGCGTCAGATGTCGTACGATACCAGGAGGCATGAGGGATGATGATCAAGTCATTCGAAGGGGGCGACATGAACGATGCCCTCAGGAAGGTAAAGAAGGAGCTGGGGCCGGATGCTGTCATCCTCTCCTCCCGGAAAACCGAACGATCCGGATCCTCCGGCGCTCCCGGTGTCGTCGTGACGGCCGGTCTTCCCCAGATGGATCCTCCCTGGGCCCTGGACCTTCCGGGGGCTCCCGAGGAGGCCCCGGATGGGGTCCGTCTGTCGGAGATGGATGCCCTCCGGGAAATCATCGCCAGAATGGAGCGGGAGTGGGGGGCCGGCTCTTCGCGGGAAATCCAGGGATTGTTGGCCCGGGCCGGACACCTGTCCGGTGGGCTCCTTTCGCCAGGCCTGCCCCCCTTCGATCCGGTGGAGGAGGCCAGGAAGATCCTGGCGGGGTCAGGATTTCCGGGGGAAGAGCAGGACGATCTGGTCGAGGCCTTTCGCCTCCTCTCCTACCATCCCGTGGACTGGAGTTCTTCCCAGGTCCAGTCCCTTCTCCAGTTTCTTGTGGCCCAGAAGCTCGACGTTTCCGGCTCCCTTTTTTCAGGGGAACGGCCGGCCGGTCGTCCCCAGGTCATTCTTTTTGTCGGGCCCACAGGGGTGGGGAAGACCACGACCATTGCCAAGATCGCCGCGATGCTCGTGGCCCGTCAACGCCGTCCGGTGGGTCTCGTGAATCTTGACACCTATCGGATCGGGGCTGTGGAGCAGCTTAGAATCTACGGAGACCTGATGGGTGTCCCGGTGGAGGTCGTGAGCAGTCCTTCGCGCCTCTCCGGGGCCATCGGACATCTCCGGGAGAGCGAGGTCATTTTGGTGGACTCTGCCGGACGTTCGGAGGGGGGAGCCGACGACCTTTCCCCATTCCTGTCTGTCCTGGGTTCGGGGGGGACATGGGATTTCAAGTCCGTGCTGGTCGTCTCGGCCACTCAGAAGTCGGACGA
This sequence comes from Nitrospirota bacterium, assembly GCA_027415345.1. Classification (GTDB taxonomy): domain Bacteria; phylum Nitrospirota; class Leptospirillia; order Leptospirillales; family Leptospirillaceae; genus UBA4572. The sequence goes on from DAIBTC010000001.1 coordinate 34,485, forward strand.
CCTCAACCGGACCCTCCATCGATTCGCCAAGATCAGGCCCGAGGCTCTCGTGGTGACAAAGGTTGACGAAACGGGATCCCTGGGGTCCCTGTATCCGCTTCTGGCCCACAGCCGGATCCCGGCGGCCTATGTGGGCACGGGTCAGAAAGTTCCCGAGGACATCGAGCTGGCTCACGGAGGTCGGCTGGCACAATGGATGATTGAAGGATGGAGTCGCGATGGATCAGGCATCCGGACTTAGAGGCGAGGGAATGGGTTCACATGCCGAGAACAGGAGGATCCATCTTCCCCGGGTGATTTCGATCACCAGCGGGAAGGGGGGAGTCGGAAAGACCAATGTTTCCGCGAACATGGCCTACATCATGGCCACGCGCTTCGGACTCAGGGTCCTGGTTCTTGATGCGGACCTGGGACTGGGAAACATGGACGTCCTCTTCAATATCCGGCCGAAGTATACCCTTCAGGATGTTCTCATGGGGGACCGCTCCCTTCCGGAAATCCTCGTGAGGGGGCCCGGCGGGATCCTTATCCTTCCTGCCGCCTCCGGGGTCGAAGAGATGACCAGCCTGAGCCGGGACCAGAACCTCCGTCTTCTTGAGGAATTCGAGAACCTCTCTTCGGATCTCGATGTTCTCCTCATCGATACGGGAGCCGGCATTTCCGAAAATGTCCTGACATTCAATCTGGCCAGCCGGGAGACGATTGTCGTCGTCACTCCGGAGCCGACGAGCCGGACTGACGCCTTTGCCCTCATGAAGGTTCTCTTCAGACGGCAAGCCGACAAGCCCTTTCTCTTCCTGGCCAACATGGTCCGGGACAGGCAGGAGGGAGTGGCCCTCTTCGATCTGGTCTCCCGGGTTGCGGATTCCTATCTTCCTGGACTCTCTCTTTCATTCGCCGGCCATCTTCCCGCCGACCCTTCGCTCACCCAGGCGGTCAGGGCCCAGAAAGCCATTGCCGAGATGCTTCCGGGGGCTCCCTTTTCGAAGGGTATGGAGGGGGTCGTCCGGAGCCTTCTGTCCCGTCCTCCCAAAAGCGGAGGAGAGGGAGGGATCGGACTTTGGATGAAAAGGCTGGCCGGGGCGGGACTGGAAACGCCGTGACGGATCTTGTTGTGAACTAGCTGTGGATTCGGTAGAATGTATTTTGTTTAAAATCCGTGCTGATGGATTTCCTGGGAAGAGTGAGGGCTCCTTTTGGGGACCTCTTTTGACATGAAGGCGGGAGATGGCCTTGGAACTCGATGAGGCGATGATCAAGGAATTCGCCGGGACAATCAAATATCACGCCATGAGATATGCGCACAGGCTCCCACCCGAGATCGGGGTGGAAGACCTGATCAGCGTCGGACTCCAGAGCCTTGTTGAAAGCGCCCGACGGTTTGATCCTTCCCGCGGACTCAAATTCAAGACCATGGCCGAGCACAGGATTCGGGGCGCCATGCTCGATGAAATCCGGTCCATGGACTGGGTTCCGAGATCCGTGCGCGAAAAGCAATCCGAGGTTGCTGCCATCCGGACACTTTTGGAGAAGGAGCTTGGCCGGGAGCCGCGAGAAGACGAAATCGCCAGGAAGATGGGGCTTTCAGAGGAAGCGATGGCCCAGCTTCTCTGGGAGATCGATACCCACCCGGCCCTTTCCCTTGACGAATTTTTCTCTCCGGAGGAGACAGAGGGGGAGTCCCTGGGGGACAGGCTTCCTGAAACCCGCCAGGAGGATCCCTTAGGCCAGCTGATCCGTGTCGACGGTGTGGAGAAGCTTACGCGGGCCCTGGAATCCCTTCCGGACAAGCAGCGGCTGGTCCTGACCCTTTATTATTACGAAGAGCTGACCATGAAGGAAGTGGCCCAGGTTCTCGAGGTCAGCGAATCGCGGGTCTCCCAAATTCATGCCCAGGCCCTTCGGGCCGTCAAATCCATCCTCAGAAAGACGATGGGGGAAGCCTCTCACCCTTACGGAGAGTGATTTGCAAGTCCTTCCGGCCCTAACGGGAGGCTTGCGATCAGGATCCTGAACAGGGGGTTGAGAAGTGTCAAATTGTGTCCGATAAGAGACTATCGGAAGGAGCGGGACTCTGTCGGCCGAAAAGGGCGTACACAGGCCGGGGCCGAAAGATCCTGTCCGGCCGGTATCAATGAGTGAAGGAAGGAGTTCCGATGATCAATTTTGGGATGAAGGTTCTGGTTGTGGATGACTTTTCCACGATGCGCCGGATCGTCAAGAACACCCTTCGCCAGATCGGGTTCACGAATATCGAAGAGGCGGAGGATGGCCAGAAGGCCTATGACCGGCTGATCGTAGAGAAGTTTGATTTCGTTGTCAGCGACTGGAACATGCCGAACATGACGGGGATCGATCTTTTACGGAAGGTTCGGGCGACACCGCAGATCAAGGATATTCCGTTCCTTATGGTGACGGCGGAGGCCAAGCAGGAAAACATCGTCGAGGCGATCAAGGCCGGCGTGTCGAACTACATCGTCAAGCCCTTCACCGTGGCGACACTCGACGAGAAGGTGAAAAAGATCTTCAAGGAAAAGTAACTCCCGGGTCCGGGAGAGGACGGGTGGAGGGTGGACGATGAGCGAGGGATTCGATAACGACGAAATGAAGGAAATTGTCCAGGACTTTCTGCAGGAAGCCTCCGAGATGCTCGAGGGGCTCGACAACTACTTCGTCCAGCTTGAAAACAACCCGGAAGACAGGACCCTCCTCAATGAAATTTTCCGGACGGCCCACAGCATCAAGGGATCGGCGGGTTTCATCGGCTTGAACCGGATCGTGGAGGTGGCCCATCACGCGGAAAATGTCCTGAATCAGCTCCGGACGGGCAATATGCGGGCCGAGCCGGCGGTGGTCGACATCATTCTTGAGTCCATGGATGCCCTCAAGGTTCTCGTCAATGAAGTCCGGACCGGTGAGCAGGCCGATGTCGACATCGACGGCATCAACATGAAGCTCGACCTCCTTCTCCAGTGGGGGGAGGACACGCATTCGGAAACTCCCGGGGAGGAGGCAGGAGGGGCCGATTCGGAGATGGCCTCTGCCGTCCGGGAGGAGAAGGTCCTGGACACCCGGGCGATGCCGAAGGAGGAGGCCTCCTTGGAGGAATCCTCCCTCCCGGAAACCTCCGTTGTGCCACCCCCCTTACCTCCACCCCCCCCTTCCCCTCCCCCCGTTTCCCATCCCGGTCCTCAGGTGGTCCGTCCTGCCTCCTCAAGGGAGGAAGCCCAGAATGCCGAGGCCGGATCCCCGAAAGGGGCCGAAGGAGGAGGCGGGGGAGAGGCAGACCAGACGATCCGGGTCGAGATCAGCCGTCTCGACAGTGTGATGAACCTCGTTGGCGAGCTGGTCCTCGGACGGAACCGTCTGGTGAAACTCTCGGGCGACATCGACGGAGTGACTGATTTCGAGCGAAGGATCAAGGAAGTCGCCGAGGCAATTTCCCAGCTGAATCGGGTGACCACAGATTTGCAGACCGCCGTGATCAAGACCCGCATGCAGCCCATCAAGAAGGTGCTGGGAAAGTTTCCGCGCATGGTTCGGGACCTGTCCCGGAAGATGGGGAAGAGTATCCGGCTCGAACTTTCCGGAGAGGAGACCGAGCTCGACAAGTCGGTCATCGAGGAAATCGGGGATCCCCTGGTCCACATCATCCGGAATTCGATCGATCACGGGATCGAGATGCCCGACGACAGGATTGCCCAGGGAAAGGATCCGGAGGGCGTTGTCCGGATCTCGGCCTACCAGGAGGGGAATTCGATCGTCATCGAGATCTCGGACGACGGTCGAGGGATCGATGCGGAGAAAATCAGGAGAAAGGCCGTCGAGAAGGGGATCATCACCGAAGCCGATGCCATGAGACTCACCGACTCCGAGGCCGTCAACATCATTTTCATGCCCGGCTTCAGTACCGCGGAAAAGGTGACCGATGTCTCCGGCCGGGGTGTCGGGATGGATGTGGTCAGGACCAATATCAACAAGATCAACGGTTCTGTGGAGATTTCCACCCAGAAAGGAGCCGGTTCGACCTTCACCATCCGCCTTCCCCTCACGATCGCCATCATCCAGGCTCTCATGGTGACGATCGGACCGGAAACTTATGCCATTCCCCTCGCCAGTGTTGTTGAAACCGTAAAAATTACCGAAAAGGATATCAAGACACTTTCCGGGAGTGAAGTGCTGAATCTGAGACAGCAGGTCCTTCCCCTGATCCGGCTCAGAGACGAGTTCAAGGTCCCCCATCAGGGAGACGGAACCGGCATTCCCGAAGGGCAGTATGTCGTGGTCGTTCAGGTCGGTTCCAAGAACCTGGGTCTGGTCGTCGACCGGCTGCCCTATCAGGAAGAGGTCGTCATAAAGTCCATGGGCCAGATCCTCTCGGGAATACGGGGGCTGGCCGGAGCGACGATTACCGGGGATGGCCGGGTCGTCATCATTCTCGATGTGGGGGAGATCCTCCAGGATGTTTCGTTGCGGGTGAAGAAGGGGGTGACCTCCCTCGACTCCGTGTCCTCGGAACGCCTGGAAGCCGGTGTCTAGCCGGGTCGTGGACGCATTCGTTGCGGCCCTTGCAACTAAGGAGGAAAAGGTGAGCGGTCCCGAGAGAAGAAGGTCCATCCGGATGCGTCTTTCGGCCAAGGTCGGCCTTTCAACGGCCGTAGCTCTCGTCCTGGTCCTGGGTGCGACCTACACGCTGTTCTACCGGTCGGCAAAGACTGACCTCGCCCAGATCGAGACAGGAAAGATGACGATGATGGGCCATTCGATTGTCCGCGGGTTGGGGACCATCATGTACTCAATCAATGCCCCGGCGCTTTCTCAGAAGCTCGTGGTCGACCAGAAGACCCTCCCGGGAATCGTCAGGGTCCAGGTCCTTCGTCCGGACGGAACCCAGGCCTTCTACGACAACACGGCGATCGAGAGGGTCAACACGTGGCGCCATTACAAGGCCTATTCTCCCAGGATGTACCTTCTCCATCCGAAGCATCAGGAGCAGGCACTTTCTCATGACCCCCGTTTCCAGGATGTTGTGAAGTATGCCAAGTCGGCCACATTCGAGCAGGTGGTTGACGGAAAGCCGGTTCTGACTCGGCTCTTTCCTGTACGTTACGAAAAAAATTGTGCCCTCTGCCACGGTTATGCCTCCCACGAACCGACCCTCGCCGTTCTGCGGGTGAGCATGGAGCGGAGCTCCTTCGAGGGAGACCTCTCCCGGCTCAAGCTTCAGGCGGCCATCTATGCCCTGGCGACGATCGGGATCCTCCTTCTCCTTCTCATTGTTCTTGTCCGGATGATTGCCGTCCGCCCGCTGGGAGAGCTCGTCCGGGTTATCGGGAAGACGGCCGAAGGGGACCTGACCCAGCACCTGACAAGCCACGCCGGGGATGAGGTGGGAGATCTGGTCAACCATTTCGGGCGGATGGTTGACAACCTCCGTGACCTGGTGAAGAAGGTGGCGAACGAGTCGGAGTGCGTAGGCGAAGGATCACGCAACATGATCATCTCCCTCGAATCCATCCGGGGCAAATCGACCGCCCAGATGCAGCAGATCGAGTTGGCCAAGACGGCCGTCGACGAACTGGGCCGATCTCTGGCCGATGTGGCCCAGGTGACACGCGCCGTTTCCGAGATCTCTTCACGGGCGAGCCAGGAAGCCAATGCCGGAGGGGAAACGGTCTCCGAAATGGTCCGGGAACTCTCCCGCATCGAAACGGTCATCTCCGAAGCCGGGGAAAAGATCCTCGACCTGGGGAAACGATCAGACCAGATCTCCCAGATTGTCAACATCATCAACGAGATCGCCGAGCAGACCAATCTTCTGGCCTTGAATGCCGCCATTGAAGCGGCCCGGGCCGGTGAACAGGGACGAGGGTTCGCGGTGGTCGCCGACGAGGTCAGAAAGCTTGCGGAGCGGACAACGCGCTCCACCCGGGAAATTTCCGAGACCATCTCCCAACTCCAGGGGTTGACCGACCAGTCGGTCAAGGTGATGGACCGGGGATCGAAGGAGATGAAGCTTCTGATCGGGGAGACAAAAAAGACCGCAGAGGTGTTTTCCCGGATTGTGGCCTCCTCCTCCGACGTCTCCGGCCGGGTGAATCAGATTGCCGAGACGACCGGGCAGCAGACCCAGGCCATTGCGCAGGTCGGGAAGGTCGTCGAGCAGACGGCCTATGATGCCAGGGAAACGGTGGAGAATGTCTCTGGAGCGGTTCAGGCCGGCGAGGGTCTCCAGAAGCAGATGGAAGAGCTCAACGACTATCTGTCCCGCTTCAAGGTCTGAGAGGATTCTCATGATCCCCTATCCAGGAGTGCACTGATGGAAACGACAGGGATGGCCATTGCGCCTCTCGGAAGACAGGAAGAGACAACCAGGGAATTGTCCCGGGAGATTTCCGGCGTCCCGGGAGGAGTGGACTTCGGGGAGGGGATTCTCCAGCTGGTGAGCTTCCGTCTGGGGGAGGAGGAATACGCTCTCGATGTCATGAACGTTCACGAGATCAACCGGATTTCGGAAGTGACACGGGTGCCCAAGGCCCCCTATTTTGTGGAAGGGGTGATGAACCTCCGGGGAAAGATTCTTCCCGTGATCAACCTTCGCAAGCGGTTCGGCTTTCCCCCTCCCACAACCGACCCGGAGGAGGCCAGGACCATTGTCGTCTTCCATGAGGGTCTGACGGTCGGTCTTGCGGTGGACCAGGTCTTTCAGGTCATCCGGATCGGCCGGGAGAAGATCGAAAAGAACGAGGGAATCGGCCTGGGAAATGTCCTCGATGCTGTGATGGCCGGCGTGGCCCATCTCGGGGAGAATCTGGTTGTCCTTCTGGATCTTCCCAAGCTTCTTGCGGCGATCCAGAAGGATGCGGGAAAGCGATAGACGGCAAATAGTCCGATCTTCGGGGGAGTTTCATGGATATCACAACGATCCTCGGACTGGTTCTGGGACTGGGGGGGATTCTTCTGGGAGCCACACTGGAGGGGCTTCCCCTGTCGACAATCATCCAGCCCACCGCCGCGATGATCGTCTTCGGGGGGACCTTCGGAGCGACCCTGCTCCAGTTCCCCCTGGGGTTCGTGATGAAGTCCCTCAAGCTGATCCCGCGGATCTTCTTTTCGAAGGGCGGAGATCCGGGGCCTGTCATCCGGAAGATCCAGGATCTCTCCAAGACCAGCCGTAAGGAAGGACTCCTGAAGCTCGAAGCCCACCTCGAGGATCCGGAGATCAAGGCCGATCCCTTCTTTGCCCGGGGGGTACGGATGGTCATGGACGGAACCGAGATCACCAAGGTCCGCGAAGCCCTCGAGGTCGAGGCCCATTATATCGAGGAGGAAGAGGGGGTCGCCTTCAAGGTCTATGAATCGGCAGGGGGGTATGCCCCGACCATCGGAATCCTGGGTGCCGTCCTGGGGCTCATCCATGTCATGAGCAACATGGGGGATCCCAATAAACTGGCCGAAGGAATTGCCACGGCATTCGTGGCGACGGTCTACGGGGTGGGGTCGGCAAACCTCGTCTATCTTCCCATCGGGGGCAAACTCAAGCTCAAGGCCCGGACGGAAGGAAAAATCCGGGAGATCATCGTGGACGGACTCGTGGGCATCGGCCAGGGGGAAAACCCCGGAATGATCGAGGAGCGCCTTTTGGGTTTTCTGAACGAGGCCGAGCGGGTCAAGTACGAGCAGACCTACCGCAAGGGCAAGTAGACGGCGGGGGATTGAGGGGAGCAGCTCATGGCCAAGAAGGCCAAGCACGAGGAACATGAAAACCTCGAACGGTGGCTGGTCTCCTATGCCGACTTCATCACCCTCCTCTTTACCTTCTTCGTGATGATGTATGCCATCTCCGCGGTCAACACCGGCAAGTACAAGGTCCTTTCCCATGCCATCGTCGCCACCTTCAACCATCAGACCTTAAATGAACACCTTCACATCATCATTCCCCACAACCGGACCCAGGCGGGAAAGGCCTCGCCCCAGGTCAGGACGGTCCTTTTCCGGGCCATGCAGCTGATCCAGGAAAAATCCTCTTCCCATGGGGCGATGAAGGTTGTCCAGACCAGCCAGGGGATCCGGATCCAGATTCAGGCGGCCTTCCTCTTTCGGTCCGGACATGCGGCCATCCGGAAGGAGGCCCTCCCGACCCTCAAAAACATCGCCGGGATCCTTGCACGGACCAAAAGACCGATCCGTGTCGAGGGGCACACGGACAATGTCCCCATCCGGGGCCGTTACAAGAACAACTGGGCCTTGTCCACCATGCGGGCCGTCAATGTTCTGACGGAGCTGATTGCCCTGGGACCGATCGATCCACGTCAGGCCAGCGCGGCGGGGTACAGCCAGTACCGTCCCCTCGTGCCAAACGATTCCGATGCCGACCGCCAGAAAAACAGAAGGGTGGAGATCGTGATTTTAAAGGGAGCGGAGAAGTCCCTTCCGTCCCCCACCCCTGTCAACAGTCCGGAGGGAATCTCCGAAGCCCCCGCGCTTCCGGCCCCGGCCCCTCCGGCCTCGACCGACCTTCCGGCTCCGAGAATCTGAAGGAGGCATCCGTGGGAATCTTGCCCGTTGTGGGTCTCGAGCAGGTTATCGCCCAGTCGCCGGCCCTTATAGGAGAGCGGGTCCGGGAACAGAAAAAAGAGGAGGGGTCCCCTGAAGGGGCCCGGAAGGCGGTGACAGCGGATGAGCCGGTTCCCCCTCCGGCCGGTGGGGTCGAGCCCGTCCAGGCAATATCTAAAGGAGAGACCCCGGAAGAAGGGCTGGAGAAAGAGGAAAAATCGGTGTATCCTCCGGGAAGGAAGCGGGGAAGGCGAGAGCAGAGGCCCGGGTCCGCCGGAGGTCCAAAGAGAGCCGGAGACGGAGCGAGGGGCCATCGCCTGGATATCGAAGCCTGAGACTCTGGAGCCGTCCGAATGCCCTGGGCACGATTTGAAATGATTTCGGGACTGGTCGATGTTCTCCTGATCCTGAGCGCGGTTGTTCTGATGGTCCAGGTCAGGATCCTCAGAAAATCTGTCAGGAAGCTGAAAGGTCGACATCCTGAGACTTATGAAGTTCCGCAGTCGTCTCCCCCCTCCCGGGTTCTGGCGGTGCCTCCTCCCAAGTCGACGGCCATGGAGGAAGGCCTTGAAGTGGAGCGGCGGCGGCTTGAAACCCTGGTCCGGGAGGCCGAACAGCTCCGCTCCGAGCTCTCGATCCTCTTCTATGATGTCCAGCGATTTCTGGACGATCTCACTCCGATCTCCCGTGGCCCGGCTCCGGTCGACACGGGGGCCCAAGAGGAGGCCGGGAGAATGTTTCCCCTGCCGGATGAGGGGGAGACTCCGGATCCGGGTAGGCTTCCTCATCCAAAGGAGTCAATGAAGGAGACCGTTCTTCGTCTGTCGAGGGAAGGACGATCCGTACCGGAGATCGCCTCCGCCATCGGCCGGGGGGAGGGGGAGGTGGCCTTTCTCCTCTCCATGGAAAAGGTGGGGCGCACCTAGGGGGTGCGGTTTTGGGGGAGGGGGAGACCGGGCAAGCTCTCCAGGGAGGAGTTCGGGATGGAACCGGTTGGCCAAAAGCCTCCTTTCGGAGATCGTATCCCCTTCCTAAACGCCCTGCCTGAGGAGTTTCTCCTTCGTCTCGTCGATCTTTCCCGCGCCTCCCTGCCCGGACCGAAAATCTCTCTCCTCCTTCCTGCGGACCTCCTTGCACGGCTCTTCGGACCTTCCTCCGTCCCCGTCCGCTTCGAACTTCGGAGCCCGGAGGCGAGAAAGGCCCTGGAAGCTCTCCTGGACAAATCCATGGCGGGGGTTCCACAGCCCAGGCTCTCTCTCGAGGTCGCACGGGAGGGGAACCGTCTTCTCTGGAGTGTTCGGGGGAAGGGAGGGGAGATCCTCCTGACCTCTCCCCTTCTAGCGGTTCGCCCCGGCGTCATCCCTTTAGAGGGAACCCGGACACCTCCTGCGGAATCCTCCCTTCTGGAACCACCCCTCCCCCTTCTCCTCTCTCCTGCCCCCATCATGACCGGCCCCCTTTCCCGGGAGGAATCGGTCACGATGAGAGGTGGGGCCCTGGCTCTCCCCGCATCTGCCCCTCTTGCCTCGGGGGGGCCGGTGGCCGCCTGGCCGGCTTTCATTTCCGGGCGGACACCGGAGCTTTCTGTCCGGTGGATGCCGGAAGAAGAAAGAAAGGGAGCTTTTCCGGGCAGGTCCGGAGGAAATGTGGTCTTTTCGCTCGATATTCCCTGGAAAGGAGGCTCTGATGGACAGCCTTCTTCCGAAAAGGTCCGCCTGACCGGGTTCTTTGGCCCGGACGGACTCACCCTCATGGGGCGGAACCTTCCGGAAGACTTTCTCCTGCATTTTGGACAACGGCAGGAGATTCTTTCAGAGAGTCTCAGGATCTTCCCGGGTGTGGAGCTGACAGTCCGGCTGGGTGGGCGAGTCCCTGAAAGGGAGGAAGGTCGAGGTGAATGAGTCTTTAGGCCGGGCCGAAACCCGGGATGTAAACACATCCGGGGCCGGAAGAGAGCTCTCGATCGCGCTTCGGTATCTTCCCGGGATCGACGAGGCCCCTCTTGTCCTGGTGAGCGGCCAGGGAGAAATCGCCCGATCGATCGTCCTCCTTGCACGAAGCCTCAGGATCCCGGTTGTCCGGGATGAAGACCTCTCTCATAAGCTCCTGCGGGTCCCCCCCGGCCATCCTATCCCGGTTGAGCTTTACGAAGCGGTCGCGGTCATCCTTGCGGTTCTCACCCGGGATAAAGCCGGGGGAGAAGAAGGCTAGACCGGAATTTTTTTCCTTCTCTCATTTTTCCCTTACTCTGACCTTCCTCGACAATTTTCCCTTGGCGCTTGCGATCCCGGATGGTCTGCTCCCAGAGGGGGGATTTTTTAGAATTGCAAAATCTCCCTTTCCCCTTCGGGATCGGCATTTTAAGGCTGTTATCCCTCGGTTCAGGACAATCTATGCCAGGGACCGGGTCCTGGCCGGACAAACGCATTGGTCTCTCCGGAGACAGCCCGGCTGGGGACCGGTCCGACAATGAATGCCATCTTCAAAGGGAGCCATCCCTTTCCCCTTGCCGATGGCCCAGAAGGGTCTTTGACATTCGGGGCAGCCTCCCTGTGTGGTTTTTTCCTTTGAGGTCAGTAGGGGAGATTTGATTGTTCCTCCGATCTTCAAGGCCCAACCTTCCATTCCCGAATTTCTCCTATCACTTTCCGGAGCGTCATAATTGTGGCACTTCAGTTCCCTCCTCCAAAGCCGACTTTTCCTGGATCCCCCTGATTATTAACCAGATGGAAAGAGAGGAATTTTTTTCCTGTCCAGAGGTGAAGAAATTTCCAAAAATTCGGGACATATTCATGTATATTATTGCTGTATAATGAAATTATAGAAATGGCATGAGCCTTGCTTGGTTCAGGGGGCAAGGAGGACCTTCGATGAGACGCGCCGAATTCGCACTTGTGTCAGGAGCCCAGGGGCAGGAAAAGATGATCGAAGTCCTGTCGAACAACCTGGCCAATGTGAACACCCCGGGATTTAGGAAGGACCGGGTGACCTTCCGGACCTACCTTCCCCATCGGGAATATCTTCACAAGACTCCCTCCGATCGTCCGGGATTCCGGATGACGCCCTTCGGGACCTTTCCGACCCCCTGGGGCATGGCCGGATCCGACATCCCCCATGCCGGGGTCGACCGGATCTATGTCCGCTACGAGGAAGGAGAGTTCCAGGGAACCGGAAATCCTCTCGACGTCGCCCTGTCGGGAAAGGGTTTTCTGACGGTCCGCACGGCGGGAGGAACATTCCTGACCCGGAACGGCCACCTGACACTAGACCAGGAGGGGCATCTGGTGACACACGAAGGTCATCCTGTCCTGGATCCTTCCGGAAAGCCCATTCTTCTTCCTCCGGCCTCCCGGGAAAAAATTCGTATCGACGGATTCGGTAAGGTCTACTCCGGAGAACGGATGATGGGGCAGATCGGAATCTTCGAGCCCGCCGGGGGCAATGACAGCCTGGTGAAAGTCGGGGAGGGGCTCTTTTATTCCCCGGGAGGACTCCAAAGAGGTGAAGCCCGGGTCCAGGCCGGGGGAGTGGAAGGGTCGAACGTGAAGGGAACCTCCGAGATGGTCCGGATGATCCAGGGGATGCGGACCTATCAGACGGATCTTCAGGCACTCCATACCCTGAACGATCTGACGAACCGGACCGTCAACGACATGACAGTGATCGCCTGAGCGATCGGAGAGGAGAATCCATGTTTCGGGCCCTCTGGACCGCTGCCTCCGGGATGGAGACGCATCAGTCCAACCTCGATGTCATCACCAACAATCTGGCGAATGTGAATACCACCGGTTACAAACGACAGCGGGCAAATTTCCAGGATCTGATGTACCAGACCATGATCCCGGCCGGTGAAGCCCAGTCGATCGAGGGGAATCAGGTCCCCACTGGCCTCCAGGTCGGAATGGGAAGCCGCCTGGCCTCTGTCCAGAAGGTCTTCCTCCAGGGATCGCTCAGGACGACCAACAATCCCCTTGATGTCGCAATCCAGGGAAATGGTCTCCTGGTCGTGAAACTGCCGGACGGAAGGCAGGCCTACACTCGGGACGGAACCTTCAACATTGACAGCAAGGGGCGGATGGTCACTCCGGATGGCCTGACGACCGATCCCCAGATCGTCGTTCCCAAAAATGCCAAGTCGGTCCACATCTCCCCGGACGGGGAGGTGACCGCCACGGTTGCCGGGCAGACGGCCCCTCTCAGGTTGGGTCAGCTCGTACTGGCGCAATTCATCAATCCGGCGGGACTCGAGGCCCGGGGGAACAATCTCTTCATGGAGACGGCCGCCTCAGGCAAGCCGTCCCTCTCGAGCCCCGGCGTCAACGGGGCGGGCCATCTCCAGTCGGGTTTTCTTGAAGCGTCGAATGTCAATGTGGCCGAGGAGCTTGTCAACATGGTGATCGGCCAGCGGGCCTACCAGATGGATGCATCGGCGATCCGGACCGTCAACCGGATGCTGGGCTATACTGCCACCCTATAGGAGAAGTCATGCCGACCTGGATGTTTGTCGGGTTTCTGGGAGCCATGCTCTTTCTTGCCCCCCCCGTTCCCGGAAGGGCGGAAGGTTCCGGAGAGGGTGTGGAGCTTATCCGGGAGGGGACGGGGCTTCTCTCCTTTGATCGGCGGGAGCTTGCGGCGCGGGTCCGGGAGGATCTCGGGCTTTCCCCCGATGCCCGGATCGAGATCGGGAACCTCCCCCGGCATTTTCATGGGCCTCTGGGGAACAATCTTTCAGCCAAGATGACGGAGGAAGGGCGGCAGACAGGCGGAAGGTACGTCTTTCTGCTCAATATCCTGGAAGGAGGTGTCGCCCGGGAGTCCTTTTATATTCCTGTCAAAGTGTCGGAAGGAGCCGGAGGAGAAATGATTCCTTCGAGAGCTCCCAAAGCGGAGAAGAATCCGGTCGACAAGGAGGGGGAAGGATCCCTGGTCCATTCGGGGGACACGGTGCGCGTGACGGTGATGGGGGCGGGCTTTTTGATCCGCTTCTCCGGAATCGCCCAGGGGGGAGGGTTTGCGGGAGAGAGGATTCCCGTGGTCAATCCCGTATCCGGACGTAGTCTGACGGGCCTTGTGACGGGCCATGATCAGGTGGTGATCCGTCTCTCCGGGAGCCCGTCGTGAGGGGGAGGGCAGGAATAACTTCTTGTCTTTCGAGTCTTTTATTGATCCTGGGACTGGGAGGGTGCGCAAAGACGCCTCCTCCGACGCCGGTCACCTATGAGGACGGGGCGCCCCATCCCCTCCCTCCCGTCCCCAGGGAAAGGGCCTTCGACGGATCCCTGTACGCGCCGGGAGGGCTGGGAGACCTGGCCTCCGACCACGTGGCCCTCTCCCCGGGAGATCCTGTGATCATCCGGTTCGGACTGAAGAACGGGTACCCGGGGATTCCCCAGGGACGTGTGACACGCCTGGTGGGTCAGGTGGTGCGGGTGAACTCCTCCGGGAGCCTCCTCGTGTCGGCCCAGAGGACAGTCAGGGACAGTTCGGGAGTCCGAAGGGTGGTTCTTGTTGGCCGGGTGGCCCATGAATCCCTCGAGACGGGTAACGAGGTCCCCGTCTCCCTGGTCTCCATGCTCAGGTTTCGCTCAGACAGTCCCTCCGATCATAAAAAGGCTCCGAATTTCCAGCCTCCTGGAATTCCGGGAAAGGCCGCGGTTCCTCCGGTGGGCTCCGGAGGGCAAAAGAGGAAAGGGCAGGGAAGGACGCCATGAGCAAGGTTAACGTGAGAGGGGCCGGAATCGTGCTCCTCCTGATCCTTGAGGTGTTTTTCTCCGGAACATGGAGGGAGGCCTGGGCCGAGCGGATCGGGGATATCGCCCGGGTCCAGGGAATGACCGACAACCTTCTGGTCGGCTACGGCCTCGTCATCGGCCTTCCCGGAACGGGGGACACAAGCCGGAGTCCGTTTACCCGCCAATCCCTCGTGTCGGCTCTCACCCGGCTTGGCGTCAATGCCAGGGCCCTGGCATCGGCGATCAAGGGACGTAACGTGGCCGCGGTCATGGTTACGGCCCGCCTCTCTCCCTTTCAAAGGAAAGGGGCCCGATTTTCCGTCCGTGTGGCCTCCGTCGGCGATGCCACATCCCTTCAGGGAGGAACGCTCCTGCTTGCCTCCCTCAAGGCCCCGAACGGCCAGGTCTATGCCACAGCCCAGGGCCCCGTCGATGCCGATGCCCCGGGAAGGGTCGGGGAGAGGGTCCGGAATTCGGATCCTCCTGAGGGAAGGCGGACAAGCGGGCTGGTCTCCGAAGGGGGGCTGGTTGTTACGGGGGTTCCGGTTCCCTTCAATGGCCGCCATCATCTGTGGATCAGCTTGAACAAGGCAAATTTCACTACGGCGGCGAGGATTGCCAGGGCCATCAATGCAGCAATGGGCGGTCGTCCGGCGGTGGCCCAGGATGGCCGGAGCGTTCAGGTCTCGATCCCGGAGGAATCACGGGGAGAGGTTGTGGGATATATGGCTCGTATCCTGAACCTGCCCGTCACCCCCGACCGGGCTCCTCTGGTCGTGATCAACCAGCAGACCGGAACGATCGTCATCGGGCGGGGTGTGGAGGTTTCGGAATGTGCCGTCAGCCACAGGGATCTTTCGGTCGTCGTCACAGGAAAGAGGGTCGTTCCTCCCGCTCCCGACCGGAGCATTCCCCTCACTTATGTGCCCAGAACGGTGACCCTTCGCTCTCTGGTGACCGCCCTTTCCGCACTGGGAACCCGGACGGGGGACATGATTGCGATCCTGGAGGCGCTCAAGGCATCAGGAGCCCTCGAGGCTGAAATCCGGGTCGTCGGGTAGGAGGATTCATGAGATCCGACAGGCTTCCCCAAATTGCTGACGGGTCCGGAGGGAGATTGCCTCCGGAGGCTCCGGTCCGGAGCGGATCGAAGGAGGATCCTCTCGCAAAGGCGGCCCGGAAATTCGAAGCGATGGTTGTGGAGGGAATGGTGCGCGAGATGTGGAAAACCATCCCGTTTTCGAAGGAGGAAAGTGGCTCTCCGGGCCTTTCCATTGCCCAGGAAATGTATCAGAAGGAGCTGTCAAAGGAGCTGGTGGGTGCGGGAGGATTCGGACTCGCCCGGCAGATTGTCGAAGATACCCGGAAGGGCGAGGGATTGCCGGAATTGCCGTCTCCGGCCTCGGTTCGTCCGAGCGTATTGTCCGTCACTGTATAGGAGGTTAATCATGAGTGGACTGGTCATCAACACCAACGCGGCGTCTCTGGGCGCCCAATACAACCTGAACGAGACCCAGAACCGGATCAACCAGACGATCAACCGCCTGTCGTCCGGCTACCGGGTGAATGCTCCTGCCGACGATCCGGCCGGTTATGCCATCGGGCAGGTCATGACCGCCTATATGAAGTCCGTCCAGCAGGCTGTCCGGAATGCCAATGACGGGGCAAACCTGATCCAGACGGTCGGAGGGGCCCTCCTGACCGACAACGAAATCCTGATCAAGATGAGGTCTCTTGCGATCCAGGCGGCAAACGGGACCTATAGTCCGACCGATCTGTCGACGCTTCAGAACGAGTATCAGAATCTCATGAGTGAAATCAACCGGATTGCCAAGGTGGCCAACTTCAACGGTCGTAAGGTGCTTGACGGAAGCCTCGAGAACGGCCTGACATTCCAGGTCGACGTCGGGACTCAGGGAGAGAACCGGCTCGTGATCGCCGTTCCTTCCATCAGCAGCGACGTCCTGGGACTTTATAACGGGAGCACCCTTGTCATGCCCCTCGGGATGACCTCGGTCATCAACGGCGACATGGCCCTGTCGGCTATCTCGGCCATTGATGGCGCGCTCGACGAGCTGAACCGCATTCAGGGAACCCTGGGCGCCTTCCAGCAGAGAATGACCTGGACGATCCGGAACCTGAACACGGCCCTTGTGAACATTGCCGCGACCAAGTCCCAGATCAAGGACGCCAACTTTGCCAAGGAGACCTCACGATTCGTCAGGGACAGGATCCTCCAGCAGTCGGGAACGGCGGTCCTTGCCCAGGCCAACCAGATTCCCCAGGCGGCCATCAAGCTGATTCCCTAAGAAATTGCCAAGGATGGATTTGGGAAAATGACCCTGCTAAAGTCTGAAGTGTGAAATGCCGATAGAGGACTTGAGGGATTCTGTTTTCCAGATCCAAGGAGGATCAGTATGAGTGACCCCAAGGTGACGCCTTCGGGATCGGCCCGGATTCCGGACCGGCCTGAGAAGCTGGCCAAAAAATCGGGTGTCGGCGAAACCGGCAATGAAGGGAAGAAGGCTCCGGACAAGGCGGCCCGTCTCGTGGAGTCCGACGTCCTGGAGATATCGGGACCGGCGAGACAGGTGGCCCGGTTGCGCGAGGAGTTGTCCAAAGTGCCCGAGGTTCGTGAGGAACGGATCGCCGAGTTGCGTGAGCGGATCAAGGACGGGATCTATTCCGTCCCCGCCAGCCTGGTGGCGAAAAAAATGATTGCATGGGGAAAAAACCACGGAGGAGCCTCCTCCGGCAGCTGAAGCGACCGGGAAGGATCGGGATCATGGACAGACATGACACAAGCTCGGCCGGGCATGAGGAAAATGACGGGATCCTACCCAGGTCTCCGGAGGCCTCCGCCCTGGAGGCTTTTTCCGAGGTTTCCCGTCTTGTGACCGTTCTCGAGACGGAGAGGGATCTTCTCATTTCGGGAGACTGGGAGAAGCTCGACCCGGTCCTTGAGGAAAAGTCCCGAAGATCCCGGAGGCTTAGCGAGCTTTTGTCAGGACTGTCTCCGGATCAGGCCGGGGAAGATGAGGAAACGTCCCTCCGGAGTGCCCTCATGCATCTTTCCGAACTCGCTTCGGTCAATCTTGTCCTTGCCCGGGAATCCTCCCTGATGGTCGAGCAGGTTCTGAGAGAAATCACGCTCGATGCGGAAGGCGGAGGGACGTACGGTGCAAGCGGAGAGGTCGGAACCGCACGTCCGTCTCCCGCCATGGTCTCGACAAGGGGCTAGTGGCCCGGTCCGGATAATTCTGGAGGTAGGCAATGTCGGGTATCATCGGCGTCATGAATATCGGTCAGACCGGGATAGAGGCCAACGAGGCTGCCCTGAAGACGGCCGGCCACAATCTATCCAATGTCAACACTCCCGGATATTCGCGGGAGCGGGTCATCTTCGAACAGCATGTGCCTGATAACGGCCATCCGGGAATGATGGGCTCCGGGGTCGATGCCCGCCGCATCCGCCGGGTCGTCAATCACTTTCTGGAAAACCAGTCCGCACGACAAAAGACAACTCTGGGGTTCTGGGAATCCTCCCGAACCTCTTTGGGTGAAATCGATTCCTACTATTTTCATGCCCAGTCGGAGGGTCTTTCCCGGGATCTGTCGCGCTTTTTCAACCATTGGGAGACGGTGGCCAACCATCCGGCAGATCGGGCCGCCCGGGCCACCCTGGTCACCTACGGCCACAATCTTGGCCAGGACTTCCACCAGATGACCGCCCTCTATGCAGAGGCCCGGAACCGGCTTGGACTCCAGATCGATGACCAGGTCACAAAGATCAATACCCGCATTGCCCGGATTGCTGCCCTGAACCATAGCATTCTTGCAGCCCGGGGCCGGGGAGAGGATCCCAACACCTTTCTCGACGAGCGAAGCCGCCTCGCGATGGAGGTTTCACACCTCACCAATGCCCACTTTTTCCTGGACAAGGATGGTTCCCTGAATCTTCATCTGGGGGGGCAGTCGGCCTTTTCTGCGGAAAAAGTCGGCCACATGACCTCCGTTTTCGATCCCGTCCACGACCGCTACAGGATCATTTTCGCCCCTCCGTCCCATTCCGGTCCACCGATCGACATCACCGACCGGGTCCGGGGAGGCACTCTTGGCGGGTATATCGATGTCCGGGATCACAAGATGAAGTCCATGCAGCACCATCTCGACCTTTTGGCTTATCAGCTGGTCAACAGTCTCAACGCGATCCATGCAAGGGGTTTCGGCCTGTCGGGACAGACCGGGGTCAATTTTTTCCGGCCGACAGTCGAAGTGGCACGGACAAAGGGGGAAGGGACCGGCAGGCTGGTCGCGAATGTGGAAGATCCCGCCCAGGTGCTTCCGGAGGTGGATGTCGAGGTGGACCAGGCGGAGGTTAGGGTTTATTCCCACACCGACCATGTCCTCCTCGAAAGCGCAGCCATAAAGGATGGTCTTGGGGAGGTCAATGCGGGAGGGTACGCCCTGCGGGTCCTGGCTCCCAAAAAAGGATCGGAGAGCTTTCTCGTCTCCGGCGGTGGACATGTTGAAGGGACGGCGCTCCATCTGGATGTCGAGAAACTGACAGCGGACGACATTGCGGCCGCCCACTCTCCGGCATCCCCCGGCAGTAACGAGGGGGACAACGCCAATGCCCACCAGATATTTTACCTCTCCCAGAAGCATCTTCGGTTTCCCGGTGAGGACGAGCCTGCCTCGATCTACGAATACTATGCCTCCGGTGTGGCCCGGATCGGGGCCTGGGCCCGTCAGGCCCGGTTGAACGACAAGGCCCAGGCCGCGATCTCCCAGAGTCTCGAGAACCAGAGACTCTCGGTGTCGGGGGTATCGATCGCCAACGAGTCAGCCAAGATCATCCGGTTCGAAAAGGCCTACCAGGCTTCGGCCAATCTCATCCAGATGGTGAACAGGCTTCTCGACACACTTGTTCGCCTGCCCAACAGCGGCTGAGGGGGGGAAGGATGATTCGGGTCACAGGGCTGATGACCGATCGCTCCCTCATGGCAAACCATGACCGTGCCACGGAGAATCTTTATGAAGCGGAGCGCCAGGTCTCGTCAGGGAAGAGAGCCGACACTCCGGGTGATGCCCCGGAGGCCGTGAGCGAGGTTCTCCGGATCAACCGTTCGCTGGCGGTGACGGGCCAGATCATCCAGAATGCCCGTGAAGGGGCCAGCCGGATCTCCCTTATGGAAAGCATTCTGACCCAGATCGATAATGTGATGATCCGGGCCAAAGGGCTGGCCATTCGCCAGGCCAACGGGACGATGGATGCCGAAGACCGGCGGATCGCCGCCGAGGAGGCGGCCCGTCTTCTGGAGCAGACAGTGGCCCTGGCCAATACCCGGGGAGGGGAGCAATACCTTTTCGGGGGAACAAACATCAGCATTCCTCCCTTTCTTCTTGGGGATCCGCAAAAAGAGCCCTTTGTCGTCTCCTACAAGGGCAATCACAGGAGCTCGACCATCCAGCAGGGGTTCACCCCCAGTTTCCGCCAGGCGGGACTTATGAAGACGACCGTCTCGGGAGACAGGATTCTGGGGGACTCAAAGAAAAATCCCGATGCGAACCTGGCCTTCCCGGCCCTCAGGCGTTTTGTCCTGGGGCTCAGGAGCAATGACGAGGTGGCCATCCACAATGCCATCGGAGAGCTCGATCTGGCTATCCGGTCCATCTCCGAGCGTGCTGCGGTCCTGGGAACCTACGAGAGGTCTCTCAGAAGCACCATCGCGAGACTCGAAAAATACCGGACCGACCTCAAGGTTCTGAGGAGCGAAACGGAGGATGTGGACATCCCCAAGGCGGCTTCTCGCATGGCCTTGTCCCAGAACCTGCTTGAGGTGTCGGCCAAGGCGAGCCGGAACATCCTCCAGAATGTCCAGAACGTTCTTTTTCACTAGAAGAGACGTTCCTTTGAAGGGAGAAGGCCCATTCTTATCCTGACACGTAAGATCGGGGAGGGAATCCGGATCGGCCATTCGGTTCACGTCGTTGTTCTGGAGGTGAAGGGGGGGGCGGTCCGGATCGGGATCGAGGCTCCGGACGGCGTCCTCATTCACCGGGACGAGGTTCTGGCCCGGATCACGGAGGAGAACAGAAAAGCGACCGGGACCTCCCGGGACAGGGTGGAGGGAGAGACCGTGATTCCCCCCCAAACAGGAGGGAGTTCGATGAAGACCTTCGACACCAGGCGATTCGGGAAGATTCCGGTCGAGGACGAGAGGGTCATTGTCTTCCCCGACGGTCTACTGGGATTCCCGTCCTCCCGAAGGTTTGTCCTCCTCGAAACGGCCGAAAACGGGTTCTTCTACTGGCTCCAGTCCATTGACGATCCCTCCCTCGCCTTTGTCGTCATCGATCCCGTGCTCCTGGTTCCCGACTACAAAAGTCGTCTCGTGCTTCCGGAATGGGATCGGGATTTTTTTGAGCCTGAGGGGCCCTCCACTCTTCATGCCATGGCGATTGTCACCTTCCCCGAAGGGGACGACGCCAGAGCAACGGCAAACCTGCAGGGGCCGCTGCTCGTCCGGGAGAGCGATCGCCTGGGCCGTCAGGTCGTTCTCGCCGAATCGGATGCCTGGCTTCGAATGCCCGTCTTTCCTCCGGAGGACAGAAGCGGGGGAGCTTCCTAAAGTTTTCCGGGATCCTGCCGAAGAGATCCTTGGAACGGTGAGGACCGTTGTCCCGGTTGAGTCGCCGGGTGACCAAGGACAAGGCCAGGGATGAGGCCGGAAAACCCAAGGAGGGTACCATGAGCGGTTTGATCATCAACGACAACATGGCATCGCTGAATGCCCAGTACAATCTGAACGAGACCCAGCGTGCCTTAAACAAGCACATTAACCGGCTCTCCTCAGGCTACCGCGTGAACACTCCCGCGGACGATCCTGCCGGGTATTCGATTTCCCAGCGCATGGGAGGTCAGATAAAATCCTATGCGGCGGCGATCCGGAATGCCAATGACGGATCGGCACTTCTGCAGACGGCGAACGGGGCCCTTCAGACCGACAACACCATTATTCTGAAGATGCGACAGCTGGCCATCGAGGCGGCCAACAGCACCTATTCGCCAAAGGATCTCAAGGTCTTGAATCAGGAGTACCAGCATCTAAAGTCGGAAATCACGCGTATCGCGAAAGTGACCGACTTCAACGGGATGAAGCTTCTTGATGGAAGCCATCAGGACTTCAAGTTTCACGTCGGTATCTACACGACCTTCAGCGACCGGTTGCATGTCAAAGTTGGAAAGCTGGATTCCGATGAGCTGGGAATAAGCGGGACAGATATCCTAAACCGCAATGATGCCAAGCATTCGGTGGACCAGCTCGACAAGGCCCTCGACCGGATCAACGAACTGCAGGGAAACATCGGTGCCATCCAGAACCGGATGGAATGGACGATCCGGAACCTGAACACCGCAACGACCAATGTCCAGGCGAGCCGTGCCGGAATCCGGGACGTGGATTTCGCCGGAGAAACCGCCAAATTTACAAAACGCCAGATCCTGTCCCAGTCCGGCGCCGCCGTGCTGGCCCAGGCGAACCTTATTCCACAGGCAGCCATCAAACTGCTCCCTTAGCTAGGCCCGCCCGTCGGGCCTAGGGACTGGCCGGCGATCGCCGGCCAGCCCTATTTTCCTGAGACGACCTGCCCTTTGCGGGTCTTTTGCGTTTCAGGGCTTTTATGAAAGACGGAAGTCTGGAGGTGCAATGTGAGCGGAATTTCCGGAGCGGTCCCGGGTGCCGGAGGCCCCCAGGACGCATCCACGCATCGCATGCGGATCACCAACATGGCGGCGCTCTCCCAGGGGCTGGACACGGAGAAGCTTGTCGAGGCAAACCTCCAGGCGGCGGCCGTTCCTCTCGAGCAGATGGAGCAGCACCAGGCCAACCTTGAAGCCCAGGGATCCATATGGCGAAAGGTCCAGCAGAAGCTGGACGGTTTCCTCAAGGTTTCAGGGAACCTGAACCTCAGGCAGGATTTCAATGCCTTCAAAAGCATCGTCCCCCCCCATGCGGCCTTTACCGTGACCCCCGGTCCCGGTGCCTCCCTCGGTTCCTACAGCGTCTCCGTCGACTCCCTCGCCAAGCCGGGAGTTCTTGTCTCCTCGGGATTCCCCGACAAGGACCGGACCTCCGTCCTCAATATACCTCCGGACGGGGCCTTTTCCCATGCGAGCCTCACCTTCCTGATCGGAGACCACCTGATCGGCGGAAAGCTCCGGACGGTCCGCCTCGACAAGGATACGGGCTTCACCATGGAGGATCTGGCCCAGGCCATCAACAATGCCAATATCGGAATCCACGCCATGGTCATGAGGACGGGAGCTCCGGGGGCTCCCTACTCCCTTTCGCTCTCTTCGACGAAGAACGGAATGAATTTCCGGGTCATGGAGCAGGAAGGACTGGATTTCTCCTTCAAGACGGTCCAGAAAGGAAGCCTTGCCCGCTTGCAGGTCAACGGAGTTCCTGTCCAATCTGAGTCCAACGACGTGGTCGATGCCATCCCCGGTTCAGTGATCCATCTCAGGCAGCCCACCGGTCCGACACCGACAACCGCCTCCATCGTCCACAACACGAAGACGATCAAGACAAACGTCGGAGGGCTCGTCAAGGCCTACAACGACCTCCTTGATTTTCTCGACAAGGAATCCCGCGTGAATCCTGCCACGGGCCAGGGAGGTCCGCTTCTGGGGGCCTATTCGGTCATCGATCTGAGAAACCGTCTGGGGACCGCCCTGACCCGGGCCCTTCCCGACAAGATTCCTGGCAGGTTCCGGACCCTGGCAGACGTGGGCATCACCTTCCAGAGAAACGGACATCTCTCCCTTGATCAGGGCAAGCTCGACAAGGCCCTGGCTTCGGACTACGACGATGTTGTCCATCTCATGACGGGGGCGGGAGAGACTCCCGGCATCGGCTCTGCTCTCCACGACATCCTGACGGAGTTTGCAAATCCTGCCAGTGGCCCTCTTGCAGGGGAAATCGCCGATGTCAATGCCCAGGAGCGAACCAATGTCCGCCAGATGACCCGGAAGCAGGATGAACTTTCCAACCTGAAGGACCAGCTCGAGGAGAAGTATTCAGGTCTCCAGAGTCTGCTGGGGGGCTTAAATGCCAAACAGGCTTATGTCAGCCAGCAAATCGCCCGAGGAGTGATCTAGGGGTGGGGGGGTGCCTTTTCATTCCCCCCACCGGTATCCTTCGACCACTTCGCCTTGAGAGGACGTGTCCATGACGCATCATGCCGCCGCAACCTATCGCCAGACCATGGAAAGTACCATCTCCCCCGCCGATCTCCTGATCCGCCTGTATGAGGGAGCTGTCCGGTGCGTGGACCTCATCAAGGAATCCTCCCGGACCGGAGACATTTCCCGGAAGGCCGATGCTGTCAACAGGCTGACGGGAATTCTTTCGGAGCTGGCCTCCGCCGTGGACGGCCAGGATCCGAGAGATCTTTCCGATTCCCTCGTCTCCCTGTACCTTTTCCTCATCCAGGAGGTGACCCTGGCCAATGTGGCCGGGGAGACCTTCCGCCTTGATCCCGTCCGGGAAATCCTGTCCGAGCTTCTCGGAACGTGGAAGAAAGCGGCCAGTGCCTCCAGGATTCCCCCCATGGGGACGACCCCGACGGCTGGCGTCCCCGAAATTCCACGTCGGTCCCTGTCGGTGCGCGGATGAGCGGTGACAACGGGGCATCTTTGGCCAAAGAGTTCCTTTGCCAGGTGGAGTCCCTCTACGAGAAGATTCTTGGGAGCGGGGAAGGCCGATCTCTGTCTCAGGCCGATGTGGAGAGTCTTGACCTTGCTCCCCTCGTGACGGCACAGAAGGCTCTCGACCAGGCCGGCATCGAGCTTCTTGAGAATCTCTCCCTCCCGGATCGCCTTGTCCTGATCCACCGTCTCGACCTTCTCCTGAACACCCTCTCCCCTTTCGGACGGGAGGACGGCCCCATAGCTCTCCGTCTGGCGGCCCTCTCCGGGCAGGGCCCCGAGGGCGCCTACCGGAAGGCCTCTTCGGAGTCCGCGGCTCTCTTCGGCCAGAAAAACCTGGGAAGGCTATGATTCCCTTCGGGCCCGATATGTTTTTCAGATCCGGATCAATTTCGGCAGACCCCCGGAGGCTTCATTCTCCAGGTGACAATTTTCTGACAGGGAAAGAAAATCCCGGGAGCCATGGTATTCAGGAATAATATTCCTGTCCAGAAGATCGATCTTTGATGATTTCCCTTTCATGACAATGTCTTGTTGTAACCCTCCAATCTCTTTTCCTCCCTGGCATAAAAAATGCGTATAAGCCTGCCAGGAGGATGCCATGAATATCCTGTTGCTCTATACCGCCATTCCCCATACCACAGGCCAATATCTTGAAAGGGCCCTAAGGGAGGTCTCCTCTGTCCGCACCTGTGGACCCACCATTTCGGAAGGGGCCCTGAGGGCCTGGGACCTGGCCGCGATCGCCGACCGGGTCCGGCCTCACGATTTTCCCTGTCCGGCCGTTTCGGCCAGGGAGGTCCGCCACGGGCTTCCGGATTTTTCTCCCGACTGGATTCTTTTCGTGGAAAGCGGCGTCTGGTTCGAAATGCCGCTTCTTGATGAAATGGCCGTCCCAAAGGCCTGCTACCTGATCGACACACACCTTCGCCCGCGGATCATCTCCAGATTGCCAGCCGCTTCGACGTCGTTTTTCTGGCTCAGAAGGCCTATGTCGAGGTCTTCCGGGAACGACTTTCCCGGCCTGTCTACTGGCTTCCACTGGCGGCCGACCAAAAGGTCCACCGCCCATGGCCGGTTCAGGAGACATTTGATCTCGGGATCTGTTCCTCCCTCTCGCCGGTTCCGGACCGAAGGTCCCGCCGTCTCGCCCGCCTCGGAATTCACTTCTCCATCGGGAGGAAGAGGGCGTTTCTGGAGGAGATGTCGAAGTTTCTGTCAGGGGCCAGGGTCCTTTTCAATTCAGCGGTCAAGGATGACCTGAACATGAGGGTTTTTGAAAGCATGGCCATAGGAAAATGTCTTCTGACCGATCCGGTCCCCGGCCTTTCCGACCTATTCATCCCTGATGTCGATCTCGTTTTATACGATGACAGCGATCTTGTCGACAAGGCCCGATTTCTCATCGACCATCCGGAGGTTCGCGAAAAGATTGCCGCCTCGGGAAGAAAGAAGACTCTGGCCCGCCATACCTATCGTCATCGCGCCCGGTCCGTGGTCCGCATCCTGGCAGAGAGACCTGGATTTCAGAGAAAAGGAGAAGAACATGTTGCGTATTCTTACGTTTAACTGGCACGAAGGGTACCTTTCTCTTCTGGGAAAACTTCCTTTTGCCTTCGACATCGTGGAACGGAAAAAGGGGGGATATGAGCGCTGGATGCACGAATTCCGCCCATGCCCGCGGGGCTCTCGCATCATTGATGCCGAAGAGGCGATGACGCTCCTCGCACGTGAGGAATACGATGCGGTGGTCTGCCATGATGTCAGTGACCTTGTCATGACACAGCGGTCCCCCATTCCTCAGTTCCTGGTCTTTCACAATCGCCTCGATACGATGATCGCTCTCGGCCAGAACCGGGTGGAGGCCCAGGAATATCTGGAGAGCCTGAAAACTCTCATGGGAACAGTGTCCGATCTGACGACGGTCTTTATTTCTCCGGCAAAAAAGGAATCGTGGGGCCTGTCGGGCCCTGTCATCCTCCCTGGGATCGATCCCAGGGAGTGGGGAGGGTATGACGGGACCCTGGAGAAGGTCCTCAGGATCGGCAACTTTTTCGAAGAGAGAGACCTCATGCTCGGGGCAAAACTTTCGTCACGCGTCCTCGAAGGGATTTCCCATACCACTTTGGGCCTCAATCCGAGGATTCCGGGGGCTCGTCCCAGCCGCAATGTCGAGGACCTGAAGGAACAGATGCGCCAGCACCGTCTCCTTCTCCATACGACGGTCGAGCCTTGGGAAGACGGGTACAATCTCTCCCTTCTCGAGGCGATGGCCACGGGCATGCCGGTTGTGGCTCTGGCCCATCCGGGCTCTCCTGTGGAGAATGGCATAAGCGGATTCCTCTCCGACAACGAGGAGGGGTTGAGACGGTCGGTTGAATGCCTCCTCTCCGATCGGGACATGGCGCTCGAGATGGGACAAAAGGGCCGGGAGACCGTTGTGCAAAGATTTCCCGTCGACCGTTTTCTTGAGGAATGGGAAGGGCTGATCAACCGGAAGGTGGCCCTCTGGAAACCGAAGCAGAGCTATCGCAGGGAGCGGGGAGAGGTAATCGACCGCATCCCTGCCGGGGCCAACCGGATCCTGGATATCGGATGCGGGACGGGAGCCATGGGTCGGGGGATCCGGACCCGCTGGGGAGAGGTCACCCTGGTGGGGATCGAGAAGGATCCCTCCCGGGCCTTCGAGGCCCGGGCCTTCTATGACCGGGTCATTGAGGCCGATGCCGTCACCTGGAAGCCCGATTTCGCCCCTGAGAGCTTTGATGCCATCATCCTGGCCGACGTCGTGGAACATGTCGAGAATCCGGCCACTCTTCTCAGACGTTATGTCCCCTTTCTTTCTTCGAACGGGGTCATGGTTCTGTCCGTTCCCAACATCCGGTACCACGAGGTCCTGGCGGGGCTGGCCCAGGGACGGTTCGATTACCAGGAACAGGGGATCCTCGACCGGTCTCACCTCCGGTTCTTCACCCGGAAAACCCTTGTCGAACTTCTGGAATCCGCCGGGCTCCAGGTGGAAACGATCGCGGCCAATGTCTCTTCGGAATATGGACGGATGGCGGAGGAACTGGCGGGACAATCGAATTCCCGGATCGATATTGATCTCGGACCGATCGTTTTAAAGAAGCAGTCCCCCGATGAGATCAGGGATCTTTTCGTCATGCAGTTTTTAGTGACCGCCCGGAGGAAGGTCTACGGGATCATCGAAAAGGTCGACGATCTCATGGGTTCGGGGCTTACGGAGGGGATTCGCGAGATCCTGGGGGAGGCGCTGGCCGACCCGACCCTGACATTTGCCGAAAGGGGAGAGGCAGAGATCAAGCTTGGAGAGGTTCTCTCGAGATCGGGAGACCTCGACGGGGCTCTCGAAGCCTTCGCCCGGGCCGCCACCCTGGTGTCATTCAGCTTCTGAAAGGAAATTTCCATGAGTCCCTTCTGGACTTTAAAAGGGCCCATGAAAAAAATCCCAGAGCCTACGGGGCCCTGGCGGGATTCGGCATGGTCTGCCAGGAGACAGGACAGTATGAGGACGCTGTCTATTATTACGACCAGTCTCTGGGAATAGAGATCGAACAGGAGGACCTCCTCCGGCTTATGATCGAATCGGCCCAGGCCATCGGAAGGCCGGATCTGGCCCTGGCACGGACCGCGGAATTCCTCTCCCTGCATCCTTTCAAATCCGGGATCAAGAGCCTTTATGCCCGGATGCTCGAAGAGACCGGCCATATCAATGAAGCCCTGTCCCAGGTCCAGGAGATCCTGTCCAGGGATCCGAAAAATCCGATTGCCCGTGAGATTCTCTCCCGCCATGAGGTTCTGGTGGCCTCTCCCTTCATGAGCGAGGACTGAGGTGCAGGGGAAATGCCTTGTAATCCAGGAGGCAAGGTTGGGAGATCTCATCCAGACGATCCCCCTTCTTGGCGACCTGTCCCGTTCCGGGTACCGGACGATTCTTCTTGTCCGTCCCGGAATCATCGCTGCGGCACGAGGACTTTCGGTTGCCGACGAAGTCAGGGCCTGGCCTTCCTTCGGTGATCCGGCCGTGGAGATGCCGCTGGCCAAAAGACTGATGGAGGCGCAAAGCTTTGTCGCCTCTCTTCGCCGGGAAAGCTTTGAAAGGGTGGTGGTGCTGAATCACCACGGCACAGGCGTTCTCCTGGCCCGTCTCCTCGGAATTCCGGTCTCGGGTTTCGAGCGGATGCTTGACAGGAAGGAGGACTCTGGGGATTCCGGGCTCCTTTTCGGGTGGCCGGGGTACCTTGTGGCCTCGTCCCGGGGAATACGGGGATTGAACCGGATCCACCTGTCTGACATGTGGAGGGGGTTTGGAGGCAGGCCGCCCGGCCCTCCTCCAGGACGATCGAAGATTCAGTCGGCCGGTCCCGTCGCCGTTGTCCTGGGCGGCCGAAGCCCTTACAGGCGATGGGAGCCGGAGGCGATTCTTTCTCTTGTCCGCCACGTAAGACGCGTTGACGGCGGAGAGGTGGTGCTTACCGGAGGCCCGGAGGATGAGTCATTGGGAGCCTTCCTCGAACGGGAGGGTGGACAGGGAGTCAGGAATCTGGCGGGAAAAACGGATGTGGAGGCTCTCCGAGCCCTTCTGGCCGGGGCCGGCGTGGTGGTTTCGCCGGATACCGCCCCCCTTCATCTTGCAGCAAGTCTGGGGGTCCCGACGGTTGGCCTTTTCTTCGCCAGCGCCCTGTTTTTTGAGACCGGCGCCTACCGGGAGGGAGCTGTTTCGGTGGTCCCCTCGATGGATTGCTATCCTTGCGCGGGCGAGGGAGCGTCCTGTCCGCATCGTTCCTGCAGGGAGGCACCCGGCCCGGAGGCTCTTGCCTGGCTCATCGCGGGGGTCAAGAGAGGAGAAGGGGGAAGGGACCTGGTGAGGAGACTTCCGGAGGGGCTTCCGGGAGCCGAAATCTGGGAGGCAATCGCCTCTCCCTCCGGCCTTCTCCAACGGTCGTTAAGTCCTAGGGAGCTGACCCGGGAACGAATACTGGCCCGCCTCCTGAGACGATTTTACTGGAGATATCTCTCCTGGGGGGTTGACCTTCCCGATCTTTCCCGGGAGCTCGTGATGGAAGGCGGAGAGGACTGTGCCGCCATGTCGGAGGAAGGCGGGAATGTGCCCCTCTCCGTCTGGCTCAGCCGTCTCGCCCAGGGGGTCGACCTCTATCTTCATCTCCGGGAAGCCAGGCTTGGGGGAACCCAGCGTGAGAAGCTTGTCGACCGGCTGGCCTCCGATTTCCCCATGATGTGGCCACTTTTGCATTTCCTGGAGTGGGTCGAAGGGGGAGAGGGCCCTGTCCGTCCCCTGGCCTTGGCCGCCGAAATGCTGGTCCTGGAAGCCGCCGAGGCGGCGAGACTCGTAGTATCGGGACGGGAAAAAATCGTCCGGGACAAGGAGGCGGTCCATGTGGCAATTTGACGAAAATGTCTTTCAGAAAAACCTTGAGACATTCGGAAGAGGTCCCCTAAGGGAGATTCTCGTCCGCCCCGACAGAAATCGTGAACGTTGGGAGATCCTCACCAGCAAAGAGGGTTCCCCCACCCTTTTATGGGACAACACGAGTCTCCACAGCCGGTACGACCCCGTCACCGAGGGAGAACGGTGGGCCGACGGCGCCATGGCAAGCCTCGTCAATCCTTCCCAGGGTTTTCTGGTCATGGGACTGGGATTGGGATACCATCTTTTCTCACTCCTTGAACGCTTCCAGGGCCAGGTTGTCCTCTTTGAACCGATTCCTGACATTCTCCGGGCGTCTTTCCGCCTTTTCCCTTGGTATCTCTTCAGTGATCGTCTGTCCATTTTTACCGATCCCTCCGGGACGCGGGGACTCCCCCGAGGATATTCGGTCCTCTCCCACGCCCCCTCCGAAAAGCTTCGCCCCGACCTTTACCGGTCTGTCCGGAAGATCTACGAAGGGGGGGAGACTCCCTGGACCTACCAGCTTCGTGTTCTCGTCATTTCGCCGGTCTCGGGAGGATCCTACCCCATAGCGCGCTCGGTCTATCACTCCCTGAATCGCCTGGGACACCGGACAAGCTTTTTCGATGCCGCCGTCTTTGAGAGCTCTCTCAGGGCCATCGGAACCCAGACAAGGATCGATCTTCATCGGGCCCAACTCAGAGGCCTGTTCCAGGGATTTCTCTCAGAGATGATCCTGGCCAGGATCCTTTCTGACAAACCGGACCTGGTCATTGGCCTGGCCCAGTCCCCTCTCCCGCCGGACCTGATCGAAAAAATACGGGAGATGGGGGTCCCGGTGGCCTACTGGTTTGTTGAGGATTTCCGGATTGCCACTTATTGGGAGCGCATCGTCCCCCTCGTGACGAGTTTTGCCGTGATTCAGAAGGAGGAATGGATTCCGGCCCTCGAGGCCCGGGGACTTTCGAATGTCCTGTACCTTCCCACAGGGGCGGATCCGGAAATCTTCAGGCCGGACAAAGGCCCCGACGAAGATCCGGACCGATATTCGGCACCTTTGGCCTTCATGGGAGCCGGGTACTACAACCGTCAGCACTTTCTCCGCCACCTGGTCGATCTGGGCCTTTCCATCTGGGGGGCCGACTGGGATCCTGGCGATCCGCTCTTCCGACATGTCCGGGAGGAGGGGCGACGGATCACGCCTTATGAGGCGGCCCAGATCTACCGGAATTCCCCGATCAACCTGAACCTTCACTCCTCGGTCTACCACCGGGGGGTGAACCCCGACGGGGATTTTGTCAATCCACGAACCTTCGAGATCGCGGGCTGCGGGGGATTCCAGATTGTCGATCGCAGAAGCCTCCTTCCGGAAGTCTATGAAGCCGGAGAGGAGATCGCCGTTTTTGACGACGAAGACTCCTGCCGGAAACTTGTGAAACATTACCGCTCCCATGAAGGGGAACGTCGGGAGATGGCCTCCCGGGCCCTGGCCCGGACACGTCGCGAACATACAATCGACTCCCGGATGGAGCAGTGGCTCTCTGTCCTTTTCGACCAGGGATTTCGTCCGAAGAACACCTTCTTTCCCGGCCGTCAGGATGTCGATTCTCTGTTGGCCGATGCCGCCGGGGATCCCGAGCTGTCAGGCTTTCTTGACCGTTTTCGGAGTCTGGGAACGGTGGACCTGGAGGATCTCGAACGGGGAATCCGTCTCCGGGAGTCCCCGATCACCGAGACCGAAGCGGCCGTTCTGCTGTTGCGTGAATTCGTCAGGGAGGTGGGGGCATGAAGCAGGGAAGGCAAAGGGTCCGGGAGACTCCTGTCTCCCTGGACCCCCCGATCGGATCCATTCTGGTGATCGCGATGACGCGCATGGGAGATCTTTTCCAGCTGGCCCCGATGGCGTCCGCCCTCAGGGAGAAACATCCGGGGAGCCGCATCGGGCTCGTGGCCTACAAGGAGTTCGGGGAGACGGCGGCAGGCCTCTCCCTGTTCGATGATCTCTATCTTGTCGATGGAAGGGCCATCCGCCAGATGGTCTACGACGACCGGATTTCCTGGAGCGAGAAGATCGAAAGGATCCGGACGATGACCAGTGACTGGAACATGAGGGACTATGACCTGTTGATCAACCTGACACCGAACCGTATCGGGACCGTCCTCGGCTATCTGGTCCGGGCCCGGGAGGTCCGGGGGGTGGTCATGACGGGGGACGGGTTCCGGGCCTTTTACGATCCCGCCATCGCCTACTTCGGGATGATGGTCAGAAACCGTCTCTACAATGATTTGAATCTGGTCGACCTCTTTCTCCGGATTGCCCGGGTTCCGCCGCCCAGAAGGCTTGTCCTTCGGGAAAGGATGGAGCCTGCCGGCCCGGGTCTTCCGCCGGGACGCCGCTGGGTTGCCGTCCAGACAGGAGCCTCGGTCGCCTTGAAAAGATGGCCGGAAGAATCCTTTGTCCGGATGATCGCCCACTTCCTTTCCCGGAGCCCCGGGTCGGGAGTTGTTCTGGTGGGGGCTGGGGAGGAGGATGTGGCACGAAACCGGCGCATCGTTGCGGCGCTTGAAGACCGGTGGAGCTCCGGTCGGATCCTGAACCTCACGGGACAGACCTCTGTCAGGGAATTGGCCGGGCTTTTCCGTTTGGTCTCGCGGCTCGTGTCGAACGATACGGGGGCCATGCATGTGGCGGCAGCCATGGGAACTCCGGTGGTGGCCCTTTCCTTTGCAAATCTTTTCTATCCGGAGACCGCCCCTTACGGCGAAAACCATGTGGTCCTCCAGAGCCGGAAGTCCTGTGCTCCTTGCGGGATCGATGCTCAATGCCTCAATCCGGTGTGCCGTCAGGATATCGATCCCGAGTGGCTTGCCCGGCTCCTGGCGTACCTTGAGGAGAGTCCTCCCGGCAAAGAGAGCTTCCGGGAGCTTATGGAAGGATTTTTGGCCAGCCATTCCCCGGGTCCCCAGCTTATGGTCGCGGTTTCGGGATGGGACGGACAGGGGCGCCTCCGCTATCGCCCGGTTTCGAGGCCTCCGATGGGGATTCCGGACCTGTTCCGAAGCCTCTACCGCCAGGTCTGGGGGATGGAGCAGGAGGGCCTCCTTCCGGACTGGGGGACGGAGAGCGACATCCTGTCGGAGGATTATGATGTTTTCAGCCTTCCCCGTCATCTTTGGGAAGATCTTAGAAATGCCCACCTTGAACTCGGAGGTCTTTTCAGAGAAGGGGAGAGCCTCTGCCGGATGATTCGTGACCGGGTGGAGGAGGGGATTCCCGGGGAGGTGGAGCGGGCGGACCTTGAAGAAAGAACACGGGAACTTGAGTTCCTCGATATAAGAATCCAGGAGGTTGGGTGGGTGGCTCCCACCGCCGGTCCCATTTCGACTCTTTTCGAAATCGAGAAGGAGGCCGTGGCGATCGAGGATCCCATGCGTCTTTTAGAGATGATCCGGGGGGTGGAGCAGGTCTACAGGGCCTCCCTTTCAAGAAACGAACGTCTGATCCGTCTTGCGGACAGGTGGTTCTCATCCCTGGCCCCGGAGAGAGTTCCCTCCCGGGAGAGGGAGAAAATACAGGTGCCTGTTCCGTGAGGCCGGGACAGGTCAGGGCCGCCATGGCCAATTTCGAGGAGGAAGAGATGGAGACACGGGAAGCTGGCATGAAGCAGGAAATTTTTCTGGATGGGGAAAGCGTCGACCTAAACAGGGCGGAGGGAGAATCCTGGGTTCATGCCCTGGACAGGCTTCTTTTAAAGATTCCCGGCGGGAGGACACTTTCGGGGGTTCTTTTGAATGGGATGGCCGCGGGAAGACCTGAAATCGAAAAACTCGGAACGGGGGACCCCTTTCTCCTGGAGATTCGGACAGAATCGCTGGAGGTTCTCCTGAAGGAGGTGCTGACGGACCTTGTGGCCCATCTGGACAGTCTTATGGTGGTTTTTCAGGAAATCGGGAGCAACTTGCGGCGAGGGAATCTCCAGGCGGTCTTTGCTCCCCGGGACAAGAACCAGCCCGATGGGGGAGTCTACATGCAGGGTCTTGAAGGCATGGTCGCAGCCCAGGTTCTGGTGGAGGAAATCGGGCGCATCGAGACGCAATCGGGCCACGACAGTTTCCGGGTCTCTTTCATCGAGGAGACTGACCGGATCGAATCCCTGCTTGGGGGAATGCTCAAGGCTCAGGAATCCCAGGACTGGATCCTCCTCGCCGACCTGGTTGAGTACGAGATCCTTCCTGTCCTGCAACGCGGAAGGGTGAAAACCTCCCGGGCCCTGGGGATTGTTCTCGAGGCCTGGCGAAAGGGAAACCTGGTCGTGGCCTGATATTCCAGTTTCACGGCCGGATAATCCCGCCTCTCGGCAACAAGTAAGAGGCGAAAGAGACTCCTGCCGCGAAAAATATAGGGAGAAGGATCTTCCCACCTAACCGAATTATGTCGGAAAAGACAAGTGGACATGATTGAAAACCCTCAAGAGGGGTCTTTCTCCATGCGCCGCAGGAGACCGGAGAGGGACCGAAGAGGACAGTGCACGACATTGATCGTCAAGACGGGGAGCATCAGGGGGGAGGTGAGACGGGTTGGAGACGGATGGTTCCGGCCGATCTCCGGCAGTGGTTGAAAAGCCTCAATGGCCGGAAATTAACGGGCCTTTCCAGTTTCCGGGGCGGGCCAGTCTTTCCGGAAGGTTCGGGAGAGACATCCTTCCTTTTGCCCCGGGGAGAGACAGGGACCGGCTCCAGAGGATTTCTTCCGGCGATTGTTTTTTTGGCAGGAATGGTTGCGGGTAGTCCGGCCCCCGTTCTTGCCACCCCTCCCGGATATTGTAATCCGGCGGGCTCTCTCGGGACGACGATGGGGGGATGCCAGAGACCCCCAGCCCCTCCTGGACCCCGTGCAAGTTCGGGGCTCTCTGCTGGAAAGACATATTTCCTGACTCCGATGCGTTTTAGGGTCCGGACGAGGAAAAAGGACTGGAAGCCGGAGGCGAGGAGAAGCATCGTCGCCTGGGTGGCAAAAAGTCTGGTCTCCCGTCCAACACCCGGAGAGACCGCCCTTCTCACCCCGACGGTGGGTTTTCTCGCTCAGACCGGATTCCCGGTCAGGACAATGAAGATCGGTCCATCGCTCTATTCGGTCACGGTCGATTCGAAGACCCTGAACGCTCTCGCCTACCGTCTTGTCCAGGCTATCGCGTCCGGGCCTCTCTCCTACCGGGTGAACCGCGCCGCCTTCACCGGAGGGGGAGAAAAGGAAAACAGGTTTGTCGAGAAGAATCTCCATATTTCTCCCGGGGGGGTGGTGGACATACAGAAGCTCTCCCACAGCCTTTACGCGTTGGGTCAGGTGCCGGGTTTTGTCCGGGCCGATGCAGTCTTTTCGCCCGCGGTGGGGGTAAAAGATGTCCGATTCGACCGTGCCGTCACTCTGGCCATTTCCGACCGTCAGTCGCATTCGCTTCCCCAGATCCGTTATCTGATTGCGCTCTACGTGGGAGGACGGGTGCTCGAAATGTCGAGCCGGCAGGCACGTGCGATCGTTCGGGAGGTGGCAGAGAGAGCATCGGAGCCCTGGTGGCAGCCGATGGAGATGATCTTTGCCCGGGACAAAAAGGGACGGATCACCCGGGTGACGGTGTCGCCGGAAGCCCTCGAAAACCTGAAAATCAGCCTTATTGAAATGGCACAGACGGGAGTGGACAGAAACAAAAGCTTTCAGGATCTGAAGCTTTCGACCGGAGAAATCCTTTCTGTGAAATTCCAGGAAGCCGGCCTTTCTGATGAGCCTGTCCAGCCCACGACCGGGGAGATCTTCCGTCCGCAGACCCAAGCTCCCGCCCTCGAGAATCTTCTGGTCCACGTCACCCCGGCCCCGCCTTTTGCCGGCTCACAGATCGAGATCGACAATTATGGCTACGCCCCGACAGGCGCCCTCATGCTCAACGCCACCGGGAATGTCAACAATGCCGGAGTTGCCGGGGGACTTTTCACTGTCATGGCCACGACCTCGTTTGGCGGCATGAACTCCGGGACGATCTCCTACTCTCTTCCGCTGGACCTCGCTAACCGGGTGGGAATTGACCTCTCTGCCATGAATTACACGCTGGGGGAAGGATTCTCCCCCTGGGGCCATGGGGCCAACTCAAGCCAGCTTGCCGCTCTGGGGGTCTCGGGAAGCAACTGGTCGGGAGAGGCCTGGGCCGTCCAGACCCTCTTCCAGAAGCCGGACCGGAGGCTGGTCCTCAAGGAGATTCTTTTCCTCAAGGAGTTCCAGGACACTTACTCTCCGACCTCCCAGAATGACCGGAGCCTTCTGGGAGGAACCCTCGATCTTTCGGGGTTCAAGACCGCAGGAAATATTACGGCCTCCTTTGATCTTTCCGACACGGAGTACGATCTGACCCAGGGGACGGGGTCAAATCCCGAAAACCCCTTTTTTTATGATACCCAGGGGCTCCAGAACTATCTGACGGCATACGGCCAGTTCAAATATGCCATCACCTCCCTCTGGTCGGTGATGCTCGGTACGGTGGACCAGCAGTCCTTCGGAGCCGGCGTGATCGACCCGATGCTCCAGGCGACATTGGGCGGTGTCTCGAATGTGATGGCCCTTCCCACAGCATCGCTTTTCGGAAACGATCTTTATGTGGGAACGTTCTCCCTGACCCGGACCGACGCCGCAAAGCCCGGAACTTTTGCCTCCTCGCTCTTCTTCGATGTGGGAGAGGTGTCGGGGATCGGATTTGAGTATAGCGCCATGGGACCGGGGGTGGAGGAGAGCTTTTCCGCGCAGCACTGGTTTGCCCGGGCTGATCTGGCCATTCCAGTGGGGGCTCTTCCCACGCAGGCTCTAGGGTCCGACATCACGGCCCTGACCGGAGGAAACATAGGACAGGGAGGGATCCCTCTTCAGGTGTGGCTTTCCGCGGGGCTCAGATATTGAAAGCGATTCTGATAAAAGGGATGACGGCCCCGCTGCTTCCCTTCGACCTTTTCCAGGAGGAACCAACATGAAACGGACCCGGAGGCTCCAGACCTTTTCTCTCTTTCTGAAGGTCGTGGCCTGTACGCTCACCTTGGCCCTTCCGCTTGGGACAGGACCTTGGGTGGCCCTAGCTCTTCCGCACGGAGGGATCGTCGCAAAGGGAGCGGCCCCGGCCCCGCCTCGCCACAGTACGGGCAAACTTCTGGTATCCCGGAATCCAAATTCTGCCACCTTCATTTGGTCCTCTTACAAGGTGAAGGCGGGGCAGAGCGTGATCTACCTGATCCCCGGGTCGAAGGCGGTCTCGCTCAAGTATATCGGGGAAACCACTCCATCTTCCCTCAGCGGCCCGCTTACCAGTAACGGGATCCTGGACTTCATGAACTCTAACGGACTGCCCTTTGGCTCGGGGAGCCTGGTCAGCGGGTTCGGGGCCATGGCCTCCGGAAGCGCCAAGATGTCGAAAAGTCACACAGGGCCAGTTTCAAATGCCGGAAAGATCACCGTACCGAAGGGAGGGAGGGGGAGAGTGTCGGGGTCCTCGCTCGCCAACTCCGGGACGATCAAGGCCCCTGAGGGCAAGGTGCACTTGACAGCAGGGTTCACCGTCACACCGATTGCGACCACGGGAGTATCGTCCGTCGTCGTTATCACCCCGGGAAAGGGCCTGGTGGATGATTCGGGCATTATCTCGGTTGAGCCAGTGAGTTTAAAGGCTGGAAGGAGTGTCTCTGATGCCGGGACAACGATAGCTTTCAAGGCCTCGGGCGATGGGTTGATTGGTCTTTCCCAAAAACAACTGTTGAAAAATGGGGCTGGTCGACCCGATGGCTCAGGTGGGACGAATGGACCCGGTGGCTCCGGGGGGTCGGGCGGTGTGAAGGGAACCGGGAATTCCGGAGGAGCGGGTGGGGCAAGTGGTCTTCTGGGTTCCGGCGGCGCCGGAGGGACGAATGGATCTGGAAGCTCCGGAGGAACTGGAGGATTGAATGGCTCCGGGAGTTCCGGGGGTTCAAGTGGTTCCGGGGTCACTGGAAATCAAAGTACGATGGGCAGCAGCTTCAGCGGGTCTATCGGGACGTTGGGTATCACAATTGACAAATTTAACCCTGTCTTCCAGACTGTCAACAATATTCAGAGCCTTTCAGCCATTCCTGCCCCTTCTGCAGGGGATTCTTCCGGAGGTGACCTATCCCAGGCCGCATCTACGTCCAGTTTGTCAATTACGCTTGACGAGTCTAATTCAAGCTCCGTGACGGTCCTTCAACCGGCTTTGACAGGAATAGAGGATGGCGAAATCCTCTCCGCCCAGCAAGTAAAATAACCCGGTTCATTTCTCCGGAACATGTGGGTTGAAGGTGCTTCACATTCCAGCCGTCATGCTGAAGACGATATTGTTCGACCAGCGCCAGGGCTTCATCGACCGGAGCTCGTCGTGCAGAGACCTGGGTGAGGCGTTTGTCGAAAATCCCTTTCATCCCTTCTTCCTCGACCTGCCGGACATATCGGCGAAAGGTCCGTTCACTCATCCCCAGAATCCGACCGGCCTCTTCCTGCGTCAGCCGTCCTTTCTTCCATTCGTTCCACGTCTCTTCAAAGCGCATCTTCCGGATCTCCTGCAGCACGGTCGTTCAGTCCATCGGGGGCCCTCCTTTGACCCCTTATTGAACCGGACAACTGTTGTGCTAGAAAACCGGACAGATCATGAATCCTCTACAAATCAATCGTATCTTCTTGACCTCCCGGAATAAGGTGGTAAAATAAGAGTGTGGAAATCCGTGGGAACATCGTCTGATTGATCATCTGCCGGGGGAATCCGGGTGAGTGTCCAGACATTGGGAAGCCATGGAATTGAAGGATTGTCGGGGAGAGGGCGAATGCCTTTCTCTGAAAGCGCTGTTGCGCCGTCTTCGGTTTCCGGTCCTGGTTTTAGTCCGGCCTCTTCTCGTCAACAGGAAAATTTTTCGGATACGGGAGTCGTTTCAAGGGTTCTTGCGGGAATCGATACCGTGGGATCCCTTCCTGCCGTTGTTTCGGTTTACTCCCAGCCAATGGGTCGAAGCATTGTCACTGATGTTGTCGTCCACCAGACCGACCAGAACGATGGATCAAAAAATGTGGCAAACCATTGGCAGGGAGCCACCCTTCCCCTTCCCGAAACACCGGTCCAGGACGGAATAAGTGTCTCGGGGCTTCGTGTTGGGGCCTATGAGGAAAGTCGCATGGCCGCGAGGGAAGCATATATGATGTTCCAGGGGATGAAAGTTAATCAGACCGTCTGATTCTGAACCGGACTTTGGAGCCGAAAATGGCCTTTGGAGTGAACGACGTCACGAACCTTGATCAGCCAGTGGGGCGCTCCGAACCCCAAAACCGTTCTGCCGAAAGGGTTGCGGTTAGAAGATCGGAAGAGACTCAGCGCCGTGATGAGGAAAGATCCAGAGTCCATGAGCAGGAGGCTCAAAGAGAGGAGCGGAAAAGCTCCGGAAAAGGTGGTAAGGTGGATTTTTTTGCCTGAGATTTCCCGTTTTCAATTTCCACGAAGGTCGGAACTGTGAGCGGGGAAGAAAGGGCGAAGAAGTTCTTTCATTCTTCCCTAAATGTCGATGACCGGCTCCCGCTTCTTTTCCTTCCCGGAATTCCGGCCACTGCAGCAAATCCCCCGTTTTCCCGCCGTAGACGACCACTGATCGCCTTTCCCCGGGCGTCGACCCTTCCCGAGTCGGAGATCCCGTGGGTTGGTCTTTATCAATCTCTCGATCTGCGCATGGGCCGAATCCTGGACAGCCTCGACCGCCTCTCCAAGGGGGAGCCCCTTCGTCTTCCCCGTGTCGTCCCTGTCAGGATTTCGGAAGGTGCGCTGACCTTCTTTTCGACGGAGGCCTTTGAAACCGGGGTCAAGGGAGGGCTGATCCTCGAGCTCCCCACGCTTCCACTTTGCGAAATTGATTGCGACCTCTCCATCGTTCATTGCGATTCCTGGGACATTGACATGGAATCCTCTCCAGGAGGCTTTGCCGTGACGGGGCTTTGGAGCGGTCTCGAGGGGGAAATGCGCGAGTCCCTTCTTCAGTATCTTGTTCTGCGTCAACGCGAAATTCTTGCCTTCAAGGGAAAATAACGCCTTCTCCTGTCCCAATTCCGTTCTATTTGATCTGTCAGGGAAAGAGACCTTGGCCGGTGTGGCCGCGGGTTCCCTGATCCCGGACAATAACCCGTTCGCCCTCCGAAAGATTTCCGGTGACCATCGATACGAGACCGTCTGTCGGGCCGATTTTGACCGGAACAGGGACGACCTTCCACTTCCCGGAAGATTCCTTCAAAAGAAAGACGAAATTGGTGTTTTTCTTCCGGACCAAGGACTGGTCCGGGAGAAATTTTCGGGGAGGACGGTAGACAAAGGCCCCATTTGCAACGAGAAGGGCATTGGGGACATCTCCCGTGTGGATGGTGACCATGGCCGTCATCCCCGGTTTCAGGAGTTTGTCGGGATTCGGGACAGTGGAGAGGACATCATAGGTCACGACGTGGGACACGGTCCGCGGGTGGTCCCGGACGACAGTGACCGATCCGTGAAAGATCCGGTCGGGGTAGGCCGGAACCTGGAACGAGACCTCCTGTCCTGGCGTGACCGCTCCGATGTCCGCTTCGGAGACCCGGGTGTCCAGGCGCATCTCCCGGAGGTCATGGGCGATGGTGAAGAGGCGGGGTGTCTTGAAGGCGGAAGTGACCGTTTGCCCGATCTGGACCTTGCGTGCGATCACCACCCCGTCGATAGGGGCCCGGATCGTCGTATAGGACAAGTCGGTTTTGGCGAGTTTCAATGCCGCTTCGAGCTGTTTCCGGGTTGCAAGATCCATCATGAGCTGGGCCTGGTCGGTGTCGAAAGTGCTTCGCGCAATAATATGATGGTCGAGCAGATCCTTGTCCCGGGACATCTGGATCCGGTCTAGGGTGATCTTTGTCTCCATCTTTGCAAGATTCGATTCGGCTTGGGAGACCTGGGCCCGGTAGATGGCGGGATCGATCTGGGCCAGGATCTCCCCGGCATGGACGCGGGAGTTGAAGTCCACATTGATCCGGGTGATGATGCCGCTGACCTGGGTCCCCACATGAACTGTCTTGAGAGCCTTGAGGCGACCTGTGGCTGTCACGGTCCTGTGGAGGGTTCCCCGGTGGATGGTCCGGGTGATGAAGGGAGGAGATGAGGGAGCGGTTTTCCTGAAATGGAAAAAGAGTAACCCTGCCCCGAAGAGGGCCACGAAAAGGATTGCGAGAGTCTTCGGATTTTTGAAAAATCTTTTCAAACGTTCATGCTCCAGACCTTGCAAGGGTTGACCCGATGAAGGGGCGGGGCCTTCAGTCCTGATTATACCGAAGTCTCCCTCTCTGTGTTTGTCCTGGAATCACTCATATCTCAGCGCTTCCATCGGATCGAGCCTGGAGGCCCTCCACGCCGGATAGAGCCCGAAGAGTATGCCGAGAAAGGTGGCCCCCACAACTGTCAACAGGGATCCCTCCCAGGGAATGGGGGCGGGCCAGCCGAGAAAGGAGCGGATGGCCAGGATCGACAGGATCCCCAAAAGCCCTCCCGCCAGTCCACCAAAAAATGAAAGCGCGGCACTTTCCGTCAGAAACTGCAGGAGGATATCCCGGGGCCGGGCCCCGATCGCCATCCTGATCCCGATTTCCCGTGTCCGTTCCCTTACTGAGACGAGCATGATGTTCAGGATTCCGATCCCTCCCACGAACAGGGAGATGGAGGCGATGAGCGCTAGCAGAACCGTCAGGATGAGGGAGAGCCGGTTGGCGGTCTTCGCAATGTCCGAAAGGGCCTGGATGTCGAAATCTGGGCGCCCTCCCGGAGGGATGTGGTGCCGGAGCCTCAGCAGATCCCGGATTTCGCGCTTGGCGTCGTCAACTCTCTCAGGACTTCCTGCTGCCGCCAGAATCACGCCGACATAGGTGACCCCCATGATCTGGCTCTGGAGGGTGGAGAGGGGAATGACCACCATGTCATCCTGGTTCATCCCCATCGGGGACTGGCCTTTAGAGGAGAGGAGGCCGATAACCCGGAAGGGGGAATGGTTGATCTGTATGAAATTCCCGACCGGATTTCCAAGACCGAAGAGACGGGATGCGACGAGGCGACCCAAAACCGCGACGCGTGCTGCAGAGTCTTCCTCCTCAGGTCCAAAAAAACCGCCATGGGCAAGGTGCCAGTCTCGAACAGGGAGGTAGTTCGGTTCGGCCCCGAGGATGACCGTGGACCAGTTGGCATGAGGAGACTGGACCTGGGCCGCCGTCCGGAGAGCTCCTGAGGCATTCCAGACATCGGGACAGTCTTCCCGGATCGCCTGGGCATCCTCGACGGTCAGGGTTGTATCGGTTCCTCCGCCCACTTGCGCGCCCGAATCGGTCACGCTTCCGGGAATGACGACGAGCAGGTTCGGACCGAGGTTCTGGATGCTCTGGAGAACCAGGGCCTTGGCTCCGAGGCCGATGCTGACGAGGACGATGACTGACAGGACCCCGATAACGATTCCCAGGGAGGTGAGAATCGAGCGGTACGGATTTCTCAGGAGGGCCTTGAGACCTAA
The DNA here is from genome assembly GCA_027415345.1 of Nitrospirota bacterium. Taxonomy (GTDB): domain Bacteria; phylum Nitrospirota; class Leptospirillia; order Leptospirillales; family Leptospirillaceae; genus UBA4572. The sequence goes on from DAIBTC010000001.1 coordinate 76,501, forward strand.
AAAGACCAGGAGCATCAGGACCCCTCCAGGAGACCATCCCTGACGCGGACGGTTCTTGTGGCGAACCGGGCCACCTCGGTGTCATGAGTGACCAGCACCAGGGTCATGCGGGAGCGTTCCTGGATGGAAAGGAGAAGTTCCAGGACGGAGGAGGCCGAGCGGCTGTCCAGATTTCCGGTGGGTTCGTCGGCCAGTAAAAGTCCCGGTGAGGCTGCCAGGGCCCGGGCTATGGCAACCCTCTGCTGTTGTCCTCCTGACAGCTGGGAGGAGTAATGTCTCTCCCGGTCTCCCATGCCCACAGAAGCGAGGAGATCGCGGGCCCTTTCCCGGCGTTCTCTGGAGGAAACCCCCCGATACAGGAGAGGCATTTCAACATTTTCGATGGCTGTGGTCCTGGGAATCAGCTGGAAGTTCTGGAAGACGAAACCGACTGATCGGTTCCGAAGGACAGCGCGATCTGAGGCCGGGAGATGATCGACGCGCCGGTCTCCGTAAAAGACTGCCCCCGTCGTGGGACGGTCCAGGAGGCCGGACAGGTGGAGAAGGGTCGACTTGCCGGATCCGGAGCTGCCAACCACGGCCAGGGCCTCTCCCCTGTCGATCGACAGGGTAATCCCCCGGATGGCGGGAAGCTCCTCTCCGGAAACAACGTAGATTTTTGTGACGGAATCGAGCCGGACCGAAAGTCCGGGGCGATCGTCTTCTTGCACGAAATCCTACCGGGCCTTTTTGACGAGTTGGCTTTTTTTCGATCCGTAAAGGGCAATGGCATCCTCGATCGACTTTTTGGCGACAGTGTTTCCCTCGACATCGCTCACCACAACCTGCTTGTTTTCAAGTGTCTTGTAATCCTTGAGGAACTGCGTGAGCTCCCGGATCCTGTGAGGGATGAGGTCTTCGATGTGGCGAAACTGTCCCCATTCGGGATCCTTGACCATGACGGCCACGATCTTGTCATCCTTTTCTCCCCCGTCCTCCATATGGATGATACCCACGGGTCTCACCAGAACGATAGCATTCGACTGGAGGGGTTCTCCGGAAAAGACAAAGACATCGAGAGGATCGTTGTCCTCACAGTAAGTCTGGGGGATCAGGCCGTAATTGGTGGGGTAGTAGACGGCACTGTGAAGGATCCGGTCGACCCGCATGAGTCCCGTTTCCTTGTCCAGTTCGTACTTGACCCGGCTCCTGGCGGGAATTTCTATCAGGACCTGAATCTCGTGGGGGGCATTGCTGCCCAGGGAAAGATCGTGCCAGGGGTTGAACATTTATGCCTCCGTTTCCGGTATGGGTTTTTTTTCTTATGATTCCACCCGGAAGAGTATAGCAGTTTTTGGATTTGCCGTCCCGCAGGGATGCGTGGGGGGGCATTGCGGATTCTTGTCTTCGGGGAACTCCTGCTGTAGGATCAAAAGATAAGGTTATGTTTGAGAGGCCTTCATTATCTTCGGAAGGACTCCTCCGAATCTGTCCCCTGATTGTGCCGGTTGTCACCAATGTCGAGGAAAGGAAATTCCAATGATAGAAGCCCATGGGTATGCCGCAAGGACTGCCAAAAGCCGCCTTGAGCCCTTTTCCTTCGAAAGGAGAGATCCGGGCCCGAAGGATGTGGTCATTAAAATCCTCTATACAGGGATCTGCCATTCGGATATCCATCAGGTCCGGGACGAATGGGGAGGGGCCCGGTTTCCGATGGTTCCCGGCCATGAAATTGCCGGAAAGGTTGTCGCAAAAGGGGCTGGGGTCACGCGGTTCTCTGTGGGGGATCTGGCCGGGGTCGGATGCATGGTCGACTCCTGCCGGGTGTGTCCTTCCTGCCAGGAGGGTGAAGAGCAATTCTGCGATTCCGGGCCTGTCTGGACCTACAATTCCGTTGAAAGAGACGGAAAGACCCCGACCTATGGAGGGTATTCGAATCTGATCGTCGTATCGGAAGACTTTGTCCTGAGACTTCCCGACAATCTTCCCCTTTCTCATGTGGCCCCCCTCCTTTGTGCCGGGATCACCACCTACTCCCCCCTCCGGCGATTCCGCGTCAGGGAGGGGATGGAGGTCGGCGTCGTCGGTCTCGGCGGTCTCGGACACATGGCGATCAAGTTTGCAAGGGCCATGGGAGCCCGCGTCACCGTCTTCAGCACCTCCCCTGCCAAGGAGTCGGATGCGAGGAAGCTGGGGGCGCATGACTTCATCCTGACGAAAAAGGACGGCTGGGGCACTTCCGTGGCGAACTGTTTCGATCTTATGGTGGACGCCGTTTCGGCAGACCACGACCTCGCCCCCTACCTGGGTGCACTCCGAAAGGACGGGTCAGTTGTCCTTCTGGGCGTCCCCGAGAAACCCCTGGCGTTTCATTCCTTTCTTCTGATTTCCCGCCGGCGGAATCTGACGGCCTCCCTGATCGGAGGGATCCGGGAGACACAGGAGATGCTCGATTATTGCGGACAAAAGGACATTGTGTCCGACATCGAATTGATTCCGATCCAGAAGGTCAACGAGGCCTATGAACGGACCCTCAAGGGAGATGTCAAGTATCGGTTTGTCATCGATATGGCCACCCTGGACACCTGATAGAAAGGAGAGACGTTGATGGCAGAATGGGCTGATCGCGGGTTCGCTTACCGATCCTCACCTGAAGGGACAGGGAAGTTTCCAGGAATCATCGTCATCATGGAAGCCTTCGGTGTCAACAAACATTTTCGAAGGTTGACGGAAAGATTTTCCTCCTGGGGCATGGTGGCAGTCACTCCCGACCTTTACCATCGCCTTCCCCGGGACCGCCGGGTGGTCGCTTACGGAGATCGGGAA
>DAIBTC010000200.1 GCA_027415345.1 Nitrospirota bacterium
ATCCCCCCCACCAAATCGCTGCCTCCCGGGAAGGGAGGCACCCTGATCCGGGCCACCACGGGCCGGGCGATCTTGTCTTTACAGAAGCGGACCGTCAGTGGAAGGAGGCCGAGACCCGGCATCCAGGGCCTCTCCGATTCGATCCCCTCGGGATCGAAAATCTCCCGCCCCATCATCTGGTAGCCCCCGCAAATGCCGGCGACCGCCCGGCCTTCCCGACAATGGCGGACGAACCAGGGATGGAGGGGGGAGTTGTAAAAATGGGCCAGGTCTGCCATTGTCCGCCGGGTCCCCGGGAGAATAATGGCGTCCACCGGGCCAGGAGGTGCTTCGGTGAGCGACAGGAGAAGGATTTCGACGCCCCTGTCTCCCAGGAAGGGATCGATATCGGACCGGTTCGACAGGTGGGGCCAGGAGAGGACGGCGATTTTAAGGGGATCCCCCTCTCCCGAACTTTCTGGGACCGGCCTGGCCCTGAAGGAGTCCTCATCCGGGAGGGCCAGGGAGCCCAGGTGGTTCATGACGCCCAGAAAGGGGATTCCCGTCAGGGCGGTGATCCCGGAGAGCCCCATCTCCAGAAGGGAGCCGTCCCCCCGGAACTTGTTGATAGCCAGCCAGCGGATCACCCTCCTCTCCGTCTCCGGGAGAAGGGAGATCGTTCCGAAGAGGGAGGCGAAGACCCCTCCCTGCTCGATGTCTCCCAGGAGGAGGGCGGAGGCCCCGACGGCCCGGGCCATCCGGGTATTGGCGATATCCTCGTCCAGGAGATTGATTTCGGCCGGCGAACCGGCTCCCTCCAGTATCACGAGATCGCAGTCCGCCGCGAGATCCTCGAAGATCCCGACCACCCTCGGGAAGAGCTCCTTTTTGAGCTCCCGGTATTCGGAAATGGAGTAAATCCCCAGGGGACGACCCATGAAAATCACCTGGCTTCTCCCTTCTCCCATGGGCTTAAGAAGGATGGGGTTCATGGCCGCTTCGGGAGGGATACGGGCCGCCCGGGCCTGGAGAACCTGGGCCCGGGCAATCTCCCCGCCCCCTGGAAGGGCCGAGGAATTGTTCGACATATTCTGGGACTTGAAGGGTTTGACCCGAAGACCCATCCGGTAGGCAACCCGACAAATTCCCGCGACTGTCAGGGATTTGCCCACACCGGACCCCGTTCCCAGCACCATCCTGCGCAACGCCCGCACGACAATCCCTCCTTTTTGGCATTGGCTAAAGCAAAAACGTCACATTCTTCTATCATCACGTTTCACGGGGGACAAGTTCAAGGGAAAAAATCCTTCCTTTGACCCACTCCGGAGGGCCTTTGAAAGGTCCCTCGAGGTCGCTTCTTTCTCTTCCGGCTCTGGCCAAATTATGGGCAAAACGTCCTCCCCCCCGATCTCTTGCCGACTTAGGGAGGTTCCTCCACAACATTCTCCACAGGTTTTCCACTTTCTGGAGGCCTTGGAAATTTTAAAAATTTTCCTTTGTTTATAGTGTAATGAGTAAAATAAAAACTCTAACTGTGGTCAAATGCGGTCTTTCTTGAGCCATTGTTGAGGAGATCGTAATTTTCTCTTTGTCTGGCAAGGGAAGGGTCAACAGGATAAAAGAGATGGGGAATAAAAGATGGAAAGGATGAGTGTGGGAAGGCCGGGAGAGGATTGCCCCCTCCCGGCCGATCTTTCCTAGACGGAGTCGATGCGGAGCCGGGTCTTCATGCGGAGGATGCCGGCCTCAAGTTCGCTCTGCCATTCGGGATGCTGCTCCCCCAGCTGCCTGAGAAAGCGGAAAAGAATCCGGATGGGCAGAAACCTGTCATATCCGGGGGCCTCACGGGCCATCCGTATGGCCCGCCTGCGGTAGTCGGCCATCGTATTGTGGAGGGGCATGCGGTAATGGGTGGCAACCTCCTCGACCAAGGGGAGGCAATCGAGTCCGAATTGGTCGAAATAAGAGCCGATGATGTTTGAAAAGAAGACAAAATGGCGCGATTCATCACGGGTCAGAAAATGAAGAAGTTTGACCAGAACCGGTTCTGAGACATTCCTGGCGAGACTCTGGTAGTAAAGCTGGGTGGCCTTTTCCTGGAGGAAGGCATAGGTGCAGACCTGGAGAAGCCCCTTGTATCCGACCAAGAATTCCTTTTGGCTCTCGGTGATCATCTGTTCCGACAGGCGATCCCAGTCCGGCTCGATTT
>DAIBTC010000201.1 GCA_027415345.1 Nitrospirota bacterium
GATAATGGGTGGTGAGCCATTCGGAAAACAGATCCCGAAGCTCGAGCGGAAGTCGCAGAAGGACATAGCCTGCGGAACGCGCCCCGGCCTCCCTGGCCTTCTTTAGGATCCCCTCGAGTTCGAAGTCGGACAGAACGGGAATGACCGGAGCCACCAGGACCCCCACGGGGATCCCGGCCGAGGACAGGGTCCGGATCGTCTCGAGACGGCGGTAGGGGGCGGTGGCCCGGGGTTCAAGAACCCGGGAGAGTCCCTCGTCCAGGGTGGGAAGGGAGAGATAGACATGAACCAGGTTCCGGCTGGCGAGGGAGGCAAGGATCTCCCGGTCCCGCTCCACCAAAGACGACTTCGTGACCAGGGTCACCGGGTGGTGGAATCGGTCAAAGACCTCAAGGATCCTCCGGGTCAGCCCCAGACGCTCCTCCACCGGCTGGTAGGCATCCGTATTGATTCCCAGGGCGACAGGCGTGCATCGATAGTTTTTTTTCGAAAGCTCCTCTTCAAGGAGACGGTCGGCCTCCTCCTTGACGAAGATCTTCGTTTCGAAGTCGAGGCCGGGGGAGAGCCCAAGATAGGCGTGGGTCGGCCGGGCGAAACAGTAGATGCATCCGTGTTCGCACCCCCGATAGGGATTGAGAGACCGGGAAAACCCGACATCCGGAGACTCGTTGTCATTTAAGACCGTCCGGGCGGTGTCCCGGAATATCTGGGTGGGGACGCTCCCTTCCTCCTCCGGTGCCTCTTCCGCCCGTTCCCGGATCTGGGATTCGTAGCGGTTGTCGGGAAGACTCAGGGCGCCGCGTCCTCGGGGAGGACGAAGGGGCTTGCGGCTCATGAAACACCTCGAAGGAATCGAAAAGGGGAAATACTCTCCCTCTTATTCTATCATGGCAAAAGGTCTTGTTCGGGTCCGGACCCTCCCCGAAGGAGGCCCCGGACCACCGGGCTCCCAGAAAACAAGAACGCGGTTCCTTTCTTATTTCTGAGAGGTCCCTCGTTCATTTGCTCCCGGAATGGCCGGACTGGGCTCTTCACGCGTCCTGTGGGCTTCCCGCACCCACCTCTTCGCGCATCCTTTCAAGAATCGTCACCAACGCTCTCTCCTGGGGTCGCAATGTCTTTCCCTTTCTGACAAGGACCCCCAGATCCCGTGTCTGGTCGAACCCTTCGATCGGACGCACCGCGATATGGGAGGCGTGAAGGGAGGGCAAGGAGAAGAGGCGGACCGGGAGAATGGCCGCCCCGAAGGTCATCGCCACAGCCGCGGCGATTTCCTCGAGTGTCTCGAGTTCGGTCACCTGGACAGGATAAAGGCGCCTTTTCCGGAAGGCCCGGTCGATCAGGAGACGTGTCGTAGACCGTGAGGGGGGAAGGAGCATCGGCTCCCTGGAAAGCTCCTCGAGGGTGACCCGCTCCTTTCTGGCGAGCGGAGTCTCCGTGGAGAGGGCGGCCGCAAAGGTGTCCGTCCAGAGGCGGATGCGCCTGAGGCCCTCAGACCGGGCCGGAAGGGTGGCGACCGCCAGGTCGAGGTCTCCGGAGCGGACCTTGTCGGCCATGGCCTCGGAGGAGCCGCACAGGAATTCGATCCTCACCTCCGGACATTCCTTTCTGAAGGCCCGGACCGGTGCCGCCAGGGCATTGGCGGCCACATAGTGGCTGCTTCCGAGTTTTAGTCTTGTTAGGTCCCTCTCGCCAATCTCCCGGACGCGGCCAAGCCCCTCCTCGACTTGGCGAAAGATGTCCCGGGATTCCTTCAAAAGGACCTCCCCCGCCGCCGTGAGCCGGATCCCCCGACCAAACCGGCGGAAGAGGGGAACGCCGACCTCCCGGGCGAGAATCCCCATCTGGCGCGTCACAGCCGGCTGGGTCATGTGGCGCTCCTCGGCAGCCCGGTGCATGCTTCCGAAATCCGCCACCGCCTGAAAGGTTTTCAGATATTCGAGATCGAGATCATATCTGATCATTTTTTCCTATCTGTTTACTAAAAATAATTCAATTTACTTATTGAACTCCATTCTCTACACTTTCAGGAGGAAAGACAAGACACAGGGAAGGACTCTCCCTCCGGGAGAGAACACCTCCAAGATCTGCTACAATGTTCGAATAAGACCTTTCATCGCCCCGTCCTCTTGCCACAGGAGAACACCATGCCAAGAACGATCATTGAAAAGATATGGGACGACCAT
>DAIBTC010000202.1 GCA_027415345.1 Nitrospirota bacterium
GCTCTCTCCCGAAGCCGGAATCAGGGGATCGGGGATCCCTATAGGATCCTCCGTCGCTCCTACCTCCGGTGGCTGATCACACAGGGAGAGCCTCCCCCGGCCGAAGAGGTCCCTCTTGATCCGGAGTCGAGCTGGCTTTTCCGGATCCCGGAGATGCATGCCGTCCGTCTTCCGGGCAAGACCTGTCTGTCCTCCCTTCGGACCCCGCCTGACCCCCATAGCCAAAGGCTACGGGCCACAAACCGTTCCAAGGGGTGCGGGGGGGTCATGCGGGTCGCCCCGGTGGCGCTGGCAAATGCCTTCGGCGGAGACTGCAAGGGGGCTATCCAGCATACCTACTGGATGGCCGGACGTGTTTCGGAGCTGACCCACGGCCACCCGGCCAGTACCGCCGCAAGCGGGGCCCATGCGGTCCTCATCCATCTCCTTCTCCTGGGCCGGAGCCTTCCGCAGGGTCTTCCTGTAACCGAAGGACTTCTGCGGGATTCGCCCGGAGGGGAGTTCGTGGCCGATCTGCTCGTCAGGGCGGAGTCCCTGGCGAAAAGTTCCCTTCCGGCGGTCGAGGCCATAGGGGAAATCGGAGAAGGCTGGGTCGCTGAGGAAGCCCTGGCTATCGCTCTCTTTGCCTGCCTGAGGGGAAAGAGCCTCGAGGAGTCTCTCCTTATGGCCGTAAACCATGGGGGAGATTCCGATTCGACGGGATCGATCGCCGGAAATCTCCTCGGGGCCCGGATGGGGGAGGAGGCCATTCCCGAACGATGGCTCGAGCCGCTCGAGCTCCGGGAGGCCCTCCGGAAAATGGCCGACGATCTCTTCGACTATCCCCACTGGAGCCGGGAGGGAACGGAGGGAAGCGGATGGGGACGCTATCCCCCCTATTAGATCAGGGGGCCAAAACGACGGTCCCAGGGCCAGGACTGTCCCACTCCTCGATTCCCTGGTCAGTATGAAGGGCCATCCTTTTGAGCATCATGGCTTGGAGGATTTCCCCAAGATCAGGAGGGGAAGACGGGTTTGGCCCTGAAAGGGGCAGGGTCCCCCGGGCCTCGATAAGGAAGCGCTCGCTTATCTGTCTGTTTTCATTTGAGAGGTAGGCATTGCTCCACCATTCCGTGAGTCGCTCCGAAGCGGAATCGAGTGTCCGGAGAGAGGGAAGCCGGTCGCTTTTTCGAAGGTTGACTCCCCTGTCCGCGGGGAGAAGATTCCAGAGATCGTCGCAGGGCCAGGCCGCCCACGGAAAACAATGGTCCACCGCAAAGGACTTCTCCGAGAGCCTCTTGCCGCTCCAGGTGCAATAGAGCTGTTTTCTGTCAAGAATAGGCCGGGCGATTTTCCGGATGAGGGCCACATCCCGCTCCGGATTGGTCCAGGCCATGGCGCTGGCCACCGCAAGGGGATCAAGAGCCCGTCCCTGCCCTGTGGCGTAGGTTTCCATGAGACGGATCCATTCGTTCACCAGGGCGGGTTCGATCCAGACGTCGAAGCGGGATAGGGCCCGCCAGAGGGTGAGCGGGATGACCATTTCTCCAAAGCCCAGGAAATAGGACTCGTCTAGAAGAAGTTCTTTCGGACAGAGGTGGCTTGCCTTCGAGTCGGTCTTGAAAAGAGGATTCGAACCTCCGGGATAGGTCATGTAATGGGCCGGCATCCGGACAATCGTCCTTACGGCATCAAAAATGGCGCGGTGAAGCGGACGAGCCATCGTGGGGGAAAAGCGCATCCCCGGCCGCAGGTCAAGAGGGGATAGAGGGGCGATCATCCGCCAGGCCTCGCCGATGAATCCGAGTTTCTCTGTTCCCCGGTTGGCAGGAGACTGGGGAAGGCCCGCCTCCAGAAGGGGCTTGTAGAGTCGGATCCAGACAAGACCGACCAGTCCTAAAGGAATCGAGACGGACTCGTCGCCGGCAATTTTGCCCATTCCCGGGTGGCCGTCGGCGATCCGGGCCAGCGTCCGGAGTAGTCCCAGCTTGTAGGTGGCGCTTTTGTCCGCTACAAGGATCTGATGGCGTAAAAGGGGAAGGGCGCCTGTCCCGTCATCGGGGATCCTCAAAAGGACTCGGGTCCAGGAGACTCCGGGCCGACCGAGAAGATCGGGGGC
>DAIBTC010000203.1 GCA_027415345.1 Nitrospirota bacterium
ATCGCCCTTTTTTATGCTCCGTCGGGAGCTGTGACCCAGTGTGAAGTCGTCGATCAGCAACTGAACCGGACAGACTGCTGCGCAAACCCCGGATCGAACAACTGCAACCAGACCGGTTACCTGGACCAGGCCCTCCAGTATGTGGGCTGTCTGTCATCGGAAAAAGGACAGGGAACCTATCAGGATCTTGTGGATGCGCTCAACTCGGGGACTCCTCCCTGCCTAAGGATCGGGTGGTCTGGGGGAGGAGGACATTTCATTGGCATCAACGGAATCAATGGAGTTGACGGCTGTGTGGAAAATGACTGGATCATGGTCACCGACCCCATCTGGGGGGATTCGATGGTCACCTATGAAACATTGACAAGTGTCCAGCCGGGACAAGGCTACCAGGGGAACGGGACATGGACGAATACCTATTTCACGAAAACGTGAGGTAGAGAAGGAAGGAGAACCCCTATGCCGCTCATCATTCCTCCCGCCCCTGCGGAATCGATCGCTGCCCTTCAGGCTGTCCTGCCCGCGATCGCGAAGAGGTCCGCATTGACGAAAATTGCCCCGAATCTCGCCCTAAGGCTCGCCGGTCCCTCTGGCCCCGCCTCTCTGTCTCCGGCCCTGTCCTACAGGGTTTATACCCTGGGCCTCTCTGACCTCTCCTCGGCAGCGAGGACCGGCCTTCGGGCTGCGACCCTCTCTTCCTGGCGGCACACGCTCATAAGCGACGGAGAGGTGGTCGCTGCGGAGATATCCGTGGACCGGACCGGGAGCCATCACAGATTTTCATCCCTGACTTCCCATCCTTCGGCCTTCGAGGTCCAGAAGGAAATCCTCGCATTGGGCCGAGATCCTGCGATCGCCAAGGATTCCTACGAAATATCCCTGTTGCAGATTTCGGCGCTGGGGGTCCGTGCCGTTTGGCTTCATGACCCGATGGGAAAATCCCCCGATTTGCTTGTCCCGGTCCCTCCCGTTCGATCCGAACTGGTGGCCGGCCGCCGCTACCAGATCGCCGAGTTTGCGGGAGCCCTCATGAGTCCGGCCGAAAGGATCCTGGCCGATGACGATCCACGAAAAGGGTCGGGATGAAGATATTGACCGGTTTTCTTGAGGGAGAACCTGACCCGGGGAATTTTGTGACTCTTTTCCGGAGAGGGGAGAGCCGGGACTTTGACCGGGGAGGGGGATTCGTATGGAGAAATCGACTGTCCTTTTCCTTTTGTTCTTCGCGGGCCTAACCGGGTGCGCCATGCAGCCTTATGGCCTTCTGTACACCCAGGTCGTCCGGGGAGAGTCCTATCCCCGCCCCTGGGTTCACGGCGATCTCGACCTCACCCGGATCACGCTGATCGGTCCCGCCCGGGGGGAGGCCTGTTCCTCGAATGTCCTGGGACTGGTTGCCACGGGGGACGGGGGGATCGACGCGGCCCTAAAGGACGCCCTGAAAAGAGCCGGGGGCGCCACCCTTCTCTACGACGTCCGGGTCGACCAAAGGACCCGGACCTATCTCGGACTTTATTCGAAATTCTGCACGGAAGTTTCCGGAATCGCCGCCCGATAGGCGTCTTCCGGAGAGCTTCCGTGAATTTGCGTTCAAGGAGACTGGATAAGAAGGAGGGCTGCCGTGGCGTCGTCGAATGGGGTCCGTCACATTGTCGTCCTGATGCTCGAAAACCGATCCTTCGACCATATGCTGGGTTTTCTCAAGGATCAGAACTCCGATGTCGAAGGGCTTTCGGGGACCGAATCCAATCCGACCGACCCCGCCCTGTCCGATCAGGGTCCCGTCGAACAGGTCCGGGTGGGCAAAATGTCCGGGACGGACGGATATGTGACGAATCCCGACCCGGCGCACGAATACCCGGATGTGAATGTTCAGATTTTTGGCCAGACACCCCCTCCCTCGCCCTCCGTTCCAAGAAATGACGGCTTCGTCCTGAGTTATTCCGGCGTGCCGGACTCCAACGGGATTCCGGTGGGGATTGCGGTGGGAAAATCCATCATGAAGTGCTTCGACCCGTCAAAACAGCTGCCCGTACTCAGCACTCTCGCCAGGGAGTTTGTTCTCTGCGACCACTGGTT
>DAIBTC010000204.1 GCA_027415345.1 Nitrospirota bacterium
GTCATTTTCAACCGGTCGAACCGAATGTCGAACACGGAGGAGGAGAACAATGGCTCCCGTCAAGGAAGTGGCGAAAACTGGCCGTTCCCGGAGAGAGACCGTCCATTTGACCCAAAAGGTTCTGGAGTCGTTGTCTCCCAAGGAAAAACCTTACATCGTGAACGATGACGAAATCCGGGGGCTCGTCATAAAGATCTACCCCACCGGTGCCAGGACATTTTTTTTGAGCGTTCGGACGGGGCGCAAGGGAGACATGTTCAAGATCGGCCAATGGCCGGATCTGAACATCGCCCAGGCCCGGGAGAAGGCCAAGAAGATGCGGGGGGATCTGGCCCAGGGGAAGAACCCGAAGGCGGAAAAGAAGGAAGGGATCACCTTGGGAGAGTTTTTCGAGGTCTATATGGACCGGCACGGAGCCCTCAAGAAATCGAAGGCCAACGATCAGAACAGCTTCAACAAATACCTGAAGCCGTGGGCGAGTCACCCGCTCCAGGGCATCACCCGGGCGAAGGTGGAGACGCTTCACCGGACCATTGGAAAGGAAATGCCCGTCCAGGCCAATCGCGTCCTGGCCCTCCTGTCCACGATGTTCTCCAAGGCGCTGGTCTGGGGGTATTTTAAGGGCGAGAATCCCTGCCGGGGGGTCAAGAAATTCCGGGAGGTCAGTCGGGACCGTTTCCTTTCCGGCGAGGAGCTGGCCCGGTTCTTCGAGGCCCTGGAGATTGCGGAGAATCCGGACTTCCGGGACTTCATTCTCCTGTGCCTTCTGACAGGAGCCCGGAAAGCGAATGTCCTCGCCATGCGATGGAAGGACCTCGACTTCGAGCGGATGGTCTGGAAGATCCCCGGCGAGGTCTCGAAGAACGGGGAGCCGATGCAGATCCCCCTCCTGGCCGATGCGGTGGAGATCCTGAAGCGTCGACGGGCGCAGACATCTTCGGTTTTCGTTCTGGAGGGAGCGGGAAAGAAAGGACATTACATGGAGCCCAAGCGGGCATGGAACACTCTTCTCAAACGGGCCAAACTGGAAGACCTCCGGATTCATGATCTGCGCCGCTCCATGGGGTCATGGATGACGATCCAGGGGGCCTCCCTCCCCGTGGTCGGAAAAGCCCTCGGGCACAAAACGAGCGCCGCGACTTCGGTTTATGCGCGCCTGAACCTAGATCCCGTCCGGATTGCAATGGAGAAGGCGGCGGAGGGAATGTTCGGGAACAGGAAGAAAACAGTCTGACAAGGAGGAAACGATGGAGTACCCGGTGATTCTTGAGAAGGACGAGGAAGAAGGCGGTTTTGTGGTCACTTGTCCTCTGTTGAAAGGATGCGTGTCCCAGGGAGAGACGGAGGAGGAGGCGTTGGAGAATATCAAGGATGCCATCTCTCTCTACCTGGCAGGGATTGAGGACTTGAAGCGCATGGGGCGATACCGGACGGTGGACATTCCGGCATGACCAAGCTCCCCGAGCTTTCCCATGAACGGATCGTCCGGGCCCTCAAGAAGACAGGTTTCTGGATCCTTGTATTATGTTGAGCTCAACATAATTCAAAGATCCTTTATTCTTTGCAGACGCGTTCTTTTTGAAGAGCGAGAAGAGAATCATGGCGCTGACCGTTGTGATGGGCATCGCCTTGCTGATCTATTCCCTCGCCGAAGAGGAACTTCGGAGGACGCTCAGGAAACTGAAGGCCTCTGTGCCGGACCAGAAGAAAAAACCGACCAGTCGTCCCACGATGCGGTGGATCTTCCAACTGATGGAGGGCATCAACTGGATGCCCTCCCGAGGAGATCCGGCCGGAGCCATCTGGATGAAAGAGGTGCAGAAAAAGATCATCTCCTTCTTCTCCCCGGAGGTCAAGGCAATTTACGGGGTCCCATAAGGGAGAGTGGCAGAAATTTTTTAAAAATCCGACAGAAACAGAAAATGAAGTTTGCCTTCAGAGAGAACTGCTGAAACTGGGTTCCAAAATACCGGCGGAAGGTGCTGTACGGCCGGTTACGGCGGGAACTTGGGGAAGTCTTCCACGATTTGGCACGGCAAAAGGACAGCCGGATTTTG
>DAIBTC010000205.1 GCA_027415345.1 Nitrospirota bacterium
AGGAGGAGAGGGAGAGGTGAGTTTTTCTTTTTGCCAGTTTGCCAAAAAGGGCCCGTCCCTCCCTCATACCTGAGCGCTCCTTATTATCTCTGTCTTGGTCCTTCTGGCTGTTTCAGTCATGAAGGATCTTGACTCATGGGCCTTGTCTGGAACCTTGAGCGACCGAGGCCCGGGAGCTTTTTGGGGGAAGGGGGGAAGTTTGCCTCGGGAAAGAGAGGTTGGGATCCTGGAAGGGTCAATCCGGCAGGGGCTGTTTCTTGTCAGGGGGCCTTGTTGATCCGGAATCCAAGGAAGGAGGAGTGCCATGCGCTACCGTAAGCTGGGTACGACCGGACTCTTTGTCTCCGAGTTCTGCCTCGGGACCATGACCTTTGGGGGAAAGGACGAGTTTTGGGGGACGATCGGAAAGCTGGGCCCCTCCGAGGTCGATCTCCTGGTCCGCAAGGCAGTTGAATCCGGCATTAATTTTTTCGATACGGCCGATGTATACTCGGACGGGCAGGCCGAAGTCCTTCTCGGAGGCTCCCTCCGCCGGCTCGGGATTCCCCGGGAGGAGGTCGTGATCGCCACCAAGGTCTTCGGGGAGACCGCTCCGGGACCAAACTCCCGGGGTCTTTCCCGCCATCACATCATGAATGCGGTCAGGGAGAGCCTCTCCCGTCTCGGCCTCGACCATATCGACCTCTATCAGGTCCATGGATTCGACCCGGCCACACCTGTCGAAGAGACCCTTCGGGCCCTGGACGACCTTGTCCGCCAGGGACTGGTCCGCTATGTGGGGGTCTCGAACTGGGCCGCATGGCAGGTCATGAAGGCTCGGGGAATTTCGGAAAGGGAGAGCCTCTCCCGGTTCGAATCCCTCCAGGCCTACTACACGGTTGCCGGCCGTGACCTTGAGAGGGAGATCCTGCCGATGCTGGAAGAGGAAGAGATGGGCCTCCTCGTCTGGAGCCCACTGGCCGGGGGGCTTCTGAGCGGAAAGTACGGCCGGGGACTCGAGGTACCGGCGGGAAGCCGGAGGAGTTCCTTCGACTTTCCCCCGGTGGATATGCCCCGGGCTTATGATGTCATAGATGTCATGAGGAAGATGGCAAAGGAGCTGCATGTTTCGGTGGCCCAGGTCGCGATCGCCTGGCTTCTGCATCAATCCTCTGTCACCAGCGTTATTCTCGGGGCAAAATCGGAGGAGCAACTTGCGGAGAACCTGGGCTCCTCCCAAGTCCGCCTTTCTCCGGACGACCTGGTTCGGCTTGACAGGGCCAGCGCTCTTCCTCCCGAATATCCGGGATGGATGCTTGTCCGACAGGGGGAATACCGGCGAAAGCAGCTGGCGGGCCAAGAATAGAGGGGGGAAAATTCCAGAGGGAGAGGATCGGACCTTTCCGGCCCTGAACTTCTCCGACATCTGGGAAGAAGCCCAAAAGGGGCGAGGAAGGAGGATGAGGTGCGTGTTCTGGTGACGGGGGGATCGGGGTATATCGGAAATGCTGTCACGGAAGCCTTCAGCCGGGCCGGACATGCTGTGGCGGCGACGGTCAGAACTCCCGAGAAGGCAGGACGTGTCGAGCGGTTCGGAGCCCGGGCCGTGATCTGGGACCTGGGCGAATTCCGGAGGCTTGCGGCGGAGATCCGGGATTGCGACATCCTTGTCCATACAGCGATGGATCAAGGAGGGGAGGGAGGATCCATCGACCGGGAATGCGTGACCTTCTTCCTTGAGTCGCTGGAGAGTTCGAAGGGTCTGCGACGATTCCTCTATACGAGCGGGGTCTGGGTCCTGGGGAACACCCGGGAGCATTTGCCTGCCGACAACAGGATTCCGGATCATTCCCCTTCAATCGTGGCCTGGCGACCTCCGGTCGAACGGCTGGTTCTCGAGTCGGCGGGTCTGGGAATCACGCCCGTCGTGATCCGTCCCGGGCTGGTCTTTGGAGGGGCCGGCGGAATCACCGGATTTCTGATGGCGAATGCCTCCCCCGAGCGGGGAGTGGAGGTGATCGGAAATGGCCAGAACCACTGGTCTCCCGTCCATCGGGA
>DAIBTC010000206.1 GCA_027415345.1 Nitrospirota bacterium
GGGGCTGGCCCCCGAAGTCCTGCCCGAAGCCCCCGGAGAGGTCTGCCAGACCTGCGGCAAGCCCATGATCGTCCGGAAGGGGCGGTTCGGGACTTTCCTGGCCTGCAGCGACTATCCGGCCTGCAAGACCACCCGTCCCTGGCCTCCCAAGGGAGCGGCCGCCGCTCCGGTGGCCCTTCCGGCCGACATCCCTCCCTGCCCCGTCTGCGGAGGGGCGATGGTGGTGAAGAGCGGTCGCTTCGGAAGCTTTCTCTCCTGCGCGAACTATCCGGCCTGCAAGACGACCCGCCCGCTTCCCACCGGGATACGGTGCACCCGTCCCGGCTGCGACGGGGAGATCGTCCCCCGCCGCGGCAAGCGGGGGATCTTCTACGGCTGCAGCCGCTACCCGGAATGCGACCGGACCTATCCGGGACGCCCGGTGGCCCGGCCCTGTCCCTCCTGCGGCCATGCCTTCCTGATGGAGAAAAAGGTGGGCGGGAAGATCCGGCTCGTCTGTCCGGAGAAGGACTGCGGGTATGAGGCCCCCGAGGGAGAGGATACGGGGACATCCCCGTGAGCGGCTTCCGGGTGACGGTGGCGGGGGGAGGCTTGGCCGGAACGGAGGCGGCCCTTTCCCTTGCTGCGGCCGGAGTTTCGGTGGACCTCTTCGAAATGCGGCCGAAGACCATGACCGGTGCCCATCGCACGGGAGGGCTCTCCGAGCTCGTCTGCTCGAACTCTCTCAAAAGCCTCGATCCCGGGACGGCGCATGGTCTGCTCAAGGAGGAGCTTCTCAAGATGGGTTCGTTCGTTCTCGAGGCGGCCCTGGAATGCCGGATCCCGGGGGGAGGGGCCCTCGTGGTGGACCGGGAGCGGTTTTCGGAGAGGATGACCCGGGCGGTGGAGAGCTCGCCGGGAATTACCCTCCATCGGGACCGGGTGGACCAGATTCCCGCCGACCGCCCCCTGGTCCTTGCCACCGGCCCCCTCACCCATCCCGACCTGGCCCGGGCGCTGGAGGAGGCCATCGGCTGCGACCGGCTCTCCTTCTACGATGCCATCAGCCCGGTGGTGGAGGCGGCCTCTCTCGACTTTGCCCCCCTGTTCCGGGGAGATCGCTGGGGAGAGCCGGGAACGGGGGACTATGTGAACGTGCCCCTCGATGCCGAGCTCTACCGTCAACTCTGCGACGATCTGGTGGCCGGGGAGCGGGTCCCTCCCCACGAGGGGGTCGAGGACCGACCCGAGGTTCTTCGGGCCTTTGAGGCCTGCCAGCCGGTGGAGTCCCTGGCCGATACCGGTCCCGAGACGCTGGCCTTTGGCCCCCTTCGTCCGGTGGGGCTCGTCGATCCCCGGACGGGAAAGATCCCCCACGCGGTGGTCCAGCTTCGGGCCGAAAACCGGGAGGAGACGGCCTACAATCTGGTGGGGTTCCAGACAAAGCTCAAGTATTCCGAGCAGGACCGGATCTTTCGCAAGCTTCCGGGGTTTGCCAATGCCGTCTTTCTCCGGTACGGATCCCTCCACCGGAACACCTTCCTCGATGCTCCCCGGGTTCTCTCTCCGGACCTGTCTCTTCGCGCCCTTCCCGGGGTCTATCCCACGGGGCAGATGATGGGGGTCGAGGGGTACACCGAATCGGTGGCCCTGGGGCGGCTGACCGCACTTCTGCTTGCCCCCGGACCCCCTCTGACACTGCCTCCGGCCGAATCGGCCTTGGGGGCCCTGGTCCGGGCCCTGGTTCCGGGGGCCTATCGGGACGAGGGGGTCGCTCCCGGACCCGAAGAGACCGGGCGATTCTCCCCGGTCAATCTCCACTTTGGTCTCTTTCCTCCGGCAGGGCGCATCCGGGGGGGAAAGAGCGAGAGGCGAAAGGTCCTCGTTGTGCGGGCCCGGGAGGCCTTTGACCGCTGGTGGGGGGAGGTGGCCTCCCGCCGGGAGGTCCGGCCGCCTCTGTCGATGGAGGTGTGATGGGAGGCGTGGGGTCGGGACACCGGAGAGGGGGAGGAGAGGGAGGCGGCGATCCG
>DAIBTC010000207.1 GCA_027415345.1 Nitrospirota bacterium
GAGGCGATCCCGTCGAGCACAAAGAGCCCCTCCCCGGTCAGCACAAGCGCTTCCGATTCCGTACGGTAAATCCAGCCTAGTCCATTTCGTACGATTTCCCCAATCGCAAGCCGGGCTTTTTTCGTATCCGTACGGGACAGAAGCCAGTCCACAGGGAGGCCTGAGGCCAGACGCAGGTTCGTGTACAGGTATTCCAGATCCGCCTCTTCAGGATCCAGGATCTCCCGGGTGGCCGCCGGGTGGCGGTTTTCCCCGCCCGACATCCGTACGTAATCTGATACCGATCGTACGTTTTCATATCGTACGCTCCCCACCTTCTGATGGGCGCCCGGACCCAGCCCCAGGTAGTCCCCTCCCTGCCAGACATGAAGGTTGTGGCGGCAGACCGATCCGGAATCCCTGGCGAAATTCGCGACCTCGTAACGGAACCACCCTTTTCGTACGAGGCCCAGACAGACCTCCCTCCAGTTCTCCGCGGCCTCTCCCTCCACCGTCTCCCCCGTCCTCCCCTGCTCCTTCCGGAGTGCCAGGACCGTACGCTCCTCGATCACAAGGGGGTAGACGGAAAGATGGTCGAGTCCCCGGGCCAGGAGCTCCTCCGCCAGCTCAAGAAATCCCTCCGGATCGAAATCCGCCCCCGTGCAGATGAAGTCCATGGAGAGAGAGCCGGCAAGACGCCTCCGGAGATCCTCCAAAAGTGAGAGGGGGGAGACAGGGGAGCTTCGTCGTCCGAGCGCCGAAAGCGACTCCTGGTCGACCGATTCCACCCCCAGGGAAAGACGAAGGGAGGGAAGGCTCCGGAGGCAATCGACGATCTCCTCCGTGAGAGCCTCGGGACGACTTTCAACAGTGATCTCGCCCCCTTGTGGAAAAATTGTTGAAAGAATGGCGAGAAGCCGTTTGAAGTCATCGACAGACAAAGATGTCGGTGATCCTCCTCCCAGATAGAGAGAGAGGGGAGGACGGGAGGAAAAGAGGGTCCGGATCCGGCTCACCTCCCGGGCAAGAGCCTCAAGATAGTCCCCGACCCTCGCTTGGGAGACCGACACGGGAATCGCGCAGTAATCGCACCGTTCGGGACAGAAGGGAACCTGCACATAGACCGCGGTCCCTTGCGGTCGTTCTGTCGGGATCATGTACGCATCAGTACGGATTCTCCCGGAATTCCCCATTGTCTCCCTCCTTTCCTCCCTTCACTGTAGCAAAGCGGATCTCTCCGTTCCAATTTCGGACGACACAACCCTTCGACCCCCTGTCACAGGCGTGAGATTTTAAGGAGAACACAAAAACCAAGTTATTGTTTTTACTATTTAAAATTTAAAAACCTGTATTTAGATTTTACTTTATAGTGACTATCTTTATTTATACCAATTTTCAAGGGTCTCGACTCCTCTCTTCTTCGAAAATTCGTATTCGTATGGTAAGATTTCACTCGATTGAGCAGTGAACGATCAAAAATAACGTACGTTTCAGGAGAGGTGTTCGATGGACTTTCGTATGAGCGCGCGGGAATTTCTGGGACGCTCCCGGGAGGAGCTTCGGCGGCTGGAAAGGGAGATGCAGGCGATCCGCGAGATCATCGGGGGCCTTGAGGCGCTTCTTCAGGCTAAAACGGACCGGGAGTCCTCATGGGAAGAAGGGGCTGCGGCTCCTTTCTCGGGGCCTCCGTCCCCCTCTCCCCCCTCCGGAAGTCTCCCCGAAAAGAGCGCCAGGGAAGGTCTCACTCCGGTAGGAGAGCTGGCCGAGGCCCTTCTCCGGGAGAAAGGGGAGGCCATGAGCCTCGAGGCCCTGTATTTGGCAATCAAAGGGCGTCCGGACGTGGTTTCTTCCCGGGATCTCAAGAACGCGATCCGGGTCGCCCTGATCCGGCGGCGCCCCCGCATCGTCTCCGAACGGCGGGGGTGGTTCCGCTTTGCCGGGGAAGACTCCGTCCCGCGAGAACCGGAGTCCTTCTAGTCTCCCGGTGCTTCCCGGATGTTTCCGCCTCTCTCCGGAGTTTCCCCC
>DAIBTC010000208.1 GCA_027415345.1 Nitrospirota bacterium
CGGCCATTCTTTATGCGGGCTCTGTCTTCGGAGCCTCTGTCGGCATCCTTCCCTTTCTGGGCCTGGCCCCGAAGAGTCCAGGGGAATTTCTGGGAAAAGGCGGAATCTCCCGCCCGACCCGGTGGGCCCTGGCGGGATCCATTCTCATCGGGGGTGTGGCCGCGCCGGTCCTCCTGATGGTGGGACTCTCGGGAGCCCGGGCCTCCCAGGGGAGTCTTCTCATGAATGCCGAAGGGATCTTCACGGTCCTGATCGCAGGCTTTTTCTTCCGGGAGCGATTGACCCCCCGACTGATCGCCGGAACGATCCTCGGGGGGACGGGGTGCGCGCTCCTGTCCTGGAAGGGCTCAGGGCAGGCCGGACTCTGGGCCCTGCCCTTCCTGGGAGCCGCCTTGCTCTGGGCCCTGGACTCGAACATTCTCCGCTATCTTTCCGGTATTAATCCCCTGGCCCTGACCGTCTGGAAAGGCGTGGGCTCCTCCCTTCTCCTCTTTCTCCTGGCCTTCTCCATTGAATCCGTTCCCCGGCTCTCCTCCGACCTTCTGTCCGTTCTCCTGACCGGAGCCGTGGGCTACGGCATCAGCCTGGTTTTTTTTCTCCGGTCGATCCGCCTGATCGGGGTCTCTCGCACCGGGGCCTGGTTTTCCTTCTCCCCCTTCCTGGGCGCCCTTCTTTCCCTCCTGTTTCTGCACGAACCGGTCCCGGGGATTTTTCCGGTGTCCTTCGGAATTCTGATGGTGGCGGCGGTCCTCCTTCAGGAAAAGGTCCCGGGAACGCCTTCCGAAGAGAGGATCTCGGGGTAGGAATAACGGGGGATATCAGGCGAAGCGATTGTTCCGGTAATCGTCGATGGCCCGTTCGATCTCTTCACGGGTATTCATGACGAAGGGGCCGTAGGCCACGACCGGCTCCCCGATCGGACGACCCGATACGAGGATGAATCGTGCGGGGTGAGAGTCCGAGGAGAGAGAGAACTCTGGGATGGCAGGGGAGTCGGGAGAGGAAAGGACGGCGAGTGTTTCCGGAGGAATCTCCGTCTTCGAAACCTGTATTGATCCCTCGAACCCGTAAAGGAAGGCACTCCGGCCGGCAAAGAAACGGGAGGGAAGGGAGAGTGTTCCCTGGGGGGAGAGGGTGATGTCGGCATAGAGAAGATGGGTCAGGGGATCGGTGAGGGCCCCTTCCTGGCCGGCCCAGCTTCCGGCGAGGAGCCGGATCAGAGCGTTTTCCTGCCGGATGACGGGGATCTCCCCGGGAAGGATCTCCCGGTACTCCGGTTCGGACATCTTTTCACGTGCCGGAAGGTTGATCCAAAGCTGGAAGCCGCTCATCCGCCCTTGTGTCTGCTGCGGCATCTCGGAATGGATGACGCCCCGGGCGGCCTTCATCCACTGCGCCCCCCCGGTGACCAGGTCTCCTTCGTGACCCATGCTGTCCCGGTGGAGCATATGCCCCTCGAGAAGGTATGTGAAGGTCACGAATCCCCGGTGGGGGTGGTCGGGAAATCCCGCGATATAGTCTCCGGGGTTGGTGCTGTTGAAGTGGTCCAGCATCAGGAAGGGATCCAGGCTCCGGAGGGTCGGAGTCCCAAGGGTCCGGTGGACCGTGACCCCGGCCCCTTCGGAAAGACGCTGGGAGGGAACCAGGCGCAGGGAGGGGCTCATGCTCCGCCTTCTACGTCCATGTTCTGGGCCTCAGCCTCGGTCAGGGCCTCGAGGAAGATCTCGTAGGTTCTGAGATCGATCTTGTTTTCTGTCCAGGCCCGGTCGAGCTTCTCCATGAGGGTTTCCCACATGGGGCTCGAGACGGATGTTTCGTTGAGATCAGCTGCAATATTCTTCGGGGCCTTCCTGTTCGGTCCGCTCATGCTCCCTCCACGTTGGTGTTCTTGCTTTCCGCTTCGTCCAGTGCCTCGAGCAGAATCTGATATGTCCTGACGTCGATCTTGTTTTCCGTCCAGGCCCGGTCCAGCCGCTCCATGAGAGCTTCCCACCGGG
>DAIBTC010000209.1 GCA_027415345.1 Nitrospirota bacterium
ATGCCCCGGACAACCTCTCCCGCACCATGGCCGCACACCGGTACGACCTTCAGGGGCTCATTTACATTCTGGCGATCCACCGCCTTCTCTCCTTTACAAGACCCGAATACGACTATGGGCGGGATTTCGGGGGAGCGATCTTTCTGTTTGTCCGGGGGAGCGGGAATCCCGGAGACGGAATCTGCCGGATCCGGCCCTCCCGGGAGGAGCTCGACTCCTTCGATGACCTCCTGTCGGGGAGGAGGCCATGAGCGACGCCCGCCTCTTCCCGCGACTCCCCGGGCCCTGTCTTGCCTGGTTTTCCCGGGCCGTGGAACGGGGGATCCTCTCGTCTGCCGACCGGGCCCTGGCCGCAACCCTTGCCGATCTGGCGGGGGGAATCCCCCCGGAAATCCTGGGGGTCTATGCCGTCTCTGCCGCGCTGACCAGCGCCGTTTCCCGGGAAGGCCACACCCTCCTCGATCTGGGGGCTCGATCGGCCTCTCCGTATCTCGATGATCTTCCGGGCTCCCTTCCGGCCCCTTCCCGCTGGCCGGGGATCCTGGCACCGGTTGCGGGGTCCCCGGAAGATCCGGCTCCGCTCATCCTGGACAGGGAGGGCCTCTATCTCTATCGATACTACTGCGCGGAGGTCCGGGTGGCCGAGGCCATCGGCCGCCGTCTCATCCGTGATCGCGGAGGCCCCTCCCTTCCGGCCGCACCCTCCCTCGTCGACCGCTTCTTTCCCCTGGCGGGCTCTCCCTCCGACCCTGTCAATGCCGGAAGGAGGGCAGCGATCGCCTCCCTTTCCCGATCCCTTCTTCTTCTGACGGGGGGGCCCGGGACCGGGAAAACCTGGACCGCCGCCAGAATCCTGGCACTTCACAGCGCCCTCTTTGAGGGATCAAGGATCGTGGCGGCCGCCCCCACCGGGAAAGCGGCCTCCCGGATGGCGGAGGCCCTCGCCCAGGCAGGTTTTCCCGGAGCCCCTCCGCCCACGATGACTCTGCACCGTCTTTTGGGAGCGGGCCGCCACGGCTTCACCCGGGGCCCGGACAATCCCCTGGACTGGGATCTGGTCCTGGTCGATGAATTGTCCATGATCGATCTCTCCCTCATGGACCGTCTCCTGTCAGCCCTTCCCGAACGCTCCAGGCTCGTCCTGACGGGAGATCGCGACCAGTTGTCCTCTGTGGGGACCGGATCGGTCATGAGCGATCTTTGCGCCACCCTCCAGGGGAGGGGGGAAAAGGGTCCGGAGTCCGGGGCCCTGACGATCCTGACCCACAACTTCCGCCAGGCAGGCTCTCCGGGACTTCGGGCCTTTGCGGCGGCCGTGGCCTCCGGAGATGCCATTCGCGCTCTTGGCCTTCTCGAGGAGGGGGCAGAGGGACTCTCCTTTATTCCGGCCGAACCGGAATCATCCCTTCCCCTGGGGGCACTCCGGGAAGGATGGGATCCCGTCCTCCTCCCCCGGGAGGGGGGGGAGGTCTCCCCCATCATTCTGGACTCCTTCATGGCCCTGACCGCCCTTCGGGAAGGGCCGGTCGGAAGCCATGCCGTCAACCGCTCCTTTCATGCCCACATGCGACGTTATCGGGGCGGTTATGCCTTCCCACAGCCGGTGATCATCCTTGAAAACAGTTACGAGACCGGCCTCATGAACGGAGATCTCGGCGTTCTTTACCAGTCCGCTCTCTTGGTCCAGAAGGGAGGGGTCTCCCTCACCCTTCCGGACCGGCTGGCCCCCGGCTGGGAGTATGCCTATGCAATGACCGTCCACAAGAGCCAGGGCTCCGAGTTCGATCATGTGCTTCTCCTTTTGGGGGGATTCGATCATCCCCTCCTGACCCGCTCTCTTCTTTACACCGGGGCGACCCGGGCAAAAAACCGTCTGACCGTTTGGGCATCCCGGGCGATCCTGGAGAGGATGATCCGTCGTCCTCTTGAACGCCTGTCGGCCCTTTC
>DAIBTC010000020.1 GCA_027415345.1 Nitrospirota bacterium
AGGACATGTCATCCCGGCCATCGAGATCGCCCTGGCCCACAGGAGACGAGGGGAAGGGCCCGTATTCTACGCCGGGGGGCCGGGAGGCCTCGAATCAAGGCTTTCAAGGGAGACGGGAATCCCCTTCTTTCCGGTCAGCTCCGGAGGAGTTGTGGGGAAAAGCCTCAGGGGGAGGATCTATGGCCTTGGAAAAATTTTTGCAGGGATTCCTTCTGCCATGAAAATTCTTGGGGAAATCCGCCCGGATCTTGTCATCGGGACCGGGGGGTATGTCCAGGTCCCCGTGGTGCTTGCCGCCCGCCTCAAGGGGATTCCCATCGTCCTTCTGGAGCCGAACAGGGTCACGGGTCTGGCCAACCGCTTTCTTCGTCCGCTGGCTGCCCGGACGGTCTTTGCCGGCAGGAACGGGGCCGTCTCGGGGGGAATTCCTGTCGGCGGGGAGGTGCGGGGGCCCAGGCCCCTCCGGGAAAGATTTTTTCAAAACCCTCCCAAAATTCTGGTCATGGGGGGGAGCCAGGGAGCCCGCTCCCTCAATCAAAAAATTCCCGGAATTCTCGCGGGCTTGAGAAATAGCTCCCTTTGGCCGATAGAGATCTTGCATCAGAGCGGGGAACGCTGGACGGAAGAGACCCGTGAGGCCTACCGAAGTCTCGGGGTCTCCGCAAGGGTGGAAGGCTTCCTGCCGGGAATATCGACGCTCCTGAGGGAGCAGACCCTTGTCATTTGTCGGGCCGGAGCCATGACGATTGCGGAAATGACAGCTTCGGGAACGCCGGCCATTTATATCCCATTTCCCCATTCGGCCGGAGGACACCAGGACAAGAATGCCCGTGTCCTCGAAAGGGAGGGGGGAGGATGGTACTGGCCGGAAGACTGGCTCGAAGATCCGGAAGCCCGAACCCGGAATCTGGAAAAAATCCTTGGAGATCGGGACAACCTTTTTGCCGTTGCCGGCACGGCGTGGGCCGTCTCCCCCGCGGTGTCGGCAGACGACTGGCTCCGGGCACTGGAAAAAGGATGAGAATAATTTTTGTTGATTCTTTTTTTTGTGCTTCTGGATTGTCTTGGAACATGCAGCCCAATTCAGTACAATAATGGAAGAAACCTCGGAGGGCGCGATGCGCAAAAAAACCGGCAAAAAAGTTCATTTTATCGGAATTGGCGGCGCGGGGATGGCTCCTATCGCCGAAATTCTCCTGGAGCGCGGCATCGCCGTCTCGGGATCGGATATCGGGACAAACGACTGTACCCGGAGGCTTGCGGAAAAGGGGGCGACCATCATGGAGGGCCATGCCGCCGCCAATCTGAGCGGGGTGGCCCGGGTTGTTGTCTCGTCGGCGATTCGGACCGGGAATCCCGAATGGACAGCGGCCATCACCCGGGGGATTCCCGTGGTCCATCGCGGAGACATCCTGGCGGAACTTTTGAACCCCTCCTTCGGGATTGCCGTGACCGGATCCCACGGAAAGACCACCACCACGTCGATGATCGCTACAGTCCTTCTTGCCGCGGGACTTGACCCGACCTGCGTCGTGGGGGGAAGAGTCAGCACCTTTCCGGGGTGCGCCCTTGTCGGAAAATCTCCCTATTTCGTCACGGAGGCGGACGAAAGCGACGGATCCTTCCTGAAGCTCGAACCCCGGATCCGCGTCGTGACCAATATCGATCGGGAACACATGGACTTTTACGGCACCTTCGAAACCCTGGTTGAGGCCTTTGCCACCTATCTCGATGCCGGAGAGACAGGGGGGATCGGCGTCCTCTGTATCGATGATCCTGGGATCGTATCCGTGGTGGAGCGCCTCTCGAGCGTCCCTCTGACCTACGGGCTCTCCCAGGAGGCCCGGATCCGGGCGGTGAACATCGCCTATGAGGGCGTGGGATCGGCCTTCGACGTCATGGTCGATGGATCTTTCTGGGGACGTTTCTCCCTCAAGGTGCCGGGGATCCACAACATCCTGAACGCCCTGGCGGCGATATGCGTCGGGACCTGCCTGGAAATCGCCCCTGAAACCATGCAAAAGGCCCTTGCCGGCTTTGTCAGCGTGGGACGAAGGTTCACGATTCTTGGAGAAAAGGACGGTGTCCTGGTTGTGGATGACTACGGCCATCATCCCACAGAGATTCGGGCGACCCTGTCGGCGGCCCGTCTTGCCTATCCGAAGAGGCGTATCGTTGCCGTCTTCCAGCCTCATCGCTTTACCAGGGTCAGGGATCTCCAGAACGCCTTTGTGGATGCCTTTGGGGATGCCGACAGGATTCTGGTGACGGAAATCTATGCGGCGGGAGAGGAGCCGATTCCCGGTGTCGCCGGGGAAGGCCTCTTCCAGAAGATGCGGGACCGTTGGGGCGAGAAGGTGGACTATGAACCCCGACGGGAATGCTGGATGGACCGTCTTGTCTCCCTGCTGAAGCCGGGAGACCTCCTCCTGACGCTGGGCGCGGGGGACATCACTCGCCTTGGAAAGGAATTCCTTCTGTGGGAGCCGGTCTCGGTTGCCGCTCGCGAATCCGACCCCGTGAACGTCTGAGCCGGTTTTCCTCAATCCGGATCGGAGGCCCTGTCTCTGCTGTCATCTCCGTCTCGGGCCCTGCGGAAATGGAAGAGGTTTTCTCCCTGAGAAGCCGGGAGGAGATCCCGGGACCTCTCCATTTTGTCGGCCGGGGAAGCAATATCCTTTTCCCGGACCGCGGTCTCGAAGGGACGCTGGTGCGCCTTGAAACGGCGGATCTGTCCTCAAGCTGCCGATGGCGGGAGGAAGAGGTCTATGTCGAGGCAGGCTATCCCCTTCCGGCCCTTGCCCGTGAGGCGGCCCGGCGCGGGATCGGGGGCTTCGAGTTCCTCTCCGGAATCCCGGGAACGGTCGGCGGAGCCACGGTCATGAACGCCGGCGCCGGGGGTCGGGAATGGGCAAGCCTCTGCAGAAGCGTGACGATCATGACTCCGGCGGGATCGGTGGAAACCCTTCCCGCCGAAAGGATGGGCTACGGATACCGGACTTCCCTCTTTGGCGGGAACAGGCACTCCGGATCGGAAGTGACCGGTTTTGAACCTCTTCCGGAGGGGAGCGTCGTCCTGGGGGCTCTTTTGTCAGGATTTTCGGCCCGCCCGGATGAATGCCAGTCCGGTCTGGCCCGCCATCTCGAATATCGGAAAAGGACCCAGCCCATTGATGAGCCGAGTCTTGGCTCCGTTTTCAGGAATCCCTCAAAGGGGCCTCCGGGATATACGGCAGGGCGCCTTATCGAGGAGACGGGTCTTAAGGGAGAGTTCCGGGGAGGAATCATGGTGTCCCGGCGCCATGCCAATTTTTTTGTCAATACGGGCGGGGGATGCGAACGGGATTTTCGGGAGCTTCTGGATTACGTTTCCGGTCGTGTCAGGGAGCGTTGGGGAATTGTCTTAGAGCCTGAGGTGAGGGTGTGGAACGCGTAACGGTTTCGAGGGTCAGGGAAAAGGGGATAAACAAGGTTGCGGTTCTCTGCGGGGGAGAATCGGAGGAGGCCCAGGTCTCCCGTGTCTCGTCTCAGGCAGTCTCGGGGGCCCTTTCGCAGGTTGGCTTCGAGGTCCGGGAATTCGAGGCTGACAGGACGCTGGCCCAGGCCCTCCCGGATTTTTCTCCGGATGTGGCCTTTCTCGCCACCCACGGGGGAGTGGGGGAGAACGGGACCCTTCAAGGTTTTCTGGAAACGATGAAAATCCCCTACACGGGATCCGGGGTTCTCGGGTCGGCCATCGGCATGTCCAAGATGCGCTCAAGGGCGCTCTTCCGGGAAAGGGGGCTGGCCGTTCCCCTGACATATGCCCACAGGATGGGGGCCTCTTTCCGTACCGACAGCATCTCCTTCGATCCTCCCTATATGGTCAAGCCCGAATCAGGAGGGTCTTCCATCGGGGTCCGCCGGGTCGAACGTCGGGAGGATCTGTCCGCGGCCGTTTCCGAGGCCGGGCAGTATTCCGCCTGGGTCCTTGTCGAACAGTGCATCCCCGGCAGGGAGATCCAGTCCGCCGTCCTCTCCGACAGATTTCTGGGGGCCATCGAGATCATTCCCCGGGGGGACGAACCCTTCTACACCTATGCCTCCAAATACGCTCCCGGGGGTTCCAGGCATATTTGTCCGGTTCCCCTGCCCGGATCTCTCATGGGGGATCTCTCGGAGGCCACACTGGAAGCCCACCGGATTCTCGAGCTCCGGGGATGCAGCCGCCTCGACACGATCCTGAATGAGGAGGGAGTCTTCGTCGTCCTTGAGGTCAATACGCTCCCCGGCCTGACCCCCACCTCCCTGTTGCCGGAGATTGCGGCCCATGCGGGCCTTTCCTTCACTGACCTTCTCCTGGAACTGCTCTGGACAGCCCGTCTTGATGGTGACCGCTCCGCTGTCCACGCCGGATTCTGATGGGAGCCGGGGATCCGGTCCCGGGAAAATCGGCATTTCTCCGACCCGGATCCGGTCGATACATTCTCCTGGCCTTTTTCTGGATCGTATTGGGGGTGGTCTTTCTTCGGGGATATGGCGCTCTGAAAGAGACCCCGCTGGAAGTCGTGGCCCTGGGTCCTGAAGTTCTGGACAAGGAGCTTGTGGCAGGCTGGTTTACGAGGGTCCGCTACAGGACCCTGCCCTACCTCGACAGGGCATCTCTCGAAAGGCTTATGAGGACTCATCCCTGGATCGAGTCTGTCAGCGAGAAACGGGTCCCCGGGACAGGAAGGGTGATCCGGGTCAAGGTCTGGACGCCGGTGGCTCTCCTGCGGCCGGCCTACGGACTCATGGCCTTTCAGGAGACTCCACCGACCGCCGTCCCTGTCCGCGTTTCCTATCTCAATGACCAGGGGCTCTCGCTTCTGGGACGTTCCTATCCCGGAACAGGGGGCCTCCCCCAGGTCATTGTCCGTTCTCCCCTGACCCGGGAGGCCGGAGTCCGTCTTGTCCGGACGATCCGGACCGTCCAGGCCTGCCATTCGGACGGAGCTCCTTTTGGCCTGTGGTTTAGCCTGAACGGACCCCATGAGGTCCGCTTCTATCCGGACAACAACCAGCCGGTCCTTCTTCTCGGTACAGACCTTGGCTGCGCCCCTTTCCGCCTGTATCGCTCCTACATGAAAAATATCGACCACCTCTCCCCTGAAAAACGTCCCGAAGGAATCGACCTCAGATTTTCGGGGATGCTCATCCTCCGTCCATCCTTGGAAAAAAACCCGCCTGCCAAGGACAGCGTCGGAAAAAAAGAGGCCCGTTCCTGAAATAATCCCAGCTCTTTGATCTGTTGAGACCCTCTGTCCGTTATGAGAAAATGGGCAGGCGCCAGGAATGGCCCGGGACCGGAATGTTCAAATCTGATGGGAGACAGAGGAAGTCAATGACCGAGCAACCTGTTTTTGCGGCAATCGATTTGGGTTCGACGAAGGTGTGCGTTGTCCTGGGACAGGCGATCGATGAGGACAGATTTGAAATTGTCGGGATCGGGAGCGCGTCGACTCAGGGAGGCATGAGGAACGGGACAATTGTTGATGTCCAGCAGACTGTGGCCGCCATCCGGAAAGCGGTGGATGTGGCCGCCAGGAAGGCCAGTTGCCAGGTCTCCCGGGTAGTGGTCGGCTTCGCAGGGGGAGAAATCGAGGGCCAGGACCAGAAGGTCATGATCGCCCTCAAGGATCGCGAAGTGATGGCCTCGGATATCGACAGGATTCTTCAGGAAGCGCGGACGATGATGGGATGCCAGGCCTCCGAACTTCTCCATACCATTCCCAAATCCTACCGGATTGACGAACAGGGGGGGATATTAAACCCCGTCGGGATGGTGGGAGCACGTCTCGAGGCCCTTGTCCACGTGATTAGGGGCTCCGACATGGTGCTGGCCAACCTCAAGCGAAGTGTCGAGCGGGCCGGACTCACGGTTCGGGACGGCGATTTCATCTTGCAGCCGCTTGCCAGTGCCCGTGCGGTCCTGACGGAAGATGACAAGGAACTGGGGGTCTGCGTCGTCGACATCGGGGGAGGGACCACCACCATGGTCCTTTACCAGAATGGATCGCTGTCTGGGGTCAGGATCATTCCCCTTGGCGGGGGGGCAATGACCAAGGACCTTGCGGCCGTCATGCGCATCTCCCAGTCGGATGCCGAACGCATCAAGAAGGAGGTCTTCAGCACTCCCGGCCAGGCTCCCCTGCAGGAACCGTCAGATGAGGAGGGCGGGACCTCCTCTCCTCCGGTCCCCGAGGAGATCAGTCCGGGTGCCGGTCGGCGGACCCAGGTCCGGGAGGTGGTCGAGGCAAGGCTGGAGGAGATTCTGACACGGGTCAAGGGAGACCTCGACCGCATGCGCCAGAACGCCTTCCTCGCCCGGGGCGTCGTTCTGGTCGGAGGGGTGGCCCGGATGCCGAACATTGTGCCCTTTGCGGAGAAGATCTTCGAAATGCCCGTTTCTGTCGGGCAGACTGCAAGCCGGGTGCAGGGCCTCGTCGATCAGGCCTCCTCTCCTGAATATGCTTCGGCCATCGGTCTTCTCTACTTTGCCCGGGACCAGTGGGGGCCGGAGGAACTGGGCCATCAATCCGAGTCCAGGACTGACGAGGCCCGTGAAGGGGGAAGGGGAACGGGTCCCGCTCCCGGTCTCAGGATCTGGAACTGGCTGAGGGAAATCATCTGAATCGTCTGGCCCGGTGGCCCGAAAAGGGTCTCGATCCGGGTGGGCTGGGCCAGGATATTGCGGGAACGTCCTCTTGCCCTTCGCCGTGCGGCGCTTTCCCTTAGGAACGAGGCTGCAGGAAGGGAATGTGGCTGGATATGCCGGAACCTTATCATTCCGGAGCCTTGCAGGCTCCCTGGAGAACGGTTATGGATTCAGAGTGGGGCGATGAGCCCTTGATCGACTACAAGCAGTCCGGAATTCTCGGGGCCCGGATCCTGGTCATCGGAGTCGGAGGAGGAGGGTGTAACGCGATTCACACCATGATCATGTCCGATCTGAAGGGCGTCGAGTTTGTGGCCGTCAATACGGACCTTCAGGCCCTGAACAGGATTGATGCCCACAGGATCCAGATCGGGAATTCTGTTAGCCGGGGTCTGGGAGCGGGAGCCAATCCTGAAGTGGGCCGGAGATCCGCTCTTGAGGACATTGACAAGATCCGCGCGGTGGTGACCGGGTCGGACATGGTCTTCGTAACGGCCGGGATGGGTGGCGGAACAGGAACCGGTGCGGCCCCTGTCATCGCCCAGGTTGCCCGGGAAAGCGGAATACTGACAGTCGCTGTCGTGACGACTCCCTTCGGGTTCGAAGGTCCGAAACGGTGCCGGAACGCTGAGGAGGGCCTCCGGGAACTCCGTCGATTTTCAGACACCCTGATCGTGATTCCCAATGACCGTCTCGAATCAGTGGTCGACCGGGGCACGCCTCTCATCGATGCCTTCAAGAAAGCGGACGATGTCCTCAGGCAGGGTGTCCAGGGAATTTCAGATATCATTACCCGGCCGGGCCTCATCAATCTTGACTTTGCCGACGTTAAGACGACCATGGCCAACATGGGGCGAGCGGTCATGGGAATCGGCACGGCCACAGGCCCCGACAGGGCACTGGTTGCGGCCCGGGCCGCCATCAACAGCCCTCTTTTGGAAGACAGTTCCATCCGGGGTGCCAAGGGGATCCTGGTCAACTTCCGGGGGGGGTCGGACATGACCTTGAATGAAATCACCGGAGCCTCCCGGCTTATCGAGGAGGAGGCGGAGAAAGGGTCCGCCAATCTGATCTTTGGGACGGTGGTCGAGGACCACCCGATGGAGGAGATCCACATCACGGTCATTGCGACAGGCTTCGATCAAACCTCCGAGCGTGGACAGGCGAAGGAGGAGGCGAGTCCTTCAGAAACTCCCCCTTCGGAAGGTCTGGAAGAGATCCCGGCCTATCTGAGACGTCAGGGAGGACAGCCGGCCCGTCCCCTCCTTCGGGAATCCTCTCCGGGGGAGGAGGAGGGGCCCGTCGATCAAAACGAACGTCCTGCCATCTGGAGAAAAAGAGGCGAATGAGATGTATCTTCGCCATCCACTTCTCTCCTCCCTTGGCGTGGAGCACGGCTTCGGGACAACCGCAAGCGACCTTCGCCCAACCTGTCTGACAGCATGTCAGGTCCATGGCACGAAGGTTTTATCTTCTTGCGAATTCCGGAACTGTGACGGAATTCCCGAAGGAGACGGGGTGGTCACGGGGGACAAAGAGGTCGAAATCGGGGTCTGGACAGCCGACTGCCTGCCGGTCCTTTCCGCGACGAAATCGGGAACCTTTGTGGGGGCTTTCCATGCCGGATGGCGCGGAGCCTCGGCCGGAATCGTTCCTTCAGGGCTTAAGAAAATATCGGGGGAATCCCGGACTCCGTTTTCGGAGCTCGTGGTTGTCCTGGGGCCCGCCATCGGTCCCTGCTGTTACGAAGTGGGGCCGGAGGTCTGGGAGGCCATCCGCATGAATTCGCCAGGCTATGCCCAGCTTACGGAACGGACCCTCGACCTCTGGGGGCTCGTCACCCACCAGCTTCTCCGGGCGGGGGTCCTGAATGAAAATATCGGACGCATTTCTCTCTGTACCCGCTGCCACCCTGAGCTTTTCTATTCCCACCGGGGGTGGGGAAAGCAAAGGGGGAAACGCTCCATGCTGAACTTCATCCGTCCGGCCAATGATGATCGGCACTAATGTCGAGGCCGTCCGGGTCCGTATTGCCGAAGCCTCTCGGAAGGCCGGACGCGAGACCCTGCCCCGGCTCGTGGGGGTGACAAAAAAACGGTCGCTTGAGGAAGTCCGGGAGTTGGTCCGGGCCGGCGTCTTTCACCTTGCGGAAAATCGGTGGGAGGAGTGGGACACCAAATGCAGGAGCCTGGGTTCCGGAATCTCATGGCATTTTCTCGGAACGATCCAGAGCCGGGGCCTCCGGAAGTTTTACCGGCCGCTTTTCCGGATCGACTCCCTGGACAGTCTTCCCCATGCAGAGCTTCTTTCGGCCCTGTCCGGCCAACAGGGAGGGAGGCAGGCCGTCCTCCTCGAGGTGAATTTCCTCCGGGAGCCCGGGAGGGCCGGGTATCTTCCCGAGGATATCGAGACTGAGATTGAGAAGGTGGCGTCCCTTGAGGGACTGGACATTCGGGGACTCATGGTCATGGGACCGGTTCCGGAGCCGTCCGGCAATATGGACCGGACACGGAGGGTCTTCGAGGAGGCCAGGGATTTCTGGACAAGGCTCAAGGGTGGCTGGCCCTTTCTCGAAGAGCTCTCCATGGGGATGTCCGAGGATTTCGAGGAAGGGATCAGGTGCGGTGCCACGGAGGTGAGGATCGGCCGCCTTCTCTTTGAGGGGGGACGCGTGTGAAAGACGCCCGGAAGTCAGGAAAGAAAAACCCTAAAAACCAGAAAAACGGTTTTGAGCCGGGATCCTTCGGACAAGGGATGGATCCCCAGACGGTCTGGGTGGTGGGCGGTGGACAAATGGGGGGGGTGATTGCTCGCCATATGTCAGGTCAACGTCCGGGACTCAGACCCTCTGTCGCAGTGGTCGACCCCAGTCCCGAAATCCTCAAGACGATGAAGCAGGAAGGAATCGAGGCCGATGCCTCCCTTCCGGGAATGATAAGAAAGGGAGGGAGTCCAGACCTGATCGTCCTTGCGGTCAAGCCGGGCATCTTCCTGAAGGCGGACTCCGAGGTGGCGGGAGGCTTGTCCGGCCTTCCCTCAGGGATTCTTGCGATATCCGTTATGGCGGGCGTCTCCCTCTCCCACCTGAGGGACAGGGCTCCGAACCTCCGGTGGATACGGGTCATGACAAATCTCGCCCTTTCGGCGGGAAAGGGCATGACGCTTCTTGCCGCCTCACAAGATGTGTCACATTCTGAACAATCCTTTGTCTACAGCCTTTTTTCAGGAATGGGGCGGGCCCTCTGGCTTCCCGAGGACTCCTTCGATGCCGCAACCGCCATAGCGGGTTCGGGCCCGGGCCTCCTGGCCCTTGTCGCCGAAGCTCTTGCCGATGGGGGAGTGCGGGAAGGACTCTCCCGGGAAACGGCGACTCTCCTTGCCTCCTGGGCTCTTCTGGGAACGGGGACGCTCCTTGTGGACAAGGGACACCTGCCGGAATTGCTGAAAGCCAGGGTCGCATCCCCGTCCGGGACGACGATCGAAGGGTTGGCAGTCCTTGAAAGACAAGGTATACGGGGCGCCATCATCGATGCGGTGAAGGCCATGGCGGTCCGTTCACGGGAAATTTCCCGCAATCTCTAGAATGAATGACAGGAGGATCCCATCGGCCTATTCAATACGCTCCTCAACCTGTTTACCTGGATCGTCATCATACGCGCTCTCCTCTCCTGGGTGCATCCCGATCCGAACAATCCCATCATCAGGTTCATGGATTATGTGACGGAGCCCTTCCTCCATCCGATCCGCCGGCTTATTCCTCCGGAAAAGATGGGAGGCCTTGATCTGTCTCCATTCATATTGATCCTCATCATTCAGGGGATCGAACGGTTCATCTACTGACCCCCCCAACCTGTTAAAGGGTCAGAATGAAAGAAAGGAGCCCAAATGCTCGACCATACGAAGCTCAATGACCTTCGTGGCCGCGAGTTTGGAAAAAGCCTTCGCGGTTATACGCCGGGAGAGGTGGACGACTTCATCGAAAATCTCCTCTTCGAAGCCGGGCAGCTTGTCGACACGGTCGGGACTCTCACACAAAAGCTCAGGGATGTCGAGGGCGAGAGGGAGGAGCTGAAAAAACATGAGGAGCAGCTTGCAGCAACCCTTGTTGCGGCCCAGTCCACCGCGGAAGAATGGAGGGCGATCGCCAAAACGGAAAGCGAGCAGATTGTCCGGGAAGGTCATTTAAAGGCAGAGGAAATTATTCAGCATGCCCAGAAGGAGGCCGAGGACCTTCTCCGGCAGGCCAGGGACAAGGCCCGGTTCGAGGAGGAAAGGCGTTCAAGGCTTAGCCATGAGACCTCCCTCACCATCGCCCGGCTAAAGGGAGAGCTGGCCTCGCTTCAGGAGGCCATGGAACGGTGGGATCAGGGGGCCAGAAGCCTGACCGGAAACCCTGATGCGACACACAAAGAAATCCTCCCCTGATCCGGGTCCCGGGTCCCGGAAAAAGGCTTCGGAAAGCTTCCGGCTTTTAATGAATGTCCGCCCTGGTCAATCAAGAATCACCCTCGGATTTGAGGAAAGAGGATGGATCCTTGGGGTCCGGGAGCCTGCCAGGGAAGGGCGTGCCAATTATGGTGTCGCAAAAGCCTTGTCGGATTTTCTTGATGTTCCCCTCTCCTGCGTATCGATCGTCAGGGGGGAGGGAAGCCGGATCAAGTTGATTGAAATTGCCGGCATGAGCGAAGAAGAGGGCCTCCGGCGACTTGGAAAGGTGTTGGAGGCCCCCCCGTCATAGATTTCCGCCCTGGTCCGGATTGGACCAAAGAGACACGGAGGGCTTGGAATCAGTCGAAGGTGACGATCTCGTTTCGGATTTCATGGCCATCGTCGATACGCATCTCGATGGTGATGGAATAGACGGGAGAGCCCCCGAGCCAGAAGGCGCGTGATGTTTCCTCCTTGGGTGCAAGGGGTTCGAACATCATGTAGGCGGGGGGAAGTTTGAGCGGAACCTCCGATCCGTTGCCAATCTTGTAATGGGCCCCCAGCATCTGAAGTTTGATGGGGGCTCCCTCAAGCGTATATTTCATGTAGGCCACGGAAGGGGAGAGAAGCATGGACATGTTGAGGCGCCATCCCTCACCCTGGATGCTCCTGAAGGTTGTCCGGGTGCTGATACTTCGCTGGGAGACGATCTTGTGAGGCTTTCCTAAGGGGCCGGCCTTGAAGCCGATGATGGATCCGCCGATTCCTGCTACGAGAAGAAGTCCGATGACGATATAGATGGCGATGGTGACCGGGCTGAAGCCCTGCTCTTCCTTCGGGCGTGACGGACTGTAAAGCTCCTCGTATTCCGTGGGGGATTTATCGGGAGAGGGTTCCGGAGCGCCCTGTTTTTCTGAAATCGATCTTTTTGGACCACCTTCCGGTCCTGCGCCTTGTCTTGGTGCGGTCATGGACAGAAACTCCTCGGTTCTTCCGGGTCTTGCCGGCCTCTGCAATAGTGATGGCAGGACCGGTCAAACACATCTTTTAATTTTACTTCATGAACCCGGTTTTGGGCAAGAATTACCGCGGGAATGCTGAATCGGAAGCGGAAGGGCCTTCTTCTATCCGGACATCGGCCCATTGGCTGATCCCCTGGGGGCAGGCCTCCTGGTCGATCCAGAATTCGGTGGGGTGCAGCCGCACCTCCGCCTCTTTCAGGACCCACTGGGTGGGGAGATTGCCTTGAGGGTTGAGGACTGCGGCAAGAATGTCGTGCTTTTCCTTCCCTGTCACAAGGAAGATCCTTGTTCCGGCTTCGGCCAGTGTCCGGTAGGATAGAGAAATCCTGGGGATTCTCCCGGGGATGGAAGGGACGGCGAGAACCACCCGATGCCGGTCTTCTTCCGGAGAGGTCCCGGGAAAGAGGCTGGCTGTGTGTCCGTCGGGTCCAACGCCCAGAAGGGCGATATCAAGGGCCGGAGGGTGGGGGAGAGGGGTTCCGAGAGCCTCCGCGAGAACCTTTTCGTATCTGAGGGCTTCCCGCTCGGGGTGGGGATTTTCCCCGTGGATTCTGAAAACGGATTTCTCCGGAATCTTCCCGGGAACAAGGAGCGCCTCGCGCGCCATCCTGTAATTGCTCTGGTCGCTGTCAGGAGGAACGCACCGTTCGTCGGAAAAGAACCAGCGAATCCGGGATTTGGTCTCCTCGGGCCAGGAGGCTATTTTTTTTGACACGGCCAAAAAAAACGGGACAGGAGTCTGCCCTCCCGAGAGGCCGATCGAGACGACACTCTTTTTGGCGAGAAGCCCCTCGACTCTCTCGAGAAAGCTCTCCGCTCCTTTTTCAGTCCATGCGGACAGGGAGGGGAATACACGGACGAGAACGGTTGGAGAAGCATCTTCGAGCTCCGTGAGTCGGGTCATCGGCATCTTCCTCAGATTTTAGGATCCGGAGAGACTTCGTGAGGCCAGCTGGCAGGCCCCCAGAAGTCCTGTTTCCGGGTTGTTGACGATATGGACCGGGACTTCCGAGAGTAGGCTCCTGTAACGTCCCTTGTTGACAAAATGATCCATGAAGGAGGACCTCAGGAGGAAAGGCCCGATCTTACCGGGAATTCCGCCGGCCAGGTAGACACCGCCCGTGGCCAGGGACTTGAGAGCCAGATTCCCCGCTTCCTGCCCAAGAAACCGGCAGAAATTTTCAAGGATCATGGTGCAGAGGGGATCATGCCTTGTCAGGGCGGCGTGGGTCAGTGAGGCGGGAATCTCCTCTTCTGCCAGTCCGGAGTCAAGCGGGAGACTCGCGGGAGGCATTTCGCGGGTATGGAAATGATACAGATTCGCCAGCCCCTGGCCGGAAACGATTCGTTCGCAGCTGGCATGTCCGAACCGGGACCACAGGTAGGTGAGAAGAGGAATGTCGGAAGGGGATTCGGGGGCCCAGTCCGCATGGCCTCCTTCAGTCGGAATAACCACGGGGCCCTGTTCGGAGGGAATCAGGATCGATTCACCAAGGCCCGTCCCGGGGGCGACCACGATCCTGGTTCCCCGCGGATCGGGCCGTCCTGGATTTAGGAGGGTGGTATCTTTCTCTCCCAGAATGGTGGTGCCCCAGGCGGTGGCCACGAGGTCATTGACGAGTCTGACATTGATTTTCGGAAGTTTCAGAAGGTGGGCGATGCTGTCTGTTTCCACGACCCAGGGGAGGTTGGTGGTCTGGCACCTGCCGTTCACGACGGGGCCGGCGATTCCAAAGGCTGCGCTTGCAAGGGAGAAGCTTTTGGAATAGTCGGATCGGACGGTTTCGAGAAATTCTCCAAGGACCTTTTCAAGGGAATTATAGTTTTTGGAAGGATATTCTTTTTTGAAAACATTTTCGGGGCTCTTGTCCACCTCTTGGTTTTCCGGAAGAAGGGGAAAACATCCCAGGAGGGTTTTCGTCCCTCCGATATCTCCGGCAAGAACCATCCGGGGATGAAGGGTCGGGGCCGGAGATCCGGCAAAAGGATCAGCCACTTTTCCTCCTTTCCCCGAATTCCTCATTCGGAATTCGGATATCAAGGTTAGTTGCCTTCGGACAACGAGCAGGGTCGCCGTTTTTCTTGACAGGAAATGGCCCGGATAATATGATCATAGAATGTTGCGGCAATAATGTCATCCTTCTTCGTTCCGTCCGCAACCAACAAATGACCCATGCCTTGAATCCCGAGAATGAAAGGCACCCAATCCCATGGCGATCCCTCTCCAGCAGGCCCTGAAAGTCGGGGCATATGTCATGCAGAAAAAATGGAAGAAAGAAGACAGATATCCTCTTGTCCTGATGCTCGAACCCCTTTTCCGATGCAATCTTGAGTGTGCCGGATGTGGCAAGATCCAATATCCGGAAGAAATCCTTAAGAAAAGGCTGACTCCGGAGGAGTGCTTCCATGCGGTCGAAGAATGCGGCGCTCCCGTCGTCACCATTGCCGGAGGAGAACCCCTCATCCATCCCGAGATCGTTGAAATCGTGTCGGGGATGATCGAGCGCAAGAAGTTCGTCTACCTTTGCTCCAACGGAATCCTTCTCGAGAAATACATCGACCGATTTTCGCCCTCCCCTTACCTGACCTTCAGTATCCATCTCGATGGTCTCCAGGAGACGCATGATCGCCTCGTATGCCGGGAAGGAGTCTTCGACATGGCCGTCAGGGCCATCCGGGCAGCCACCGCCCGCGGCTTTCGCGTGACCACAAACACCACCGTCTTCGAGGGAGAAGACCCCGCCGAAATCCGGAAGTTTTTCGATTATGTGAAGGAGCTGGGAGTGAACGGGATGATGATTTCCCCCGGATATTCCTATGACTGGGCTCCGGATCAGGAACACTTCCTGAAGAAGGACCGGACCCGAAACCTCTTCCGGATGATCCTCGCCGATCGGGCCGGTAAAGGCTGGAACTTCAATCACAGTCCTTTTTACCTGGATTTTCTGGAAGGGGAAAGGGATTACGATTGCACCCCCTGGGGGAGTCCGAACTATTCGGTTCTCGGATGGCAGCGGCCCTGCTATTTGCTGAATGAAGGCTATGCCTCCTCCTTCAGGGAATTGATGGAAGACACCGACTGGAGCAAATACGGGCCCTCTTCCGGCCATGCCAAGTGCCGGGACTGTATGGTTCACTGTGGCTTCGAACCCTCTGCCGTGGGAGATGCCACTTCCTCGATCAAAAATACCCTCCGTTCCATTTCCAGTCTCCTTCCGGCCGGTTGAATCCGGGAGGAAGGAGCCCGGATGTCAACGTATGTGGTAGGGGATCTGCACGGCCAGTTTTCGCTTTTGCTAGATCTTCTGGGAAAGATTCTCTTTGATAAAAAACAGGATCGCCTGATCGCCGTCGGAGATGTGGTCGACCGGGGATCCCAGGTGGGCGATCTCCTCCTGTTTCTCCATGAAGCCTCCCTGGAAGGATGGTTCCATTCCGTCAAGGGAAATCATGAGGAATCCTTCCTGCGAGTCCGCTCCGGGGAACCCCTCCCCTGGTATACCTCTCCGGAGTTCGGGGGAGCTGTCACCCTGTCCTTTTTCCAGGGACTCGAGATGCAAAAGGCCCGGCTTTTGGAAGACTGGATCGGCTCCTGGCCCCTTGTCTGGTCCGACGAAAAATCAATCGTGGTTCATGGAAGTCTGCCTTCTGTTCCGGGAACAACCCTGGGAGATCCTGATCTCTGCGAAACCAGGATCTCTTGGGGCGGGGGAGGTCACGAATGCCTGGATCTCAGGCCTCCGAACCTTTACCCTTCCTGGGATGGCCGTCTCGTTGTTTCCGGCCATACGATCGTCCGTAAGGCCGGCTTCTGGAAGGAAGGAATTGCCATGGTGGATACGGGGGCTTTCAGGACCGGCATCCTTTCTGCTCTTTGCCTGGAGACAGGCCAGTTCCACAGGGTGTCGGGAGTTCCAGACTAGAGGGGGCGTTCAGCTTTCCGGCGGGCTCGCAAGAATCCGCTTGGCCGTTTCGATTCCTGAGGTGAAGCTTTGGGAGACAGAAACTCCTGATAGATACGATCCGGCCAAATAGAGTCCGTTTGGAAGGGCCCGGGTCATCCTCTCGATCCGGCTCCGGTGACCGGGGGTGTATTGGGGGATGGCGCCTTCCCACCGTTGAATGCGGAGAAAGTCCGGCTTTCCCTTTGTTCCCAGGATTGTCTCAACGTCCCGTCCAACGATTTCGATCAGGTCATCATCAAAGGAAAAGGCCAGCTTCGGATTTGACATTCCTCCGGCGAAAACCGTCAGGAGGACCTGCCCTTCCGGGGCCCTGCCGGGAAAAAGAGAGGACGAAAAGAGAACCCCCAGGATTTTTCGCTTTTCCCTGGAGGGGACAAGCAAGCCGAAACCATCGAGGGAATGTTCCACATTTTTTCTTGAAAATCCCAGAGAGATCACCGCAATGGGGGCATAAGGAATTTCAGTCATCGGCCCGACGGCTTCGGGGCAGATCTCCTGCAAAAGTTCCGAGGACTGGATTGCGTTTCCGGCAAGGACCACGTGGCGGGAATGGAGATAATACGTCTCCTCTTCAAAGAGGAGCGCTGTCCGGAATCCGTTCGGAGTCTGGGTGATTCCGACGACTTCGGCATTTGTCCCTGCATCGGTTCCAAGAAGCCCCGAGAGGCCCTTTGGAAGTCGGCCCATTCCTCCCTTGAAGGAAAAAATGGAACGGGTGAGAGGGGACCGAGGCGGTTTTGGTCCGAACTGCATTGCCAGGGCTCCCCTGAGGACCGACCCATAGCGGTCTTCCATCGCGGTGAGACGGGGAAATGTGTCTTCCATTGAGAGAGTCTCGGGCGTTGAGGCAAAGACCCCCTTCACAAAGGGATCGATAATCCATTCGAGAAATTCGGATCCGAAACGACGTTCGACGAAGTGGGCGACAGTTTCTACTTCCGGATCTTCAGGAGGGTTTGGATCATAGGGAGGGATGAAGGCTTCCCGGAGAACTCTGATTTTGCCCATGACAGAAAGGACAGGAGTCGTGATCCCTTCCAGAATCGATCCGGGAAGCGGAACGGATTTCCCGTCTTTCAGGATAAAACGCCTTTTTCCTGCCTGTCCGGCCAGGACAACCTCCTGATCGAGTCCCGTTTGATGGAGGTATCCAAGCAGAGGATCTTCAGGTCTTAGGAAAAGACTGTTTGGACCAGTTTCTATCTGGTATCCGGCTTCCTCGAGAGTCCGTATGACGCCCCCAAGCTGATCGTTCCTCTCCACGAGGCGGACAGTCCGGCCGTGACCTTTGAGATGGACGGCGCAGGCCAATCCTGCGATCCCCCCTCCCACGACAAGAGTTTCGATATCATAGGCTGTCAATCTATATCTCCATCCGGGTCTTGGGTGGTTGTCGGAAGCAGTTAAACAGGCCGGATAACTTTAAACGCTCGCAGGGACAAGGTCAATATTTATGTCCCCTGCGGCAAGGAGACCGGTGTCCCGGGGAGGCCGGATTTTGTTACAATTGAAAGGCTTCACTCCTCTGACCTCATTTTGAGTTGGCTTTCCGGTCCTCCTCCCCTTTTTTTGGGACAGACATTCATTTACAATAAAAAGAATTTGGATCCGGCGCTGACGCATTCTCAGCGTCGCCGGAAGATGGCGTTATCGAACAAAAATCATTCCCAGGAAGGAAAAAACGCTGATGGATGTCCTGATTGAGCCTCTCGAGGGAGCCCAACGAAAATTTCGGGTGGTCTTCTCCGACGAGGATGTGCGTGCGAAGGTGGAAAAGGAAATTCGGTCTGCCATCAAGGCCCTGAAGGTTCCGGGTTACAGGGTCGGGCATGTGCCCGCTTCCTATATCCGCTCTCGCGCCCCCTTTCTGGCCTCAATCCATGAATCCGTGACCGAGGCGCTCCGTCAGTCTGCAATCGACGCACTGGTAAATGAAGATTCCGGAACGGTTGTCTTCCTTGATCCGGAACCATTTTCGGTGACGGGGGAGCATGAAAAGTCCGGAATAACTGTTTCTGGAACCCTTGAATGTTTTTCTCTCCCTGAAGGTTTTGTCTGTGAAGGGATTTCTCTTGCGCCCGAACCGGCCCCAACAGTGACCCGGGAAGAAATAGAGAAGGAAATCGAGGCCCTTTCGAAACGGGCTGGAACCCAGTTCAAGCAAGATATTCCCGAAGATGCAACGATCGAAGAAGGGGATCTGGTCTCATTTTCCTTTTCATTCACTCATCCCGATACAGGACTTCCCTACGAGAACAGGCAGACCATTAATGTCGGAGACCCGTCCCATCCGGAAGCCCTGACCCGTTCCCTGATCGGAAGGAAGGTCGGAGAATCCTTCTCGGAACGCCTCCCTTTCAATATTCCGGCCAAAAAAAAGGGAGACAGGTCCCGGGTGGAAACTCTTGACTCCCAGATCCGGATCGATAGCCTGAAACGGATCGAGCCGGCGACCCGGGAGGAGCTTTTGAAGGCACTGAGTGCCGGGCAGGGGGAGGAGGCCGATCATGGTACGCTCGAAGATCTTGTCGAAAAAAGGATTCTTGAACGGAAGGTTTCGGAAGCCCTGACCCGAAAGCTTGAAGAGTTGGTCCTTGAGGTTCTGTCCCGAAATTCGATCGAAGTTCCTGAAC
>DAIBTC010000210.1 GCA_027415345.1 Nitrospirota bacterium
ATCTGTCTATCTAGGTTCGACCCCTAGTCCCCCAGCCATTTCTCTTTCAGGCTAAAATCTAGAGGACAATCCCCACATTTTTTGGGGCCGCCCCCGGGTCAACCAGCTTTTAGCCTCTCTCTGGATTCTGTCTTCCTGTCGTTTTTCTTCGGGATTCCCTTCGCAAAATTCTCAGTCCGGATCCGTGTAAACAGGACTGAGCGTTCAGGACGATGGGGGCCAATCCGGATGATATTCCTTGAGGGCTTTAAAACATTTGTCATCTATTGCAAGCCCGACTTCCCGTTCCATGATCTCGATGGCCTTGTCGTAAGGGAGAGGGCCTCGATAGGGGCGGGCGGCCGTCAGGGCATCAAAGATGTCAGCGGTTGTGATAACCCGTGTTTCGAGGAGAATCTCCTCTTCGGAAAGCTGGTGGGGATAACCGGTTCCATCGAGTTTTTCGTGATGATTGCCGGCGATCTTTGAAAGATGGGAGAAGATCCGGATTCGCCGCAAGATTTCTTCCGTATAGAGGGAGTGCTTTCGCATCTCTGCCCATTCTCCGGGTTCGAGCTTCCCTGGTTTGTCCAGAATGGCGTTGCTGATGCCCAGTTTGCCAAGGTCGTGGAGGAGGGCTCCCCGTCGAATCCATTGGGTCGCGCTGCCAGAAAGACCCATCGACTGGCCAAGGTGTTCTCCGTAATGGGCGACTCTTCGGCTGTGATCATGGGTATAAGGGCTTTTGGCGTCGATTATCCTGGCGAAAACCTCGGAAATTCTGTCGATAAGGTCCGAGTCCAGGGAAAGCAGAATCTCTTCGGGCTCGAGCTTCTGCACCCTTTCCTGGAGGCCCTCCTCTTTCAGGGATCCCCAGAATTCAGGGTCGGAGCTGAATTTCAAAAATGCATTCACCAGCTCCGGATCGAACCATATCCCCTTTCTCTGAACGACTTCTGATAGGGCTTGTTCGGGTCCGCCCAGATGATGAAACACGTCGATGACCTGGGCCAATAGGGCAACCCGTGAGCCAAAGGGAATCTTGTGTCCGGACAGACCCTGGGGACGCCCTTTCCCGTTCCAGTGCTCGTCAAGGGAAAAGATGCCTTCTGAGACTGTCTTTCCGAAGCCGAGATGCCGGGCGATTTCCGCACCTCGCTCGCAGCGGGTCTGGATGAGTTCGGTGGCGAGGGTGTCGCCGAAGCGTGACAGAAAAAGCACGCGCTTCAATTTCTTGGTGAGAGGTTCGCCGGTTCCGGCATGTCGGAAGACAAACCGTGCGAGAGGGAGAAGACGCTGGGAGTCGACAGTCTTGAAGTCGGACTTTACGAGCCGGTCGTCTGTTCCATAGAGCTCCCAGAGGCGCGCGGCGTTGCTGCTGCAGCCCGCATCCTTGAGCAGCAGGGTGTAATAGAGGTCCGATCGTTCCTGCCGGCCAAGGTTGAAGGAAGAAGCGAGGCGCATTCCGATCAGGCAGGACCGAAGACAGTGACCAGGAGGCTGTCCTTCCGTAAGGTCGAGGGCAAAGCTGACGGCCCCGATCACCTCGGAAAGATGCACCGAGGGCCCATTGGGCTGATTGTGACCGTTGTGGTGCCTGGGCAAAGGGTCCCGAGAAGAGGGATCGGGGGAGGAAGCCGGATCGTCGTCCAAGACGAGGTCTCCTGCGGAATTCGGTCACTGTCACTCGGAAAGGGAATATCCCTGACTTTTAAATTCTAGAGCCCTTTTCCCACCAGGACAACCAGAAAGTCGACCGGTAGGTCGGCGTTCCGTTCCCTTCTGATCGGAAAGGGGCTCAAAAGAACTGTCTGAAAAAGTGAAGAATCGGATTTTCGGGAGCCGTCGGCATCGTCTGGGTGCAGCTGGCCGCCGGTTCGGTTCCGGCCAGAAAGGGAAGGACGAGGGAGGGACCGCAGGCGGGATCTC
>DAIBTC010000211.1 GCA_027415345.1 Nitrospirota bacterium
GATGGGAAGCCGCACCTCCCAAGGCCCCCGAGCAAGATCGGCCGCTTCCCCTGCCGCCCCGGTCTTCCCGGCGCGGGAGATCCGCGTGAGCCAGCGGGAGCGGTCGGAGACCGTCAGATCGAGAAGCAGGTCGGGACGCAAGCTTCGGACATGGCCCATGAGGGAGAGAAAGGAGGCACTTCGGGCCA
The DNA here is from genome assembly GCA_027415345.1 of Nitrospirota bacterium. Classification (GTDB taxonomy): domain Bacteria; phylum Nitrospirota; class Leptospirillia; order Leptospirillales; family Leptospirillaceae; genus UBA4572. Next base: position 189 of record DAIBTC010000211.1, read on the forward strand.
GGGCACTGCCCCGGGCGAGGGAGAGGATCTCCACCCCGGGAAATCGCTCGAGAGGGTAGCCGGTGCCTTCGTTGAGGATCACGGTAATCCGGGCATTCCGGTCGAACTGCTGGATCTCCCGGATCAGGGGGACGAGAAGGATGGTGTCCCCGAGATAGCGGGTACGAATGATCAGGACCTTCATCGCCCGACCCCGGCCACGTCATCCATGCGTTCTTCCGGAAGCTCGAAGGTTTCCTCCACGGCCTTCCAGACCTCCTCGACCCCGATTTCCTGCATGCATCGGTTGTCGGGGCAATGGTTGGCAAAGGCCTGGCAGGGTTGGCAGGCCAGATGGGCCTTGAGAAAGCGGCCCCGGAAGGGGGCATAGGAGACGTGGTCCCCCGGACCGAAGAGGACCACCACGTCGTGGCCGGTGGCCTGGGCCAGATGGAGGGGGCCAGAATCGTTGCCCAGGATGCCCCGGGAGAGGCGGCAGAGCCCCTTGAGGGTTCCGAAGGGCAGATTCTCGTAAAAGGCAATGAGGGAGTGATTCCCGAGGTATCCCCGAACCCTCTCCATCTGCTCGCGGTCGGAGGCCGCCCCGAGAAAAAGGACACTCATTCCCCGGGAGACAAGCCGCCTGGCAATTTCGGCAAAGTGCTGGGCCGGCCAGTTCTTGGTCGGGATCCCGGAGCCGCAAAAGACGAGAAAGACCGGGGTCTCACCGGGAAATGTCGACGAGAGGAGCTCCCGGGCCCTTGCGATATTGTCGTCCGTCACGGTGAGGGTCGGATGAAAGGGGGGGCCCGGAAGGGAGGCCGGGGAGAAGATCCGGGAGAGAAGATGGTTCATGCGGTCGACCGTGAGGGCCAGCTGAACCGGAGGGGAGCTGATCCGGGTGTAGACGATCCGGTCGACCCAGCAATGTCCGGGGAATCCCCGGTCCACCAGCCCCAGACGAAAGGGCGCCCCCGTTACCAGGGAGATGACCCGGGAGCGGGGGCCCCGGGAAAAAAAGTCCACCACCAGATCATAGCGGCTCCGGCGGATCTCTCGCAAAAATTGGAGATAGCTCCGCAGATAGGCGAACTTCCCCGGTTTTTTCGGCGGGAGAACGAAGACTCTCGAGAGAGTCTTCTCCTCTCCGAGGAGCTGATCGTGGGGCGATCGAGTCAGATAGTCGATCCTGGCTCCGGGAAATCGCCGGGCCAGGGCCCCCACGACTCCCGTGGTCAGGATGACGTCGCCCATCGTCCGAATCCCGAGGAGGAGGATCCGCTCCGGAGGGAGGCCCCGGGAGATCAGGGGCGGCCTTCCGCGACGGGAAGGGCCTCCTCCACAAGCATCACAGGGATGTCGTCCTTGACCGGATAGAGAAGGTGGCAGGAGGAGCAGGCCAGACCCGCGGGCTCCTCCGAAAGGGTGAGAGGGCCCCGGCACTGGGGGCAGACAAGTATCGAAAGAAGAAAGGGATCGATCGCCACGGGATCCTCCGGATGCGTGATGGGTAAAAAACGAGAGAACGGAGACAGTTCTCGAGACGCCGGGAGCCATCGGCGCCGGACGCACAATTTTTAAGAAAGGATAGCACGAGGACGCCGGGGAATACATCCAGGCCGGTCTGGACGCAGCAATTCCAAATTTAAGACCCACAGGACGTCTTCGATATTTTTTTCTCGAAGATTCCTGTCCCAAGGGCAAT
>DAIBTC010000212.1 GCA_027415345.1 Nitrospirota bacterium
AGGACGTTGGATTTGAAACACGGGCGGTCCACGGCGGCGAAGAGGGGAAGGATCCCTGGCGGGCGCTCACGCCCCCGATCTACATGACCTCGACCTACACCTTCCCTTCCATGGAGACGGTGGACCGGGTCACAGGGGGGCAGGAAGAGGGCTTCGTCTATTCCCGCGCCGGAAATCCCACGGTGCGCGCCTTCGAACGGACGATGGCGGAGCTCGAGGGAGGGGAGGAAGGGGTCGCCTTCTCCTCGGGGATGGGGGCCATTGCGGCCGTCCTCCTCTCCTGGGCCAAAAAGGGGACCCCCTTTCTCTTCTCGCGCCACCTTTACAGCGGCACCCGGCATTTCATCGAGTCGATGCTGATCCCTTTGGGAGCCACTGTCCGGTTTGTGAGCTTCCCGGAGGGCTCTCCGGCTTCCGGGGACCTTGAGGAGGCCCTTCGCGAAGGGGCGGCGGGGCTCTTCCTGGAGACCCCCTCCAATCCCATCCTTGAGATCGTGGATCTTTCCGCAACCGCCGCCCTGTGCCGGAGCTACGGGGTTCCCCTGGCGGTCGACAACACCTTCCCCTCGCCGGCCCTCCAGAACCCGCTTCTCCTGGGAGCCGACCTTGTGATCCACAGTGCGACCAAGTATCTGGGAGGCCACGGCGATCTTCTGGGAGGCGTGGCCGTGGGAGACCGGCAGACGATCCAAAGCCTCCGGTCGGTCGAGGCGCCGCTTCTGGGGGCCACCCTGTCGCCCATGAACGCCTGGCTCATCCTCCGGGGCATCAAAACCCTTGCGCTCCGAATGGAGGCCCATTCGCAAAGGGCCTCTCTTTTGGCCCGGATCCTCTCCGGCCACCGCTCGGTCGTCCGCGTCCACTATCCGGGCCTTCCGGAGCACCCGGGACACGGGATCGCCCTCCGGCAGATGAAAGGGACGGGCGGGATGCTCGCAATCTTGTTTGCCTCCTTCGAGGAGGCCCGGCGCTTCATGGACCGCCTCCGGATCATCAGGATCGGAGTGAGCCTGGGGGATCCCGCCTCCTTAGTCGAGCATCCCGCCTCGATGAGCCATCGGGGGTGGAGTCGGGAGGTCCGTCAGTCGATGGGGATCGAGGAGGGACTGGTCAGGATGTCCGTGGGCCTTGAAAGTCCGGATGATCTGGTCCGGGATGTGGAGGGGGCCCTCGCCGGTCTCTGAGTGTCCGGAAAAAGGGGTGGGGGCCTTTGTCCGGAAAGGGACAAGACTCCCTAGGGCATGACCGAAGAGAGAAATTCGTCGTGCCCCGGATCAGAGGCCGAATTTTTTCCGGTTTTTCTTCTTCTATGATTCGATCCCCCGAAATTGGAAGGATTCATCGGGAAAGGTCAGAGCCTGGGCCAAAATGAGCCGCCCACTCCGGAAGTGCGGGTGTCTGAGAAATGTTTTTTTAATATTTCTGACCACCGGGTGCTTCAATGGATTGTAGTGATGAGAAGTCTTTCTGGGTCGTACGTCCCTCTGGCCGAGGTTCCGTCTGTCCCGGCTTAGATCCCCCCAAATGACCATTTTTGCCGGACCTCCGGAAGATCCGGCTGGATTTTTGGCTCAAATCCCGGGATCGGGTACGGCGTGACTGAAAGGTGAGCCGGAGGGGAGGAGGCGAACTCCTTAGTTGTCTTTCCGATCCAAGGACCTCCTCAGGAAAAAAAAGACACGGGCCTTCGGAAGCCTAGCCTGACCTCTCCATAGTCTTTCCCTTCTTGACGCCCTCTTCGTTAAAAAAGAGGCGCCCTCCCTTAGTTCTGCCGACTATTTTGGGGAGGAGAGTGATATCCCTCTTGAACTCCTTATTTTGTGTATGTGCAATTATTTGATGGAATATGAATGGGAGGAACGCAAG
>DAIBTC010000213.1 GCA_027415345.1 Nitrospirota bacterium
GTCATCACCTCGCACAGGATCGATAGCGAAAAGACAGCAAAGTAAGGCTTGTCACAAGAGAGCCAAAGTCAGGGGGGAGTCATGGCGAGAGAACGCAAAGAGAAAAACGGGACGGGTGAATCGGAGATCGCCTGTTCTTTCTGTGGGAAGAGACGGGAAGATGTTCGACGTCTCGTTTCAGGTCCGGGGGTGTATATCTGCGACGAATGCATCGAGCAATGCGCCGCCATTATCGCAGAAGCCTGGGATGCCGAGCCCGAAAAGGTGGCGGCACCGAACCTGATGAAGCCGTCCGAAATCAAGCGGGCCCTGGATCAGTACATTATCGGTCAGGAGCGGGCAAAAAAAATTCTCTCCGTGGCCGTCTATAACCACTACAAGCGAGCTCGTGCCAACAAGATTTCGGAGGATGTCGAACTCCAAAAGGGCAACATCATCATGCTTGGTCCGACGGGAACCGGCAAGACCCTCCTGGCCCAGACATTGGCTCGGATTCTCGATGTTCCCTTCGCCATTGCCGATGCCACGACCCTCACCGAAGCCGGGTATGTGGGAGAGGATGTGGAAAATATCATCCTCAAGCTCCTTCAGGCGGCCGATTACGATGTGGAAAAGGCCGAGTGGGGAATCATCTACATCGATGAAATCGACAAGATCAGCCGTAAATCCGAAAATCCTTCCATTACCAGGGATGTGTCAGGCGAGGGGGTTCAGCAGGCTCTTCTGAAGCTGGTGGAGGGGACCGTGGCCAACGTTCCGCCCCAGGGAGGACGAAAACACCCCCATCAGGAGTTTATTCAGGTCGACACCACGAACATTCTCTTCATTTGTGGCGGAGCCTTTGTGGGGCTCGATGCCATCATCTCCCAACGGCTGGCCCGCAAGACCATGGGCTTCGGTGCGGAAGCGAAGCCGGCCCAGGACAGGGTTCTGTCGGGGAAACTTTTCATGGAAGCCCGGCCGGACGATCTTCTCAAATATGGAATCATTCCGGAGTTCATTGGCCGATTCCCGGTCATGGCCATTCTGGAAGACCTCGACGAATCGGCCTTCCTGCAGATCCTGACCCAGCCGAAAAATGCGCTGGTCAAGCAGTTCGAGAAGCTCTTTGCCATCGAAAAGGTGAAGCTGCGTTTCACGGAAGAGGCCCTTCGCGCCGTTGCCCACAAGGCCTATACCCAGAAGACGGGAGCCCGCGGACTACGGGCGATCCTGGAGGAGGTCATGCTGGATCTGATGTATGATATTCCCTCCCTGTCCAATCTCTCGGAGGTTGTCATTACCGAGGGGGCCATCACGGCAAAGGAAACTCCCACGCTCATCTGGGGGGAGAAGAAGAAGGAATCCGCCTCATCCGGGGAGGATCCGGGGTCTCTTTCGGCCTGATTCGACGACTTAGGGTGTCTTTGCGGGAGCGGGGGGAGTGGGGCTGGTCCCCTTCCCCTGGCGACCGAAGTGAAAGATGATATCGGGAAAGATTCCTGATTTTTGGGACATATGGGCAAATCTGACGGTAAAGTGTTCAGGACTGTTAATGAATCGTGGAAAGACGAGGATTCCTTTCCGCTCGTATCCCGGAAATAGCCGGGCGGAGGGAATGTATGTCATTCCCACGAGCTTTTTAGCGATCCGGATCGGCTTTGCTGACCCTAGAAATCCGTTTGACAGTCCCTCCTCCACCTCGTCGGCACTCATGGCCCGATCGACCTTTTTGCTTCCCCTTTCAAGAAAAAAATTCATCGGATCGTAATCAATGTAGTCCGCTCCCCCATTTTTGATCGTCACGAGAAAGGCATTAAACTCCGCGGCGAGCAAAGAGTTGTAATAGGG
>DAIBTC010000214.1 GCA_027415345.1 Nitrospirota bacterium
GGCGTCGAAAAGGCCCTCTGGACGGTTGTCGAGATTTTGAAAAAAGCGACGACCCGGGACGGCTGGATCTTTTTCGAAGGAATCCGACTTACCTCCGAAAAGGTCAAGTTTCTCCTGAAGCAGGAACTTCTGGCCCACAATCTCGTCGGCCAACACACGATCGTGGCTGGCGGGGAGCAGGCCTGTGACCCCCACAACGAGGGATCCGGCCCCCTCCCGGCCCACCTCCCCATCGTTTTCGACATCTTTCCCTTTTCCGAGGAGACCCGCTATTTTGCGGATATGACCCGAACCCTCTTCAAGGGCGAGGTGGCCCCCCAGCATCGGGCTCTCTACGAGGCCGTTCTCTCGGCTCAGGAGCGGGCCATCGCAAAGGCCGCACCGGGAGTCGATTCCTCCCTTCTTCATCAGGCGGTGGAGGACCGCTTTGCCGAACTGGGATACAAGACCGGCGAGGTCGAGGGAAGAATGGAAGGCTTCTTCCACGGAACGGGACATGGGGTCGGCCTCGAGATCCACGAGGCTCCCAGGGTCGGAAAAACGGGCGTTCCATTGCAACCGGGCCATGTCATCACCGTCGAGCCGGGTCTCTATTATCCCCGTCTTTCTGGAGGTGTCCGGATCGAGGACATGCTCTACATCACCGAGTCGGGAGCCGAAAACCTCACGACCTTTCCCAAAGACTGGTCGTCGGTCTCCATTCCCTGATGGACACACATCTCCTTGTCGGATCCGGGGGAGAGACGGGACGATCCCTAGCCGGCAAACTCGCCAAAGAGGGACATAAACTCGTCATCACCACCCACCGGCTTCTCCCTTCAGACTCTTTTCCATCCTCGACGATCCAGTGGGATTTTTACTTTCCGGACAAGGGAAAGGCCGCACTTGATAAGGCACTCGGGCCCGATTCCCTCGCCAGCATCTCCCTGTTCGCACACCCTCCTTTCCGGAGAGAGACCCCCTCCTCCGGGACACGGGAGGGGATCCTTTCCCCTTTTTCGTCATTGATCAGCCTTCTCGATCATCTCCACCCACGTCTGGCGACGGGAAGCCTCCTCCTGTTTTTCGTTCCCTCCCTCTCCCGCCACAGAGCTGATGGTTACCTTGGTCCCCGTCTCTGGGTCGGGGCCCTGCAGGGGCTCATTGGGGAGTGGAGCCGGAATCGTGAGGGCATTCTTGTGACAGGCATCGAATCGTTGATTTCGCCCGGACGATCAACCCCCCACATGACTCCGGAGATGGTGGAGAGGGTCGCTGGCCGCACGTCCCGGGGCCGCCTCGCCACAGCGGATGAAATCGCAGACTTTGCCGCCTGGCTGATTCTCTCCGGAAGCCCTCTTTTCCACGGGCAGATTCTCCAGACGGAGGGAGGCCCCTACTTCTGAAGCCTGGGGTACGATCCCCTAAGGATCCCGGACTGCTTCCCCTCTATAGTTTTTCAGCTTCTCATGGGCCCTCCAATGATTTTGAAGGATCCACGCTGTCGTTCCCTCATTTTGAACCTAATTTGTCAGGGAACAATCTCCGTCACGCTGTTTCCATTAAAATTTGAAACCCAGACATTGCCGGAGCCGTCCACCGCGATCCCAAAGGAACCATCGAAACCGGTCGTGCCTCCCGAAAAATTGACGGCCGTGGGCCCTCCGCCGGGAACTCCTCCGGCAGACAATCCTCCTCCGGAAGTTCCTCCACCGAACGATGCCCCCCGCAAGCCAACAACCCTATCAGGAAGACACTCAAGAGAAAATAATCCGACTAAAGACAAATCCCGACTTTCTGATCATGGA
>DAIBTC010000215.1 GCA_027415345.1 Nitrospirota bacterium
GTCTGAGTGGCTTCCCGGCTCACTTCCGCCACGCCATCAAGAAAAAACGCGGTCCATCCCTCCCAGTCCCCGGGAGGAAGGTGGCGATAGAGAGGCATGGGAGGGACACCCCTTCCTCCCTTCCGATGCCTGATCCTTCGCTTTAGACTTCCCCGAATATCCCTCCCGAGGCCTCCCTAAACGCTCTTTCCCATTCTCTGGGTTATGAACTCTCCCGCTCCTAAGCGTTTTGCGCTGTAGGAGTGGAAGAGTTCATCGACGACTCTTGCGTCATGCCTTCGCACCCAAACCGGAAGCCAAGCTGATGGTCGAGGCGATCTGTCAGGGCGTGGTCGATCACTTTTCGGTCGACGACTTCGACCGAGGCAGGGCAATTCGCTTTCGGAAAGAACACAACCTCGAAGGCATCGGCGATCTGATCGGCCTGTATTTGATCGGCGGTCGAGAATCCGATGTTTGTGGCAAGCCAGATGGGCTATTCCTCGTGGGAGATGATCGCCCGGGTGTATGGCCAGTGGATTCCAGAGAATGGGCGGGGATCCGGGGACCAAATTCGTGGAGTTTGGTCACAAAGAGAAACTCCAAAAATCTTTAACATTCATCGGAAAATAAAAATAATTGGGGTGAGTGAGGGGTTTCGAACCCCCAACCCCTGGAGCCACAGTCCAGTGCTCTGCCCTTGAGCTACACTCACCATGAAGAGGATGCGGACAGACCCTGAAAAATCGGTCCAAGAGAGTATTCTAGATCAGACCGGGGGAAAAAGACAACCCGTTTCCTCCTGGCCTCTGGAGTCCGGAGCCACTTTGGCATCTCCAAAAGCTCAGAAGGAAGGAAATCAACCCTCCCCGGGGCCCGGAGGAATTTGTCGCCCCCGGAGGGATTTTCGGGGAGGGAGGTCCCAGGCCCCCCCCGGGCCCGTCAGGGCTCAGATCCCGATCGCAAGGGCTGATCAGTCCTTCCTCCCGACCGAGGGCGGGGGTGGGTTCACGGTCCGCACGAGAAGATACTGGCCGGGAGAAAGCGTCACCCGTTCGGTCAGGGTTCCTCCCGGGCCGAAATCCGTCCGGGTCCGGACGGTGAGATCGTAGGTTCCGGGGGCGAGATCGACCATCGCGGTGTCGATCGTCGCCGGAAGGAGGCGCCAGCTCCGGATGTCCGCCTGGTCCGAGGCCACGGCGAAGATCCCTCCCCCCACCATCGTGAGGATCTGGGCCAGTGTTCCCTCCCGCCGGGCCATCTCCTGGGCCGTGATCTGCTCGACCGTCTTGAGGGTCGACCGGATCGCCTCCCGGAGGATGATCCGGGAGAGATGGTCCTTGAAGTTGGTCGCCCCGATCGCCATGAGATCGTCGCCAAGCTCCGATGTTGTTTGGGCGACAGGGGATCCGGGCTTTCCGGGGGGGGTCACGATGATCTCGTGGGCCCGGACATCGGTGCCTCCCCCTTGGGGTTTCGGCACGGCAAAGGAGACCATCGAGACCGTGTTCATGAGGGGGAGAGGAAAGGCGAAGCGCTGCTGGACGAGATGGAAGATCTTCCCGTTGTAGCCCACGAAGAGGATATGGGCCATCCGGGCGTAGTCGGCCGCCCCCAGATAGGATTGTCCGGGGTAGATCTTTTTCCAGCGTTCCAGTTCGTTGACCCTTCCGGCCGCCTCGGCGGTCCGGAGAAGGGCGGGGGCCAGAAAGGCGGGGACCGGGGTGTGGTAGAGGAGGGCATACTTTTCGTAGGTCCGCCGGGCCTTGAGATAGGAGAGGTAGGCCGACTGGTAGCTTCCGGCGCC
>DAIBTC010000216.1 GCA_027415345.1 Nitrospirota bacterium
TCCAGGTTCAGGAGATCCGGACGGTTCCGGGCGGCGAGGAGGTCCTTTACCGCATGGGGGGGACCGGAGAGATCCAGAGAGTCTCCTTTTCCCGGGTGATGGTGGCCGCCGGCCGCCGGCCGGTCATCCCCGAGGGCCTCGCCGCCGTCGGGGTGGAGGTCGGGAAGCGGGGGATCGTGGTCGACACCGGGATGCGGACGGCCATTCCCCACATCTTCGCGGCGGGAGACGTGAACGGCCTCACCCCGCTCTTCCACGCCGCGGTCCGCCAGTCGCTGGTGGCGGCCCACAACATCCTGGGCGGGGAGGTCTCCCTGGACTCTTTCGATCCGGGACCGGTTCCGACCACGATCTTCACCCTGCCGGAGGCGGCCTATGTGGGGCTCGTGCCGGAGACGGCCCGCAAGAAAGGGATTCCCGTGATCGCGGGCCGGTACGATTTTTCCGAGGATTCCCGGGCCCAGATCCTGGGGGAGACCGGCGGGGGCATCACCCTCCTCTTCGAACCGGGAAGCCTCAGGCTTCTCGGAGGGACGATCGTCGGCGTCGACGCCGGCAATCTCGTGGGAGAGATCGGCCTGGCCCTGGCCGGAGGGCTCACGGCCCGGGACCTCGCGGGATTTGCCGACCAGCATCCCATGGCCTCCGAAGGAATCGGAAAGGCGGCCCGCTCCCTCTTCTAGGGAGGCATCCGAACGCAAGGAGCGATCCCCATCGACTGCGCCCGCCTCGACGCTCTCAGACGACGTCCTCTGGTCTGGCCTTCCTGGAACAGCCCCGGAGCCTCGTGATATTCGGGCTCGGGTATGCGGTGGAACGCCTTTTGGGGGCCCGCTGGCTCTTGGAGCAGGAGAGGGTCTCCTGGGGGAATATCGACACCCAAGGCTTTGCCATCTTCGACCGCCTCCGGGGGAGGATTGCCCCAAGTCCGCTCCCTCCTGACTGACCGAACGACCTCCCTCCTGCCTTGCCCCGGAAAGAACGACGACCGGGTGGTCCTTCGACGCCTGCCGGAGGAGAGGGGTCATCCATCTTTTTTTGTATTTTGATTCAGATGTTGAATGATTGTCATTCATAGGCTGTAGAAAAATATCTTATCTTTTCCAGGTCAAGGACAGTCTCGAAAAGGCGGCTCTCCCTCCCGATGCGGAGTGTCCCTAGAGAGGCCTGTCCCTACTCTGCGGAGCCCGTTCCGTCGTGCGATCTTGCGTCCGATTCCCTTCAAGTCCTCCCCTCCCGGGGAACGGCCGACTCCTTCCGTTCCTGAAATATCTCTCCCTCCGCACCTCCCTCCCGGTCCCATCCCTTTTATTCATTTTTACCTGACTTGACGATCGCTCCCCGGAGAGTATCGTTTCAAAAGGGGGACCGGCCTTCGGGGAGCCTTGGAAGGAAGCTTGGGTTTCCCCCGGAAAGGAGACGGACAATGGCCCGGACGGTGAGCGACCGCATCGTGGAGTTCCTGGCGGAGCGGGGGGTGGAAAGAATCTTCGGAATCCCCGGTGACACCATCGATTCCCTGATGGAATCCCTCCGCAAGCAGAAGGCGGTCCATTTCGTCGTGATGCGCCACGAGGAGGCCGGGGCTTTTGCCGCCAGCGCCCAGGCCAAGCTGACGGGACATCTTTCGGTCTGCGTCGGATGCCAGGGGCCGGGGGCGATCCACCTGTTGAACGGCCTCTACGACGCCGCCCTGGACCGTGTCCCGGTCCTGGCGATCACCGGCCAGATTCCCAGAGACGAGCTCGGGACGGGGATGCCCCAGGAGAT
>DAIBTC010000217.1 GCA_027415345.1 Nitrospirota bacterium
GAGAGACTCTTCTTCAATGATCTAAACGACGACCGCTGCTGCTACTATGCCGGGCTGGTGCGCTGCCTGGTGGCCCTCTGACCGGTCTTTCATCATTTATTCCGGGTTAAGACTCTCCCCGAGACCTTTCCAGGGAACGACCCGCCACCTCCCTTTGATCCTGGGCTCCTCGCCTCCATAGACGATCCATCCCTCCTCCTTGCGGCCTGTCATGGTTCCCCAGAAATCGAGGCCCCGGAAATAATCCGGAACCACCGTCTTTCCGGCCTTGACCTCCACGGGGAGGACCTTGTCGCCCCGTTCGAGAATGAGATCGACCTCGTGGCCCGTCCGGTCCTGCCAGAAGGAAAGGCGCGGTTCCAGGGCCCTGTTCAGCCGGGACTTGAGGAACTCTCCCACGACAAAGGTTTCGAACAGCGCCCCAAACTGGGGGTGGGTTCCGATCTGCTCCGGGGACTCGATCCCCAGGAGCCAGGACACCAGTCCGGTATCGGTGAAGAACAGTTTCGGGGTCTTGAGAAGCCGCTTGTTGAAGTTCTGGTGATGGGGAGCCAGAAAAAACAGAAGCCCGCTGGCCTCAAGGACAGAAAGCCAGGCCTTTGCCGTATTGTGGGAAAGGCCGCAATCGTTGGCGAGCGAGGAGAGGTTCACGAGCTGTCCGGTCCGGCCCGCGCATATTTTTACGAACCTGTGGAAGGAGGAGAGATCCCGGATGTTGAGAATCTGCCGGACATCCCGTTCGATATAGGTGCGGACATAGTTTCCATACCAGATTGCCGGGTCGGCCTTACGGGAAAAGATCGGGGGATAGAGTCCGCGGAAAAGAAACTCCCCGAGGGGGCCAGGATCAAGCCCTCCCTTCACGAGTTCGGCCTGGGAAAGGGGAAGGAGGGAGAGGAGTGCGACTCGTCCGGCCAGGGTCTGGGTGATTCCGGAAAGAAGGTCGAATTGCCGGGATCCGGTCAGGACAAAAAGCCCCGACCGCTCTTTCTGGTCCACCCGGGTCTGGAGATAGGAAAAAAGATCGGGGGCATTCTGGACTTCGTCCAGGATCGCCCCCTCCGGATAGCTGTCCAGAAAGCCCCGGGGATCTTCCCGGGCCAGGGCCCGCACGTCAAGGTCTTCCAGCGAGACGTAGGGTTTGTCCGGAAAAGCGGACCGCACAAGGGTGGTTTTGCCGGACTGGCGCGGTCCCGTGACCGCGACGACAGGATATTCCCCAGAAAGACGGATCAGGACGGATTCGGCAAGGCGCGGAATATACATGAAAAAAAGATAATCCCTGGGTGACAGATTGTCAAACAAAGTGACAATCTGTCACCCAGAGAATGAGCGCCTAGAGGCTACTGTGAGATAAATCTCTGTTTTATGCCTCCAGGGGCCGGCTCCGGATCAACCCCGTCCGAAAAGGCCAGAAAGAAGGAGGAGAAGGTCCCATCTGGCCCGTTCTGGCGTCGGAAGGGGCATCCAGGGATCAGGACGGTCCCGATTCGTAAATCCAGGCTCCATCCGGAGCTCTCCTCGCCTCTTGATTCCCCTCCGGCAGGCTTTTCGGGGGTCAGCGGAGGCCCATCCCTTCTCGGCCCCCCCCCGGCGGTTCCTTTCGGCGGCGCTCGCTCTCTGCCCCGAAAGCTCCTTCTACCGGGCCCGGGCCCAGACCCTGAATCCCCGGGCGGTCCACCCATGATCGAACACGGGGTGCGCCGATATCTCCGGCGCGACGAG
>DAIBTC010000218.1 GCA_027415345.1 Nitrospirota bacterium
CCCGATGAGTTCGAAGGAATTTCAAAGTGAGAGCCCTGCCCGGAAAACCCTATCCCCTGGGAGCCACCTGGGACGGGAAGGGGGTCAATTTTTCCCTCTTCTCCGAAAACGCCGAAGGAGTCGAACTCTGTCTTTTTCCCGACCGGGAGGCCACAGCCGAAACGGTGCGCCTTCCCATTGCCGAACGGACGAACCATATCTGGCACATCTCCCTTCCCGAGGCCCGGCCGGGATGGATCTACGGCTTCCGGGTCCATGGGCCCTATGACCCGGCCCGGGGCCTCCGCTTCAATCCCGCCAAGGTCCTGCTCGACCCCTATGCCAAGGAGGTCGCCCGGCGCGTCCGCTGGGACGAGACGCTCTTTGCCTACCCGCTCGGGAACTCCGAGGGGGACATGGTTCCGGACAGCCGCGACAATGCTCCGGGAGCCCCCCTCGGGGTGGTCGTGGATCCCGCCTACATCTGGGCCGGCGACCGTCCGCCCCGGACCCCCTGGTCCGAGACGGTCATCTACGAAACCCATGTGAAGGGTCTGACAGCCCGCCACCCGGATCTTCCGCCTGAGCTTCGGGGGACCTATGCCGGACTTGCCAGCGAACCGGTCATCGACTACCTCCGCTCCCTGGGAGTCACCGCCGTCGAGCTTCTTCCGGTCCACCATCACGCCAGCGAGCACACGCTGGTGACCCAGGGCCTCACCAACTACTGGGGATACAACACCCTCTCCTATTTCGCTCCGGACAACCGGTACGCGTCGGGGACCATGACCCCCTCCAACGAATTCAAGATGATGGTCCGCGCGCTCCACGATGCGGGCATCGAGGTCATTCTCGACGTGGTCTACAACCACACCTGCGAGGGAAACCACCTGGGTCCGACCCTGTCGCTCCGGGGAATCGACAATCCGACCTACTACCGGCTGATGGAGAAGGAACCCCGCTTCTACATGGACTACACCGGCTGCGGCAATACCCTGAACATGCGTCATCCCCAGGTGCTCCAGCTCATCATGGACAGCCTCCGGTACTGGGTCCTCGAGATGCATGTGGACGGGTTCCGCTTCGATCTGGCCAGCGCCCTGGCCCGGGAACTCCATGAGGTCGACAAACTCTCCGCCTTCTTCGACGTGATCCAGCAGGATCCCGTCGTCTCCCAGGTGAAGCTGATCGCCGAACCCTGGGACGTCGGCGAAGGGGGCTACCAGGTCGGAAACTTTCCCTCCCTCTGGACGGAATGGAACGGCCTCTACCGGGACTCCATCCGCCGCTTCTGGAAGGGGGACGGCCGCCAGGTGGCGGAGCTTGCCACCCGGCTCTCCGGGAGCAGCGACCTCTACGAGCAGGAGGGACGGCGGCCCCACGCCAGCATCAACTTCATCACGGCCCATGACGGATTCACGTTGAACGACCTGGTGAGCTACAACGAAAAGCACAACGAGGCCAATTTAGAAGAGAACCGGGACGGAAACAGCGACAACATCAGCTGGAACTGCGGGGAGGAAGGAGCGACTCCGAATCCCGAAATCCGGCAGCTCAGGCAGAGGCAGATGCGGAACTTCCTTGCCACCCTCATGCTTTCCCAGGGAGTTCCCATGATCTGCGGGGGCGACGAGATCGCCCGCAGCCAGCAGGGGAACAACAATGCCTACTGCCAGGACAACGAGACCACCTGG
>DAIBTC010000219.1 GCA_027415345.1 Nitrospirota bacterium
TATATCGTACGGCGGCAATGGGTGGCAGACGAAAAGACAAACCGAAATATGGAAAATCACTAATAATTACTTTTTCAAAACATCTTATAGATATTTTTTCCAGATAGATGAGAGAGATTATCGTTCTCTTAAGCCAATTTTGATCAGATCGCATTCTTCAAATCCTGTCATCACTTCTCCCAATTTTTCCTGAAAATCTTTTTTTTCTTGCTCCAAGATCCAAATGGAAAAAATCAAAAATACACATTTTTACAGTAACTTGGATTTGGCATTTCCTTTGCTTTCCGGGGAGCGGGAGGATCCATCATATGCCGCATGCCGAACTGATCAACATCTTTGTCGACAACTTTGGGGAAAATCCCCTCATTACCGAATTCGCGAACAACGTGGCCAACTTCGTCGTCTATGGACTGGGGGCATTCCTCTTCATCCTGGGGATGGCCCGGGCGGGGTTCGCCATGAAGAGCCACGACGCCGACGGCATCCGCCAGGGAGTCATGACGGTGGCGGGAGGGGCCCTCGTCCTCATGTCCAAGGCGATCTGGGATACCCTTACCGTCTGGGCCGGGCTCTGATGCCCTCCTATCGCCACATCCTGAAGGCGCCCCTTTTGGGGCGCTTCGTCGTTCCCTGGGATCTTCTCGTCCCGGCCTTCTGGGTTCTGGCCGGCTTCCTGTTCGGGATCAACCTGGTCTTTCTCCTGTTTTGCCTGATCCTCTCCATGACCGCCCTCTTCTGGATCCGGAAGACGGGAGAGGGAACGATCCGGGGCCGCCTTCTCTATCAATTCCGCGAGAAGATCCATCGTGTGGGCTAGAAAAAAGGAAAGGGGCCGCGGCGTCGACCGCTTCTTCGATCTGGAGAAGCTATCCGGGACGACCCTGGTGGGTCTAAGCGGTCGGGTCGGACGGATCCTCTCCCTCTCGGGGGTCAACATGCTTCCCCTGGACGAGGAGGAGGCGGCCCAGGTTTACAGAGGACTGGTGGCCCTGATCGCCCACCTTCCCGAGGGATACGGACTCCAGTTTCGGGTGGAGCTCCGCCATGGCCGGCCGGGGGAATGGCCCGGAATCGCTCCGGAGCCTCTCCGCCAGCAGGGCTCCTTCCTGAAGGAGGTCTCCGCGGAGAGCCTGGCGACTCTCTCTCAGGACAAGCGCCGGGACTTCGAGGAACGCCCGGCCCGCCGCAGGCGCCTCTTCATGGCGATCGTGGGATATCCCCCGCCCGAAAAGGAGCGTCTGCGCCTTTCCTTCATGCCCCGCGGGGGACGTGCTCGGGCGGTCCGGGAGGAGGAGGGGAGTCCGCTCACCCGGAGGATCCGTGCGATTCGGGAGGTCGAGGAGGCTCTGATGGCTCTGCTTCCGGGAGCCGGGATGGAGGGGACGCGGCTTTCGGAGGAGGAGATCCTCCGACATCTGGCGGAGAGGGCCAATCCGGGACTACTGCTTTCTGCGCCCTTTCGGGCGGACCGCCGGGGGGAGATCCCGCCTCTGTTTCAGACCACCTTCCAGGAATTTCCGGGGGAGATCCGGGCCTTCCGTCCGGACGGGACGGCCCTCTGGGGGCGCTTCCACGCCCTCCGGCAGCTTCCGGCGCTCTTCCACCGTGAGACCCTGGCCCCCATCCTG
>DAIBTC010000021.1 GCA_027415345.1 Nitrospirota bacterium
GATTCCGGAAAAGCCTTTTTTCAGGCCAATCGTCAGATGAGATCTTCCGGTGCCGTTCTGCGGAGGGGCATCATTTTTGGATCAAGGCGAGTTTGACCCTCCTTTCTGATTCCGGGGGCCGGAAGGCGGGATATGTCTTCGTTGCGAGCGATGTCACCAAGCTCAAGGAAGAGGAATTACGCGCCCGTGTGGCTTCTGTGTTCACCAGGGCCCTGTCAGAAACGATCAAGGGGCTGGAAGATCTCTCCGAGCCGAGCTCTGTCGTTCTGGAGGAGCTCTGCGACACCTTGAGGGAAATTCTGGGGGCAACCACCGTCTATCTTGGCCGGATTTCCGCTGGTTCGAGGAAAATTCTGCGGATGGCTTTTTCTGGGCCCCAGGAATTTCTAGAAGAGGAAAATGGGCCGACACGAGATTTTTATTCCCCAAGCCCGATCTCTTTGGAAGCCTCCCCGGCTGCCGGGGAGCCCCAGATCCTTCGGATGGAGGATTTCGATATCCCGGAGGAAAGAAGAAATCCAAAAAGAACGGTCGAGGTTATCGGAGGACTGACAGCCGCCTTCGTAAGGTCTGGAGGGGAAAAGATCCTTCTTGAAGCCCTTTTTCCCGACGAAGAGCTCCTTCAGGAGGAGGCGGCCCAGGTTTTTCAGAGAATTGTCTCCGAGGTCGCGTCTTATCTTGATCGTCAGGAAGAGCGCCATCACAGAAATCGTGTCGATAATTTCAGGTCTGCCTTGCAGCTTTATTCACGGCAACTTCTTTCGGCCCAGTCCGAGGAGGAGGTCTTCTCTTTGCTGGTCCGGACCTTTTCCGAACGGACCGATACACTGGCGGTTGACTGTCTGGTCCCCGAGGGAGAGTTTCTGGTAAGAAGGTTCCTGGGAGGCGATCTTGCCTCTGTCATCGAAACCCTGCCTGACAGGGTCCCTGCCGTACCTCCGGCTTCCGGGCCGGTTCCAACTCCCACAAGGGCTTTTTCCCACAATTCCCCCATTCTTGTCCGAAAGCCCGCATCGGATCTGCGGATGCTCGATATTTACCGAACCCCGCCCTTTGAATCCGTTTCCCTTGTGGCGGCACTTCCGGTGCCAGGGGCCAGGCCGGAAGATCATCCATTGGCCCTGGTTATCCTCTTCTTTTCGGAACCTTCGGCGCTAGATGACCTCTTGCTCATGGAGCTTGTCGGAAATATTCTCGAGCATGCCTCCCGTTCCATCGAAAGGTTGCGGCTTCTCCACAAGATGGAAAGCCTGTCAGTCGAAGATCCCCTGACGGGACTCCTGAACAGGAGGGGCCTGGGACTCTTTCTTCCTCCACTTCTGGCCACCATCCGTCGTCGCCAGGAGCGGGCCCTTCTGGGCATACTCGATCTGGACGACTTCAAGGATGTGAACGACAGTTTTGGGCATGCGGCCGGAGACGAACTGCTGGTTGCCGTTGGACGCCGTCTTCAAAAAGGTATCCGGGCGGAGGATATCGTGGCACGCCTGGGGGGTGACGAGTTTGTCGTGGTTATCCAGCTTCCTGCAAGCTCTGAAGGAGCCCAGGATCCTGTCCAAGCTGCGATGGACCGAATCGGACAGCTTCTCTCCCTCCCATACTCTCTTCCCACCGATCTCCCCGAAATCAGGACTGTCGGCTTTTCTTTGGGGCTCACTGTCTTTCCCGAAGATGATGCCGGACCAGACGGGCTCCTGCGCCATGCCGATGAAGCCCTTTATGACTCGAAGAGGCATAAAGGAACCCGCTCTCGCTGGTGGTCACTCTGGAAAGGGTCCCCCCCCTCCGACAAGGGGGTTCAAAGAAGCTAACATTGCTGCCCTTCGTCGATGAACTCGTCTTCCTGATCCCTCCTCTCCCCACCGCTCCACTTTCCCGGCTCCTTTAGAAATCCCCGAAGGCCCGGGCGAACAAGCCCACTTGAACCTCAGGGTTGAAGAAGGATAAGATTGTCCCAGCGATGAGTTAATTAAAGTGTATGAATGGGAGGGACGATGCCTCTTAACGCTGATTGCGACCTCAGGGTCGTGATCGACCCTGGGGACCGCCATTTTGTCGAACGATGGAACGGACAGGTCTGTCTTCTCGAATCCCTTCCCGACCAGAGAGAGTCTTTCTTTCTCAGGCTTCTTCCCGGTCTTGGCCTTTCCCCCGAGGCTTCCCGGAAAGACCGGGAAATCGTGGTCCTGGAGGGGGCGGTCGAGGTCGGAGGGCGTGAATGGGCTAAGGGCTCTTATCTCCGCCTGGCTGGAGATCTTGGAGACCACGGAATGTATTCCCGGGAAGAGGGGGCCCTTCTCTTTGTCAAGATGGGCACTTTTCCGGAAGAGGATCGCCGGAGTCTCGGAATTGCCACAGCCGAAAGCCCCTGGTCACCCGGACTTGTCGAAGGCCTTTCGGTCCTTCCGCTCTTCTCGGGCGGAACGTCAAACACCGCTCTTGTCCGCTGGGCGCCGGGAACGGTCTTTCAGCCCCACCGCCACTTCGGAGGAGAGGAAATCCTGGTTCTGTCGGGAGTCTTTGAGGACGAACATGGAGCCTATCCCGAAGGAAGCTGGTACCGGGCTCCCCATATGAGCCGGCATCATCCCTTCTCGACCCGGGGGTGCACCATCTTCGTCAAGACCGGACACCTTCTGGGTGGCTCGGCCGCATGAAACCCCTTATCTTCATCCTCTAGGGAGGATTCCGTGGCCGTTCCTGGAATCTCTCCCAGGGAGGAGATCTATCGTGCCGCACTGACGGCGAGCCGCCTCTTCTCCTCCTCGATCGAGTACCCACTCGAAGAAACTTTTTCCCGGCTTGCAACCCTGCTGGTGGAGGAGTTGGGAGCCCGTCTCGTGACAATCGGACGCCTCAATCGGGAGGATCTCTCCCTTAGACTGATCGCCGTCGCCGGTCCGGCTTCGGACTATGCCCGGGGACTTCTTCTCTCGGCATCGC
This sequence comes from Nitrospirota bacterium, assembly GCA_027415345.1. GTDB lineage: Bacteria > Nitrospirota > Leptospirillia > Leptospirillales > Leptospirillaceae > UBA4572. The sequence goes on from DAIBTC010000021.1 coordinate 2,944, forward strand.
CGGAAAACCCGATGGGGCAGGGGCCGGCAGGACGGGTCCTGCGCTCCGGAAAGCCCATGGTGGCGATGCTTCCCGACGACCTTCCTTCCGGAATGGATGAGTGGAAGGATCAGGTCCGTTCCCATGGACTTGGAGGAAGCGCCCTGGCCCCCATACACACCGGGGAAGGTTTGTGGGGACTTTTGACGGTTTACAGGGGGGCGGAGGGTTCTTTCAATCCCGATATCCTTCCGGTGCTAACGAATTTCTCCGAAGACATCGGCGCCTTTCTCGAACGGAGAGGTCAGTATAGGGAACTTCAGGCGCGACGTGCCTTCCAGTCCGCACTCGAAATCCTCCAGGCGCGTTTTCTTTCAGGCCCGTCTGAGCCGGAAATCCTCCGGGAGCTGGTTTTGACCCTTGTCGATTCAGGGGCCCTTCCTGCCGCCTGGATCCTGGAGAGAGGAGACATTAAGGAGGGAGGGGAGGATCAAGGATTCCTTAAATATGGGGGAGGAGACTTTGGGGCCTTCCCCTTTCAGGAGCTTCTCATTCCGGCATTGAGGAGAATTCTTGAGAAGGATGGGGGCTATCCCCGTTTTGTCGAGATCTCGGAGGAGCAGTTTCCCGGCATTTCCGCCTTTGCCCGGAGGAGTTTTTCCCTCAAATCCCTGATGCTTTTTCCTCTTTCCTTTTTCCCTGACCAACGCCCCGCAACCCTGCTTGTCGCAGGCTTTTCATCCTCTCATCATCCCCCGGAGTCCGTGGTCGATCTCCTCGCCCAGGTGGCCTCCAGCGCCCAACTGGCATTGAGTCAGAAACAGGACCGGATCAGGCTCGAACGTTACTCGGCTTTCTACCGGGCCATGGGGGAATCGGGTCAGCTTATGGCCCGTCATCCTCCCGCCCAGGACCTCTTCGACGGTCTTTGCGAACTTCTTGTGCGGTGGACGGGTCTGGAGCTTGCCTTCATATCTCTTGTCGAAGACGGAATGAAGGCCCGGGTGGTTTCGGGACGGGGACGGGCCCGATCCTTCATCGAGGGGGCGGTCTTCTCGATTGACCCTGAGGATGAAGGGCGTTGTCTCATCCACAGCCGGACCCTGGACTCAGATGGGGTTCTCCCCATTCCTTTTCTCGAGGGATGGCGCTGCTCCGAGGAGGTGCGGAAGCTGGCCCGTCCCTGGGGTCTCCGGAACACCCTGACGGTGGCGATCCGGAAAGACGGAAAGCCTATCGGCATCCTGGGGCTGGTTTCATCCCAGGAAGGGTTTTTCGATCCCACCCTTGAAAATCTCCTGGCTGGACTTTCCCAGGACATTTCCTTTTCCCTCGAGTTCCAGGACCGGCAGGACCAGCTTGCCAGGATTTCGGCAACCGACGCACTGACAGGCCTTTTAAACCGGCATGCATTCTCCCTTGAGGTCTCCGGGGTTCTTTCCCGGGTCCGGATGGGTGAAACTGGACTTTCAGTGGGGATTCTCGATCTCGATGGCTTCAAGGGGTGGAACGATGCCTACGGTCACAGCGAAGGGGATCGTCTCCTCAGGGAGCTTGCGCTCCTTCTCCGGGAGATCGTGCCCAAGGGGGGAGTCCTGGCCCGGCTGGGGGGGGACGAATTCGGTTTTTGCCTCTCCGGCCCGGCGGAAGAGATTCGGAAAATATCCGAGGCCTTCTCCCAGGAGGTTCTCCGGTTGGTCCGGCAAGTGGATCATGGCCTCAACCTCGTGACAGGAAGTCTCGGATGGGCCCTCCTGTCGGATGCCGGAGAAAGCTTCCGAAATCTTCTGGCTCATGCCGATGAGGCTCTTTATGTCGCAAAGAGAAGCGGGCGCAATACCTTCCGCTTTTTCGGAGGTGAGATTGCAAGAGCCCTGCAACGGAGGGTCGACACCCACCGGAGCTTTCCCCTGGCCATTGAAAAGGGGGACCTGATTTTCTGGCTTCAGCCACAGCTTGATTGCCGGAGCGGCCAGATCGAAGGAGTGGAGATGCTGGCCCGCTGGCGGCAGGGGGATCGGATCCTTCTTCCGGGGAGCTTCATGCCAGAGGTGGAAAAGGATCCGGTGTTGATCCGTCTGCTGGGGGTTCACGCCCTGCGGCATGCAAAGGTGTTGCGGGATCGCTTCCTTCGGGCGGGACGATCTCTCCGGATTTCCCTGAACATCGGGGCCGGCCATTTTCTCCATGGAGATTTTCTGGAGAATGTCCGGGAGGCGGTCGGGGAGGAGGGAGGAAGCGGGCTGGTCATCGAAGTCACGGAAAGCGCGGCCCTCGAGGACATGCCACGAACGATACGATTGACGGACGAGCTCAAGAGGCGGGGGTTCGGGGTTTCTCTCGACGACTTCGGGACAGGTTACTCTTCCCTCCATCATGCGGCTGACCTCTCCATGACCGAAATAAAGCTCGACTCCTATTTCCTCCGGCGCTTCCGGACCCACACCAATGCCTTTGCCGTCGTCGGATCGACCCTTCTTCTGGCCGAACTCTCGGGAAGCCGGCTTGTGGGGGAGGGGATCGAGTTTGCCGAGGATCTCGATCTCTGGCTTCGCATGGGAGGCCGGCTGATCCAGGGATATCTTCTCGCCCGCTCCATGCCGGAGGAAGAGGTGCTGCCCTGGCTCGGACGACCCCTCCCCCGGGAGGTTTCGTCAAGCCCTCCGGTTTATCCTGTTGAGGATCTTCCCTTTCTCGAGTTTGCCTTTCGTCCACGCTCCTTCTATGACGAGGGGGCTCACCTCATCGACGGCTGTCCCCTCGATCTCTGGTTTGACCTCCGGGGGCACGTCTACTATCACCTTACTTCCTGGAACGAGACCCTGGAATCCCACCGGAAAATGCACCAGCTCTCGCCAGGGGGGTCCTCTCCTGGTGTTATCGACCGCTTCTGCCGGGCAATCGGGAACCTCCGGGAGGAGATGGATGCCTATCGCCTGACGATAAACCCTCCGGCCTGACCCTCCGGCGAGTTTTTCCTTCTTTGGCCCGTCCAACCCTACTCCCGGAGAAATCTACCGGGAAAGATAGCCGAAAAACATGTCGCTTTTGATCCTGGGCTCCTCGACCAGAAATTGGCTCAGAAGTGTCTGGTGAAAGGTATCGACCATGCCCGGAGGTCCGGCGAGGTAGAGAAGGGAGTTCTCGCCAGCCTCCTTCAGGACCCCTGCGAGACCTTCCTCGATCCGTTCCTGGCGGGAGCTTCCCGGGGAGAGACCCTCCCGGGTGAGAACGGGGACCCAGGTGAGCGTACCCTCTTTCACCCATTCCTGACATTCCGGAAGAAAGGGGGTTTCGTCGCCCGTCCTGTTTACGGTCAAGAGAAGGATCCGGAATCGGGAATCCTTCCGGTGCCGGAGTTCACGGATCATGCTCCGGAAAGGGGTGATCCCGATGCCCCCGGCCAGGAAGACCAGCGATCCGGGAGTCTCTCCCGCAGGAAGGAGGAATTCCCCGGTGGCCTCTTCGACCAGGAATGTCTGTCCAGGCAGGGTTTTTGAAAGCGCCTCCTTGAAGGCCGACCCGGGGGTGAGCCGGGTGGCGATGGAAAGCCTCGGAATCTCGCTCGGAGCGCTGCACAGCGAAAAGATCCGGCTTTTGTCGACCAGGGGAAATTCGGGGGGGAAGGAAAATAGGGAAGCCTGACCGGCCTGGAAGGAAAAACCCGGGGTGACCACTTCAAACTCGACAAACAGCGTTCCCGTGGCGGTGAAGGAACTCCTGACGAGACGGGCGGAATAGTCCATGGGGGGATCCTTTCAATCCTCGACCCAGGAAGGTAATTGTCCCTCCGGATGAGTGAAGTGTTTTCTGAAAAGGGCCTCCAGCTCTTTGGGAGGAAGGGGCCGACTGGCAAAGAACCCCTGGATCCGGTCGCACTGGTGTTTTTCCAGGTAGTTCCACTCCTCCTGGCTTTCCACCCCTTCGGCCGTGGTGGTGAAGTCCAGGCGCTTTCCTAGACCGATGATCGTCCGGACGAGCTCGGAGCGCTTGAGGTCGGAAAAGAGGTTGGTGACCAGGGAGCGGTCGATCTTGACCTCGGCGATGGGGTAGGAGGTAAGGTAGGAGAGGGCGGTCGCCCCGGTTCCGAAGTCGTCGATGGAGATCCGGATGCCCTGGTGGTGGAGCTCTGCCACCACGGAAAAGAATCGCTCGGAATCCTTGATCACCATCGATTCGGTGATTTCAAGAAAAAGGATTTCAGGAGGGACTCCCACCTTGGTGAGAAGGGAGAGGACCTCCTCGGTGAATCCCTCCCGGACGAAATGCTGGTAGGAAATGTTCACCGATATCGAAATCCTTGTCCCGTCGGTCCACCATTGCTTGGCCTGTTCCAGGGCCAGTCGCAGGACGGTATTTCCAATCGGAATGATGAGGCCGGTCCGTTCGGCCAGGGGGATGAAGTCTCCCGGAGAGATTCGACCAGAGTCCGGGGAGTCCCATCGCACCAGGGCCTCCGCGCCTACGACTTTTCCCGTCCGGGTTTCCACCTGGGGCTGGAAATCCAGGGTGAATTCCCCCCTGAGAAGAGCCTGCTTCAACGCCTGCTCCAGCTGGAGATCCCGAAGGGAGGCGGAGGACATGGCTTCCTCGAAGAAGACGAATCGGTTCCGCCCTCCCTCCTTGGCCCGGTTTAAGGCGATGTCCGCATTTTTGACCAGGGCCTCCGGAGAATCCCCGTCCCTGGGAAAGAGAGAGATTCCCATGCTGGCGGTGAGGGTGATCTCCTGTCCGCCCACCTCAAAGGGAGCCTCGAGGCTTCCCAGAAGACGATCGCAGGAGCCGGCCACTTCTTTTTCGCTCCGGAGTTCGGTCAGCATCACCAGAAATTCGTCTCCCCCGATCCTGGCCAGGGTGTCGTTGGGAGCCAAAAGGCCCAAGAATCTCCGGGAAAAGGCCTGGAGGAGTTCGTTTCCAGCGTTGTGGCCAAGGGAATCGTTGATCCGCTTGAAGAGATCGATATCGACCATCAGAACGGCCAGAATCCGCCGGTTCCCCCGGGCCCAGGGCAGGAGGGTCGAAAGTCGGTCCTGGAAGAGGCTCTGGTTGGGCAGATGGGTAAGGGTGTCTCGATAGGTCAGGTTCCAGATCATCTCCTGGGCGCGGCGCCGCTCTGTGTTTTCCTGGAAGACCATGACCACTCCCGTGAGAAGGCCGTCCTTGGAGTGGATTGGGGCCGCCGAGTCGGAGATCGAGGTAATGGTGCCATTTCGGCTGATCAGTGCGGTGTGGTTCGCCAGTCCCACCACGATGTCGTTTTTCAGGACCTTATCGATCGGAATTTCGACCCGTTCTCCCGACTTTTCGTTCACAATCCGGAAAATTTCGTCGACGTGCTGTCCCAAGGCTTCGGAGGCGGTGTAACCGGTCAGGCGTTCTGCCACCTGATTGATGAAGGTGATCGTTCCGTTAAGGTCCGTGGCAATGACGCCGTCTCCGATGGAGGCCAGGGTGGTACGGAGCCATTCTCCCTGGGCCTCAAGGGCCAGTTCGGTATTCTTGAGGCGGGTGACATCCGTTCCCTTCCATTCGAGATAGCGGGACCGTAGTCCGATCCGGGTCGGTGCCATCCGGACCATGATCCAGGCTAGTTCGGGGTTTTTCGGATCATGGAAGGGAAGGAGATGCTGGTGGGGGTTTTCGGGGGAGCGAAGAAAGGTCTCCCATTCCTCCATGGCATCCCGGAGGGCGGGGGTCTTGCCCAGAAGAAGGGAGAGAGGAAGGGCCTCCCAGTCAGTCTGGTCCGGGGAGAGGATCTTCCTGAAGCGGCGGTTGGCAAAGACCACCCGTCCCTTGAGGTCCGTCAGGACGATCATTTCTTCCGAGTCTTCGGCGGCAAAATCGAGGAGAACCTGATGTGTGTGGCGGCGGGAGGTCGAGAAAAAGAGGACGGCCCCGGCATAGAGGAGGATCAGAAGACCCTGGAAAAGAATGAGCCTGGAGCGGGCACGGTAAAGACCGGCTTGGGCGAGGGATCTTTCCCGGAGGCTCTTGTCGAGGCCATAGGCTAGGGATGCGATACGAAAGGAAAGGTGACGATAATTCCGGATTTCTCTTTCTGAAGGAGGGAGCGAATTTCCGGGGGGACGTTCAAGAAGTCCGAAAAAATAGTCATCCGTCCTCCGGGCGATCTCGCTCAGCAACCGGCGCTTGCCCTGAGTGAGAAAGGATTCGCGGTGTCTGAGATCTGAGAGGACTGCCCGGGCCTGAAGAGCCATTCCCCGGATATAGGGTCCGGTGCGGGTGGGGTTCTTTGAAAGAAGAGAGAGGAAGGCCGCATGAACCGTCCGGTCCAGGGATGTGGCGTCAAAGCCCAGCCCCTCGATTGTCCGGATGTCGCGGGAGAGAGTTCGTTCGGCAAGGTGGTTTTGTACGAGAAGCCCAAGGATCGGGAGGGAGGTGGCCAGAAAGAGAAGAGTTGTCCCCAGGATAGGAAGGGCCAGAAGCCATTCTCGCCAGGATCGGACAAAGGAATGGGTCACGGGATCTCCTCGCAATCGCAGCCGCAGGTACAAGAATGAAATTTTTTATCAAGTATTACTCAAGCCTTTATAAACTGACATTATTCCCAACCGCATCATCTGTCAAGAACTCCCTTGGGCCTTCGTTCCCTCGGCAGACCGAAGGCCGTCACTTGACGAATCCCCCAATGGGAGTAAGGTAGAAAGAATTCACTGATCGGAGAGATCATCTCATCAAGGCCCGTTCGTCCGGGTGATCGGCTTTATCATCTTGTCCACGGGCAGAAGGGAGAGTGGTGAGTGAAGGTACTTCTGGTCTCGGCAAACCGGGAGCACTTCCCGGACCCTGTATTCCCGCTCGGTTTGGCCTATGCTGCCGCCGCAATCCTGAAGGCGGGGCACAGGGTCTCTGTCCTGGACCTAGCTTTTGCCCGGGATCCCCAAAAGGCCCTCACCGCTTCGATCCGGAGGGAGAGGCCCGAGGCCATCGCTTTCTCCCTTCGGAACCTCGACAATGCCGCCTATCCTCTGACCCGTTTTTATCTTCCCGACTACCAGACGCTCATCCTGACGGCCCGGGAAGCGGCCTGTGGCTCTGGGTCCCGGCGGTCCCCTCTCATTGTGGGAGGATCGGCTTTCGGGCTCATGCCGGGGGCCATGATGAAGAACCTCGGTGCCGAATACGGCGTGGCCGGCGAGTCAGAAGAGGCCTTTCCGGCTCTTCTTGAGGCCCTCGAAGAGGGATGCTCCCCCCAGGGAATTCCTGGCGTCTGGTGCCAGAACCAGGGCAAGGAGCCTTCCTCTCCGCAACTTTTTCCCGCTTCTCCGGCTCCCCTGTCCTTTGAGGGGGGAGCCTGGACCAAGCTCCGTCCGGCCCGGCATCTCTTCAACCTCTCCCGCTACCTGAGGGTAGGGGGCATGGCCAATATTCAGACGAAGCGGGGGTGTGTCTTCCGCTGCCGGTACTGTACCTACCCCCTTCTCGAAGGGAGGGACCATCGTCTCCGGGATCCGGATTCCGTTGTGGACGAAATCGAAGAGCTGGTCCTGCGACACAGGATTCGGTCCTTTTTCTTCGTCGACAGTGTCTTCAACCTGCCGGTCTCCCATGCCGAGGGGATTGCCGATGCCTTGATTCGCCGCAAAATCCGGATCCGGTGGTCGGCGTATGCCTCCCCTTCAGGCCTCACCTTGAGCCTCCTCCAGAAAATGGCGGCGGCGGGGTGTGACGGCCTTGAGGTGGGAACCGACTCAGCGGAGGAGACGACCCTGGAAAGTCTGGGGAAGGGGTTTTCGGCGGGCCGGATCCTGGAGGTGGCGGAAGACTGTCGGAAGATCGGGATTCCTCTGTGTCACAGCCTCATTTTCGGGGGGCCGGGAGAGACGCCCGAGACCGTTCGCACGACCTGCCGGGTCATCGACAGCACCCGTCCCATGGCCGTGGTGGCGATGGCGGGTGTCCGCCTCTACCCCGGAACACCCCTGGGGGACTGGGCTATGTCGACAGGGGAGGTGAAGACGGAGGAGGACTTCCTCTCGCCCCGCTTTTTCATTGATCCGGCCGTCCGGTCCTTCCTGATCCCCTACCTCGAGGAATTCTCCTCGGCCCGGGGAAACTGGATTCTTCCTGGAGTTGTCCCACCCCTTGCCCCCACAACCCAGAGAATTATCCGGTTTTTGGGCTACAAAAAACCCCTTTGGCATCTTTTGAAATATGGAGTGTTCAAAAACCGGGTCTATCGGGACCGGTAATCAGGATCCGGCATAAGAGCCGGATCTGGGAGTCGGGATCTGTCCGATGAAGACAGAAGATCCGAACGGATATTCCTCAAACGAACAAGGAGCCGCCCATGGACCAAAACGTAAAGAATGCCGCCGCCACATTGTTGCAAGTCTATGCCGACATCGATCTTTTGGCTCTTGAACTCTGCAGCGACCGTCTTCCTTTTGCTCCGACCGCTGAGGCCAGGAAGGAACTGATGCGCCAGATCAACGAGGAGGTGGTTCATTTCACAATTCAGGAAAAAACTCTCCAGATGCTGGGGCGGCCCTTTGAACCGGTGATTTCCCTTCAGGGACGCCAGGAGATCAAGACCTGGTTTTCGGGTCTCGACTGGTACGGATTTCTGGCGGGTCTCCAGCTGGGGATCGAGGGGATCGGAATATCCGTGGTGGAAAAGGTTTCGAGCCATGCGGATCCGCTCATCCAGGAGTCGCTCCGGACTCCGATCGCGGATGAGCTCCGTCAATCCTCCTTTGGTGTTCGGGAGTGGCGGACGAGGCTCTCCCGGTCCTCTGCTTCGGAAAAGGAGGAATATCGACGCCAGGTTCTCGGGATCTTCGACCAGGTCTATCGCATGGCCGAAAGCCATCTTCCCGTTCCCTTCGAGGAGTGCTGGAAAATGATGGGCCTTGAAAAGTCCGATCTCTGGGTGATGGTCCGGACCCGGACGGAAAAGGTGCTCACCCAGGCGGGCTTCGAACCGGCCCTGCCGGACTCCTTCGTCGCATAACCCCCCCGAGGGCGAAAGGAAAAACTTCTTTCGCCCTCATCTCTTTTCTGGACCCGGTTTGCCCCTTCTGGTCCCTCCACCTGTCACCCTTCCGTTGTTGTCAGGGGATGATGAGGGCATAAAGAAGCGAGAGGATGAAGGCTGTCACCAGCCAGAGAAAGGCCGGAAGGACACTCTGGTCCCGGGCCAGGACAAGGGCATAGATCCCGTTGACCAGGTTGTTGCTCCCCGATGCCAGGATGATCGCCCCTTCCAGGGCTCCCCTTGTGACGTGAAAGTTTCCGGCGAGGAGGGAAAGAATGAACGGGGTGATGTCGGTGAATCCGACGGCAAAGGACAAAATATGGAGGCCCCCCGCCCCGAAGCGACTGAGGATCAGGTGGGTGACGGCGGCGAAGAAGACGTAGGCTCCGGCAAAGATGACCGCCGTACGGACTTCGAGAGGGTGGGTGGGTTTTTCCGATAACGGAAGAGACCCTCCGGACTGTTTCTTGAGCCGGCTGTAGGAGTGGGCTCCCCAGGCCGCTCCCATTGACAGGAGAAAGAGGGTCCCGTAGGGAAGCAGAAGCGGGAAGGAGACCGTTCCGGGTCCCAAAACGAGGACAAGGATTTCCATCCGGAGGTACATCATGGTCGAGGCCAGGATGATGGCTGTCGAAGTGAGGGGGTCGGCCTGGTCGCGAGCCTTGCGAGCCAGAACGATGGTGGCTACGGTGCTCGAGTAGAGGCCTCCGAGTGTCCCTGTCAGCAAAAGTCCCCGGTGGGGAAAGAAATAGGTGCGGGCGAGGTAGGAGAGGTAGGAGACCCCCGACACCATGACCACCGCCAGCCAGACCTGGGTATAGGTGACGGGAACGGCCGGTCCGATCTGACGTTCGGGAAGAAAGGGAAGAATGATTCCTGCCATGATGAGAAACTTCGCCAGGGTGACCACTTCCGTGGCGGTGACGGCGTCGGAGAATTTCCGGATGCCGTGGCTTTCTCCCAGAATGAGAAGGATGACCACCACGTAGACCATGATGAACCACAGGGGTTCCCTTAAGGCGATCGGTCCCATCGCATAGGTCAGGATGGCCATCATCGGAGGAATCAGGGACGGGTTTTTTTCCTGGCGGGATCGGTAATGAACCAGGAGAAAGGCGGAAAGTGCGAGAAAGCCGGCGATGTAGAGCATTCCTGTCGAGTCGAGGATCGAGAAGACGAAGCCGGCGATTCCGGAGAGGGTCAGGGTCCGGGTCGTCCCGAATCCCAGATCCTCCTCGTTGCTGCGACGATAGCTGTGAAGTTCAAGGCCGATGACGAAGCTGAAAAGAACGGTCAGGATGAAGGTGAGAAAAAGTGACGGGAGAATCGACGTGATTGTCATAGAAGGCTCGCCCATTCGCCCTGGAAGACATCAGTCCGGGTGATGCCCCCCACAAGCCGGCGATTCTTTTCGTTGTCGATGACCGGGAGAAATTCGAGGTCCTTCTCGTTCATCTTGGCAATGGCATTCAGGATCGGTTCGTCGGCCGTCACGGTCACCACCGCAGTGATCATGGCGTCCCTGACCGTGGTTTTCTCCCATGTGTCCGGGGGGAATCTGTCCAGATCATAGAGAGAAAAAATCCCGAGAAGATGGGGCCCCCCGGGTGTGTCTTCCGTGACCGGGTATATCCGGTGAAGGTGGCGGAAGATGAAATGCTCCCGGAACTCCAGAAGGGATATCTCCGGAGATACGCTCACCACGTTCCGGATCATGGCATTCCGGACCGGGAGATGGAAACGGTTGGAGAGATGAATGTCTTCCCGGTCACGCTGGTGGGTGGAGATGGAGGTGCTTCCGCTGACGACATAGCTGACCACCGTTCCGATGAGTCCCGGAATGAGGTATCCCGAACTGTGGGTCGCCTCAGCGATGAAGACCACGGCAGCCAGGGGGGTTTTGTAGCCTGCGGCAAGGAAGGCCGACATTCCCATGACCACCCCGAAGTCGTAGGGCTCGAGTCCGGCCACCTGGGCCACGACACTTCCGGTCGCCGCTCCCAGACAGAGAAGGGGAAAGAAGGATCCTCCGATTCCTCCGGCGGAAAAGGTGAAAATCACAGCGATGGCCTTCAGAAAAAAGAGTGTGATGGCCATTTCGATCGGGGTGTTTCCGGTCAGAAGATGCTGGATGAAGATATACCCGGGTCCCAGGGGGAGAGCTTCTCCATAGGCCTTGGTGGATACGTATCCTGACAGGCCGAGTATCAGGGCCGCCAGTACCGGACGGGGGCCCAGCCGGCCCTTCCCCTGGGCAAACCATTTTTTTGTGGCACGGTAGATTCGGATGAAAAGGGTTGTCAGGACGCCACAGACCAGTCCGATGACAAGGACAGAGAGAAAGTCCTTGAAGTGGAATTGTGCCTTTGCGGCAAGCGAAAAGAGAGGGGCTGTTCCGGCGAGGCTCACCATGACGATGTAGGAGCTGACGCTCGAGATCAGGGTCGGGACTAGGGCGTTCGGGGCGATGTCAGAGCGGTAGGGAACCTGAAGGACGAAAATGGCCCCGGTGAAAGGAGCCTTGAACATGGCGGAAAGCCCCGCCGCCGCCCCGGCAAGAAGCATGACCCTCTGTTCCTCGTAAGGGAGACGGAGCCAGCCGAAGGTCCGGTCGACCAGCGAACTCATGACTCCACCGATATAGGTCGAGGCCCCTTCGAGCCCGGCCGAGCCTCCGAAACCAAGGGTGGCGATGTAGGCGGGAATTTTGTAAAGGGCGTTTCGCAGGGGCACCTTTCCCCGGAATTCATGGTAGCTCTTGATGATTTCTTCGGTGCCCCCCGCATTGTCGACCCGCCCCGATGTCAGGATAAACCTGGCTGCAAGCACTCCGATCATCGGAATAAGGATGACCACCAGATGGTTTTTGAAAACTGTGTTGTAGAGGGTCAGGAAGAGGAGGCGATAGACGACGCGTTCGATCAGGTAAACAAAAAAGCCGGTCGCGGATCCGATAAGGACCGAAAGGAAGATGGTCCGCCAGAAGGTATTGAGACGGCCGATGGTCCCGAGAATCAGGCGTGCCTGAAGCTTGATGCGGCGTCTAATCTGCACGGGTGGAGTCCGTCCGCTGTTTGGTCGTTCTGTTCCGGCAGGCTCCCGCCGGATCGGCGCAGGCGTCCATGTCACAAGGATAACGTCAAATGAAGGAAAATAGCAAAAAACCTCTGGAACTGGGCTTGGCCGGCTAAAGTCCGGCGACGAGGGCCCTGATCTTGTCCCAGGAGGTCAGGGGAAGGATCCGGGTTCCCCCGATCGTCGTCACGATTTTTCGCTGGAGAGAAGGTGTCCGGCCGATTCCGCGGAAGGCCGCCTCCCGGGCCCTGACGACGAGGGGATTCCCGGAATTCCAGACCCTTGTCATCTCGTCTGCCAGCCTGTGCAGGGAGCGGATGACGGGAATCCGGGCCCTTTCATAGGGAAGAAGGGCCTCCCGGCGGACAAGAGGACCTGACAGAAGAGCCCGGGCGATGATGGGGGCCAGGACCCGGGCATCTTCCATGGCCTGGTTCCGCCCCTGGGCCACATGGGGGTTCATGGCGTGGGCCGCGTCCCCGATCAGGACCACTCCATCGTCGCACCAGCGCTCGAGGTCGACCTTCCAGACGGAAAGTTCGGTGAATTTCTCGGGATTGTCGAGCCCGTTCTCCTTTGCCGTTTCGGCAAATCCCGGGACAAGGCGGTCCAGCCTTTCCAGGACGGCCTCGACACCATTTGCAAAAAATTTGTCCCGGTCCCTGCCGGGAAGAAGGGTCAGAAAGAATCGACGCCGCTCCGAGACCGAAAAGAAAAAGAAGATCGACCGGGGGCCGAGAAAATACCGTCCTGAAGTGTCCCTGATTGCCGGAGGAAGAGAGGAGGAATCCTCCGGGAGGAGAAGGGAGGCCCCCAGATAGGAGTCCTTGTAGGGCCTCAATGTTCCCGGAATTCGGGCGAGGTCCCGGACCCGGGAGTGGCGTCCGTCGTCTCCGACAAGGATCCGGGCCAGAACCTGTCGCACCTCTCCCCCCCGTTCATAGGTGGCCCTGACCCCTGCCGCATCGACGCGAAAGTCCCTGAAGTCCGACTCGTGACGCAAGACAATATGGGAGTGGGAGGAAAGGTTCCTGGCGAGAAGGTGGTCCATCTGGTGGGGTTCGATGGCCAGGGCATAGGGATAGGGAGCCTCCCCCCTGTCATAGGAGGACCGCATGAGGAGACGTCCCCGGCCATCCAGGAAGTCAAAGCTTTTGTAGAGTGTGTGTGGGGTTCGTTTCAGGTCTTCGAGGAGGGAGAGTTCCTCCAGGATCGAGAGTCCCAGGGGCTGGACAAGCTCCCCCCGATGGACCGGGTCGAAGGCGGGTCGCCTGTCGAGGATCAGGATCCTGAATCCCAGGGGGGCCAGATAGTTGGCGAGTGTCAGGGCTCCGATCCCTGCGCCCGAGATGACGATGTCGAAGGCTTCGATGCGGGGTTCAGTGGTCATGGACGATCTCTCCGGATTGAAGGGGGCGGGGAGGATAGTAGACCAGGGCCAGATCCCGGGAGAGGCGACGGGCACACTCCTTCCAGGCCGACTGGGCGGACAGCTCCCCGGAAAATCCCCGGCTGGTGACATGGGTCTCCTGTCTCCAGAAGACTCCGTTCCGGTCGGTGAGCGTCTCCAGAAGGTGAAGACTCGTCGTCACCACAGAAAAGTCCCCCTGGGTACTCGATGAATTCTGTTCCGAGAGAAGATCGACACTCAGCCGGGTTTCCTGTCTGTCCAGAAGATCGGGAGGGGGGCCTTTCGGACAGGTCAGGACCTTCCCTGTATCGGGGCACAGTGTCAGGTCCCGGGATCGTCCCTCCTTCATGAAGAATGAAAGAATTTCATCCCTTTTGGAAGACGGAAGCGGAGCGGAAAGGGAGAGGACAACCGGGTGGACCTGCCGGCGGTGATAAAACCTGAAGTGGAGATCAAGCAAGGTTTTTCTGAAATTGTTTCTGAAAATCGGTCTGTCCAGCGGAGAATTCGGAACGGGTGTGTAGAGGCCTTCAATGAATCCATGGTGTCCCGGGACATGGATCTTCGAAAGGAGGCAGTCAGCCAATCCGTCGAAACCTGTCGGGGAACAGGAGATGTCGAGCGGAGGACGGGCGGGCCCTGGCGGATACCTGAAAAGGCCGATTTCCCAGGCCAATGCTTCCCGTGAAAGGACAGGCCTCGGATTTCCGAACAGCCAGGAAAGGCCGGGAAAAACCAGGTACTCGGGAGCCCGGAAGGGGTGGAGAGTAGGGATGAAACGGAGGCCGGAAAGACCGATCTCACGGCCTTTTTGGCGGATCACTGCTGCTTCCTTCAGAGGAACAGGAGGAATCATGGTTTCCCTTAAGGAGAAGTCCGGAGAAGGAGGGGAAATGGAGAGGTGAATCTCCCGGAGGCTTTGTCGCCATTTTGATTCCAGGGAAGTTCGTTCTCGGAGGATTCGGGGACGGCGTTCAGGGGAAAAAGACCGGAGAGTGTGGATCATGCGTTCGGCGTTGACTGCCTCCCGGAGCGCCGCCAGAAATCGGGTGCCGTCTTTTTTCCGGAGGGCCTGTCGGGACTGTCTCAAGCTTCTCTCCATTCCTTCGGCAACTCTTCGGTCCTTCCGGGCGAGGGAGCCGATGATGGCCCCTTCATAGCGCTTCGGAACGGCCAGAAGAAGATAGATCGAGGTACGGCGGAGGTAGGGGCGGTCCTGGCTCTCCTTGTAGACTCGGATCCAGCGGTCGGCGATATGGGGGAGGGAGAGGTCTTCTCCTTGTCTGAACCATTTTAATTTTTCCTTATCCGTCAGACGGTAGCCCTTTCGGGACAGAGTCTCGGACAACTTTTCGAAGGCTTGTCCCAGGGCGGTCTTTTGTGCCTCTTCCAGTGTGGCCGCCTTGGCCGAATGTCCGGAAAACCAGAGGATGTCGGCCGAAGACGGGGGAGGATGGATTACAAACAGGGGTTTGTGAGGAGGGTCCTGAGAAATGAGAAGGGCCGGGGGCCGCGAGGTAAAGGAGGGTGAGAGTGTGCAGGAGGAGAGAAGGATTGAAAGGCAAAACGCAGCCATGAATGGACGTTCTGTCGGAATTTCGTCCGGACCGATTCTGTTCAATGTATTGAGGTCTCAGGCGGGAGAGGGTTCACCGATCCGGTCCTGTTCCTCCGGGCCATCAGTACCGGCGGTATAGAATCGGAGAGGAGAGAGCTTTGTCAGGTCTCCCAGGAAGGGAGCCATGAAATTCCAGGAATTTTCGACCTCGTCATTGCGCGCAAAGAGGGTCGAGTCCCCGACGATGGCATCGTGGAGCAGACGCTCGTAGGCTTCGGGAGCCTGGGCGCGGTAAGCCTGCTGATAGGAGAAGTTCATCTCGACCGGATCGATCATGAGGGATCCGCCTGGTTTCTTGATCCCGAAACGGAGGGCGATGCCTTCGTTGGGCTGGATCCGGATGATCAGCTCGTTGGGGACCGTCCCGGGAGTTCCGGCCAGCCGGAAAAGAGCAAAGGGGAAATCCTTGAAGACAATCCGGACCAGGGTCTCCCTTTTCGACATGCGCTTGCCCGCCGTCAGAAAGAAGGGAACGCCGGCCCAGCGCCAGTTCTGGACCTCGACCCTCATCCGAACAAAGGTCGATGTGTCGGAGAGAGGGGGAATCTTGGGTTCGTTCCGATAGCCCGGGACGGGGACGCCGTC
>DAIBTC010000220.1 GCA_027415345.1 Nitrospirota bacterium
GTCGCCCCGCAAGTCGCCCCGGGACCGCCACCCGTCCGCTCAGGAGGCTGGCGAGGCCTTTTGGGTCTGTCGGAAAGTCCGGCCTTTCCGGATAGAGGTCGGGCCCCAGGTAAACGATAAGCTCTCCCCTTTTCCAGAGATCGGCGATTTCATCGATCTTTTCGGAAATTTCCTCCTCCGGAAGCTCCGGAACGGTCGAGGGAGCTCCCGAATGAACAGAGTCAGGAATCACCCTCTTCATTCCCTGACGGCCAGCAGGATCCCTCCCGCCGCCCTCCTGTCCGAGACCAGCGACACGCAATGGTCCGTTGTGTTGATGAAATGGAACCCCACCCTCCCGGACTGCCGAAAGGGCTCTTCCGTCACATCGGAGGCCGGGACGGCGATGAAGACGATTCCGGGGAACCGCTCCCGGAGAAGCCTGAGCGTCCCACGCCCCAGTCCTTGCCAGTTCATGTCGACCAATTCGGCCACATCCCTGACCACGTTCTCTTCCATGACTCCCCTCCTCCTAGCCGGAGACCTTCCGGGCCTCCACCGTCAGGGGAAGACCCTGCCCCGGCAGAATCTCGGGAAGCTCCAATACCATCCCGTTTCCCAGCGTAACCGTCCCTCCGAACAGGGAGGGCCTCTCGGAGCTCACGATCCGCTCCTCGAGATCCTTCTTCGGGACATAGACCGAAAAGACCCCTTCGGCGTTTTTTCTCACCATGACCTTCATCGCGGTCCTCCACTTCGTGATCCGCCTGACGATTTCTCCCTCAGAGGGTCTCTTCCGGGGCCGGACAGACCGGGACCACCGCCGTCACGCGGGGGTCCCTCTCCCTCAGGTAGCCTTCGATTCGGGCCACCACCGCCCGCTTGTCGGCGCAGGAGCGTGTAAAGGGCCCCTTGAGGCGAACGACCACCCTGCCGTCCGTTCCGACGCCTGCCAGCCGGACATCTCCTCCGGAAAGGATCAGTTCGAACCGGATCGGATCCATGACTTTCGAAAGCGACCAGTAAAAGTCTCCGACAATATCGCCCTGGTTCGCCTCCGGCCCCTCAAAGATCTCGTCCATGCCGTACTCCTCCGACTGATTTTTTGCGGCCCGGGCGACCGCCGGACCGTATTGCTGAAAGACGAACGGCCTTTTTATCCGGAAAGAGGTCTTCCTCGAAACAGCCGATCACCCGGTTCTCCGGCCCAAGAAGGACAAAATAGACCACGCGTTTCTCCTCCTGATAGCCAACCCCCAGGATTTCTCCCCGCTCCCCTTCCCCGGCCAGGAGGGCGCCGGCCGTTATCGTCCTGTAAGATCCGTCGCTTTCGATGTCGCGAAGGATGGCCACCTTCTGACCGGGGCGGTACCGGCACCGCAAATCGCCACTCTTCCTCATGGGAACCTCTCTTTGGCAGATTCCCCAGCCGTCTCCTGCTCCGGAGTGTCGTCATAGTCGAGGGACTCGAGCTCCCGGCGCTTGCATCCGACCGTCACCCCCCTCTCGGGAATGTAGACGGCATAGATATAGAACTGCTGGAGGAAGGTCCCGATGCTCCGGATATAGCCGGCGTCCCCCTTTCTGGCCAGGATCTCTCCGACCTCGCG
>DAIBTC010000221.1 GCA_027415345.1 Nitrospirota bacterium
TTCCACGTCTCTTCAAAGCGCATCTTCCGGATCTCCTGCAGCACGGTCGTTCGGTCCATCGGGGGCCCTCCTTTGACCCCTTATTGAACCGGACAACTGTTGTGCTACAAAACCGGACAGATTATGAATCCTCTACACAATCAATCGTATCTTCTGTTAATAGCAAGTAGAGTTGTCCGGTTTTGTAGCTCATGATTTGTCCGCTTTTCAGTATGGGGAGACAGAGTTCAGTTTTCTGCCTCAAACCAGAACTTCGACAGGGCGGATTCCTGAGGAAGACTGGGTGGATCGGGAGGGTTTCCTGTGGTTCATGGCCTGAAGTTCTTCGACGGAAAAGGTCACTAATTTTCGAGGTCCGTAAAAGAGGGCAAGAGATCCATTCGGATACCGATGAATGCGAACCGTTTTTCGAACATAATGGAATCGGGAACGGTCGGGGGGGATCTGGAGGATCCGTCCTTCAAAATGAAGGCAGTTATCGTTGCCGACGGTCCGTTCATAATGCTCACAGAGGATCTCGTCCAGCGACTCTCCTGTCCAGGGAACAAAGGCCGATCCGTCTTCGGACGCCGGATGAACAAACTCGGCATTGAAGGCCGGACGGTAGACCGTGTTCAGATACCGGGTGGCCTCTTCCATGGTGGTGATCCCTAGGAGGGCGAGTTCTCGGGGAAGCCGTTCCTGATGGGTCCGGAAGGCCCGTTCGCTTCGTCCCCGGGCCTCGGGGGAATAGGCCGGAATCATCTCGATTCCCAGGTGCTTCATGGCCCGTCCGAACTGGGTCAGGTTCTTCTTGTCCACCTTGCCGCCCGCCTCCGGAGTGACCCAGTAATGGCTGCCCCGGTCGGTATAGAGGGCGGAGGGAAGGCCCTTCGTCTCGATCACCTCCCGCATCCCGCGAAAACTTGAGGCCGTTCCTTCCTCGGTTACAAAGAACATGCTGACATGTTCATTGGTCGCGTCGTCCATCGTGACCACCAGATCCCAGAGCTGTCCCGGGACCCAGGCATGCCGGCTGGCATCCTGATGGATCATCATCCCTTCCAAGGGGGCTCGTTCCCGTCTCTTCCGATGCTTTCCCTGGCCCGGAGCCTTTTTGACCGCTCCGTTCTGCTGAAGCGTCTTCTTGACCCAGGTATAACTCCGGGTCCCGCCTTCCCTCCGGTACCAGGAGTGAAAGTGCTTTACATTCCAGCCGTCATGCTGAAGGCGATATTGTTCGACCAGCGCCAGGGCTTCATCAACCGGAGCCCGTCGTGCAGAGACCTGGGTGAGGCGTTTGTCGAAAATCCCTTTCATCCCTTCTTCCTCGACCCGCCGGACATATCGGCGAAAGGTCCGTTCACTCATCCCCAGAATCCGACCGGCCTCTTCTTGCGTCAGCCGTCCTTTCTTCCATTCATTCCACGTCTCTTCAAAGCGCATCTTCCGGATCTCCTGCAGCACGGTCGTTCGGTCCATCGGGGGCCCTCCTTTGAC
>DAIBTC010000222.1 GCA_027415345.1 Nitrospirota bacterium
CCGGGACAAAAGGAGGAAGAGCCCAAGGCTCAGCATCGGGATGAAGGCGAGGGCCTTCCTGCGGAGGATGTTCGACAGATCGGGCAGCATGGGGTGAGATCTCCTTTGGCATGCGGGTCAGGGAAAGATAAACGGGCGGGAGGAGAGCAGGATCTGTGCCACGGAGAGAAAATAACCGGCAAGTCGTTGAGGGAGCAGGGATAGAGATAGGGAGGGAAAAAGAAGATCGAGGAAAAATCATCGGAAATCCCGGCCAGATTCGGCGGAATGAAAACGAGAATCATTTTATTCTCTGGAAGGGATTTTCCTCGTGACATTTGAGATCGGGAAAGACTCCACCATGTCCGAACTCGAGTCCTCGCTGCCTCTCCTGGAGCCGCTCTTTCGTGCAGGGATCCCGGTGTGGCTGGTGGGCGGGGCGGTTCGGGACAGGGTGGCGGGGGAGAGACCCCGGGATTTGGATTTTTTTGCGGAGGCTGAAGGGGAAATCCTCCGTCGCCTTCTTCCGAGGGGGAGCTCCGTGGGGGGAAGGATCCCCACCCTTGTCCTCCCCCGGGAAAAGGGAAAGGCGCCCCTTCAGATCTCAGGCGGCTCCGGGGGGCTCCTGGCGGATCTCGCGCGGCGGGACTTTTCGGTGAATGCCATGGCCTGGCGCGTGGGTCCGGACGGACTGAAAGGGGAGATCGTCGACCCCTTCCATGGACGGGAGGATCTCCGAAAGCGCCTTCTCAGAGTTCCTCAAAGCTCCCGGGATCCCTTTCGGGAGGATCCTGTCCGGGTCTTGAGGCTGTTGCGGTTTGTGGCGACGGGGGGATATTCGGTGGAGGCCGGGACGGAGGAGATGGCCTGGAGTGCCGTCGAGGGTCTGGCCTCGGTGGCGGGTGAGAGGCGCCTTCGCGAGCTGGGGCTCTTTTGGGAGGGGGCCCATCTTGCGAGAGTGATCGAGAGGGTTCCGGGGAGTTTTTGCGAGAGAGTTCTTCGTGCTGCAATTTTCGGCAACAGTCTCCCCGCTCCTTTGCGGACGGAGCCGGAGGGGAGGGGATCATGTTTTTTGCCGGCGGTTCGGCCAGAGACGATATCAGGGAGTGTCCGGATGTGGATTTTTGCCTGGGAGGCGGCCGGAGCGGCGGGTGGAGTTGAGTCGCGGTGGGGGCGGAGCCTGTGGAGGGGAAGGGGGGGAGCCGATCTTCCCCTCTCCCGAAGCGACAGGCATTTTCTTGTGACCCTGGACCGTCTCAGGAGTGTTCTGAGTTCCTGGCCAGCGGTCGGACCTCTAGATCCGAGGGATTTGGTGTTGATCGGGAGAGACCCTTCTGGGGGAGAGGTGGCCCGTCTGGTGGCACGGGGGCTTCCCGAAGGTCTCCGGGATCGGTTCTTTCAGTGGGCGAGGCAGGAAGAACGGGAG
>DAIBTC010000223.1 GCA_027415345.1 Nitrospirota bacterium
CAGTGCTCGGCGACGGAACGCCGGCCGTTGGCATCCGGCGGAAGATAGATGCGCACCACGCTGGGGCTCTTGTTAGCCACCACGTCGAGAAAACCGGGATCCTGATGCGTGAAGCCATTGTGGTCCTGCCGCCAGACGGTCGAGCTCAGGAGGATGTTGAGCGATGAGACAGGGGCCCGCCAGGAGACATCAGTCCGGGCCTTCTCAAGCCACTTGGCATGCTGATTGACCATGGAGTCGATGATGTGGGCGAAGGCCTCGTAGGTGTTGATAAGACCGTGGCGCCCTGTCAGGAGGTAGCCTTCGAGCCATCCTTCCAGGGTATGCTCGCTCAGCATCTCCATGACATGGCCATCCGGAGAGAGAAATCCTCCGTCGCCATCGACTGGCAGACGATCCGCCATCCATGTCTTTCCGGAAACTTCGTAGAGGGCCTGGAGGCGGTTGGAAGCGGTCTCGTCGGGACCGAAGACACGAAAATTGTAAGGATTTTCCTTCATGACGTCCCGAAGGAACTCTCCAAGGATGAAGGTGTTCTGATCCTCGCGAATTGCCGGGGCTGGAACGGAGGCGGCATAGTTCCGGAAGTCTGGAAGCCTGAGCGGCACGCGGAGAAGCCCTCCGTTGGCATGGGGATTGGCACTCATGCGACGACTCCCCTTGGGGGCAAGCTCCCGGATCTCCTCCCTGATTCTTCCTTTCTCATCGAAGAGGGTCTCCGGATGATAGCTCTTGAGCCAGGTTTCGAGGATCTTCAGATGGGCCGGGTTGGTCGCCACATCCAGGACCGGGACCTGATGGGCTCGCCAGAATCCCTCGATATGGTGTCCGTCCACTTCTTTCGGAGCGGTCCATCCCTTGGGGGTCCGAAGGACGATCATAGGCCACCGGCTTCGTTCCGGGATCCCCGACTCCCGGGACTTTTTCTGGATGGAGCGTATTTTGGAGAGGCATCGCTCCATTGTCCGCGCCATGAGGCGGTGCATGGTCGAGGGATCGTCGCCTGAAACGATGTGGGGGGTATAGCCGTATCCTTCGAAGAGCCTCTGGAGTTCGTCCTCGGTTATGCGGGAAAGAATCGTGGGGTTGGCAATCTTGTAGCCGTTCAGGTGAAGAATGGGAAGGACGGCCCCATCCCGGATGGGGTTCAGAAACTTGTTCGAATGCCAGGAGGTGGCCATGGGGCCCGTTTCGGCTTCTCCGTCTCCCACCACCGCGACGACCAGAAGATCGGGATTGTCGAATGCGGCCCCGTAGGCATGGGAAAGGCTATAGCCCAGTTCCCCCCCTTCGTTGATTGAGCCCGGAGTTTCGGGGGTGCAGTGGCTACCGACTCCCCCTGGATGGGAGAAGAGCCGGAAGAATGTTTTCAGTCCTTCCTCGTCCTGGCTCCTGTCAGG
>DAIBTC010000224.1 GCA_027415345.1 Nitrospirota bacterium
CTCGTCCCAGACCCCGTCCTTGGGCAGGAGGGGACCGATGCTCTGCCACAGCGCCTGCTCGGAGAGCGGGACCTCGGGGTCGGAAAAGGAAAAGCCCACGAGGCCCGTGAGGGCCAGGCGATCCCCCTGCCGTCGGTAGGTCCGGCAGAGGAATCCGAGAAGGAGGGGTTTAATCACTTTCATCGGGGGTTCCCTGGCATGATTCCGTCCATATTATAAATCTGGGATTATTAGTGACATTGAGGCAAAAACTGCACTAAAATTGAATACAAATTTTTCAAAAAAGTGTTTTCAGGACATATGTTCCTGGATCCTCCCTGGGTCCGGACTGATTCCGGTAGATCAAGTATACAAATGGATTCCTGCATCATTTAAGTGAACCAACATCGAACGAATCTGGGTGTTCGTCGAGGAGATGTCGAGTGAATGCTGTTTTATCTTGGCCTGAATAGCTTCCAGTTTGAGGTCGGTTGCAGAAGCCTTCCCCACGGGATGAGACTCCGTGATAAATCCTAAAGTCACCGTGTTATGGGCGCCAATGTAAAAATCGAGAATGTCCCCAAGAACAAGATTCTGAAGTCCACCCCCGTTGAAGTTGACCTGTTCCCCAATGGCCGTCTGGGTACACAATCCCAGGACAAACTGGTTCAGTGCTCCCAGGGCGATGGTATTGATGCTGTCGAGGGTAATCTGGGTCTGGTTGCCCTTGGCCCAGGCATACTGATTCCCATAGGTATAGCTTTCCTGATTCCCTGTGGTGTTGTTGACCTGGTTGCCCGTTGTGTTGTTGGTCTGGTTCCCCTTTGTATTGTTCGTCACATTGCCCTGGTTGTTGTTGACCGTGTCCATCGCCACATTGGATTCGAAATTTCCGTTGGGAACATTGATCACGACATCCCCATTCGCACTGTTGATATGGATGCTTCCGATTCCCTCTCCATTCGGGCCGGGAGTGGTTCTGTTGCAGGACTTGATCACCGCCCCGCCGTTCTGCCCGGAAATCCAGAAGTCTCCGTTCGTCACCCCTGAGATGTACCCATTGGCATCGGCCTTGTTCGAAAAGGGGAGTTCCGTATTGGCGGTGTTCCCGCTCCCGATCCCATTGATGAAAATCCCGTTCACGGCCTGGAGGCTGATGTAGGTATTGGCGTATCCCACGAGACCGGTCGTCCCCGCGACCTTCTCGATATTGTCCGACCCGATGGTCTGATCATTTGTCCCTGAAAGTCCCGACATGGCGCTCCTCCTGTCTTTATTAAGTAGTTCTTCCGTTCATTCAGAGGTTACCGTCGTTCAGCATGAGGAAGTGCCCTCCCGCCGAGCGGATCATGTTCTTCTCCGGGTTCCGGTTCGAGATCAGGTTCCGGCCCTCCGAATTGT
>DAIBTC010000225.1:0-290 GCA_027415345.1 Nitrospirota bacterium
TCGAACGCTGGATCACCCCGTCCCGCAACAGTTCGTTCTCCGGATTCTCAAGGCTCTGGGCGATCCCGGACTCGAGCTGAAGGATCGCTTTTTCAAGGGACTCCAGATTCACGCGTACCCCCCGGAACTGAAACAATCATGATTGGTGACAGAAAGATTACCGCATTCCGGCCCGTTCTTCAAAATTCACCGTCCTGGCCTGGGCCGTCACGGGCCAGCCCCCCAGGACGGCGCTCGAATAACCGGATCCATCCCCCCTGAAAGTGCGCTATGATGGGGTGACCCGCTCC
>DAIBTC010000225.1:300-1343 GCA_027415345.1 Nitrospirota bacterium
CAGGCGTCGACCGGGGCCGAGAAACCCCGTTCCCACCTGCCGGAGCCTCTCGAAATCCGACAAGAACGGAGGCCGCTCCGATGGTTCCGAATGCCGATGTTGCGTCCCTCTTCGACCAGATCGCCGATCTCCTGGAAATCCGCGGGGACAACCCCTTCCGGGTCCGGGCCTACCGAAACGCCGCCCGGACGGTGGAAGAATGGCCACAGAGCCTCTCGGAGATCCTGTCCCGGACCGGTTCCCTCCCCCGGATGCCGGGCATCGGAGCCGATCTCGACGGAAAGATCCGGGAGATCCTGACCACCGGCCATCTCTCGACCCTCGACAAGCTCCGCGAGGCCTTCCCGCCCCACCTGACCGACCTTCTGGAGATTCCCGGCCTCGGCCCCCGGAAGGTGAAGACCTTTTACGAGGAGCTCGGGATCCACGACGTCGCCGGACTCTCCCGGGCCCTTCGGGACCACCGGATCGCGGCGCTTCCCGGATTCGGGGCGAAATCGGAGGAACGGATTGCCAAATCCGTCGCCTCACGGCTGGCGAAGGTGCGACGGTACCGACTGGCCGACGCCGCCCGGCAGGCCCTTCCGCTCCTCGATGCCCTCCGCTCCGTCCGGGGCGTGCGGGACGCGGTCGTCGCGGGGAGTTTCCGGCGGATGCGGGAGACGGTCGGAGATCTCGACTTTCTCGTCACTTCGGAGGATCCCGGCCCCGTCGTCGAACGGCTCGTCGGCTACGGGGAGGTGGACCGCGTCCTCGCCAGCGGCCCCACGAAGGCCAGCGTCGTTCTCAGGACCGGACTCCAGGTCGATCTGCGCGTTCTTCCGCAGATCTCCTTCGGCGCGGCCCTCGTCTACTTCACCGGCTCGAAACCCCACAACATCGCCCTCCGGCGGCTCGCCCAGGAGAAAGGGCTCAAGATCAACGAGTACGGCGTCTTTCGGGGAAAGGAGCGGATCGCGGGATCCTCGGAGGAGTCGGTCTACCGCTCTCTGGATCTCGCCTTCATCCCTCCGGAGCTTCGGGAGGACCGGGGGGAGATCCAG
>DAIBTC010000226.1 GCA_027415345.1 Nitrospirota bacterium
GCTCCATCCCGACCGGGAGGGGGAGATCTCGGAGCTCTTCCGGATCCTCCGGGCAAAGCTCCTTTTAAATCGCCCGAACAAATATTTTCTTGGATATCTCCGTCCCGGCGAATCCTCCGACCTTGGCCGAAACTTTTATCTCACGACCTTCGACCGGACGCTTTCCCACTTGGCCGGCCTTTTGCGCCGAACGACGGAGGGCTCTCCGGAGGGGAGCCCTCCAGGCCCCTTTAAAGGAATCTGATATGGAACCCCCTGACCAGAACGGCTGCTGCGACTCCTGCGGGAGGACGAACGCTGTCCTATACAAACTCTCTTTGGGCCATGATTTCTTTGACCGCCCCTACGACAGGCTTTCGGCCTACGGCAACATGTCGCCCCGATGGTATTGCGAGGAGTGCTCCCGGGAAAAGGACTTTCAGCGGGACGTGCGGGCGATACGGGAGGAGTTCGCGAAGCTTCGGGCAGGGCAAACCTCCTGTCTTGACGACCGGACGACCTTTGTCCGGGCCAGAGAACGGATTGCCGCGATCGACCAGACGGTGAAAAAGGGGCGAAGCCCCCACGTGATCCTCGTTCCCCGGGAGGTGGCCCATCTTTTGATGGAGCTCGACACCTGGGCAGAGGATCGCGGGCTCGGCAATGGGGCGGGTTGAGGGAGAGGGCAAAGGGGGCGAAGCGATGGGAGAGGAGATCACGATGGACGAGAGAGTGGGTCTGGACGAACTTCCGGACAAAGAGGCGGGGCTTTCGGCCCCCGAGCGGGAAGGAGCGAGGAAGGTTCTTTGGGCCTTGGCCGCCGGGGGGCGCGAGATGGCCGGACTTCTGGCCTTGGGACCGCTCAAGGGACTCACCGGTGCCGCCGGTGCGGTGAACGTGCAAGGGGAGGAGGTCCAGGCCTTCGACGAGATTGCCCAGGAGGTCTTTACCCGAACGATCCGGGAGACCGGAGCCGTCCGGTGCCTTGTCTCGGAGGAGCGGGAGTCGCCCGAGATTTTAAACGGGAGCTCCGGTCTCTTTCATGTCGCCATGGATCCCCTCGACGGCTCCTCCAACCTCGCCGTTTCTGGGCCGGTCGGCTCGATCTTCTGTGTATTCCGTCCTTCCGCGGGGGAGCCCTCCGATCCTTCGGCCGCGGTGCTTCGCTCGGTTTTGTCGCCCGTCTTTTCCGCCTATGTTCTCTACAGCGTCTCGACCCTTCTTGTCGTCACGTTCGGCCGGGAGGTGAGGCAGTTCGCCCTCGATCCGGCCCGGGGCGAGTTCCTTCCT
>DAIBTC010000227.1 GCA_027415345.1 Nitrospirota bacterium
ACTGGGATTGTTCCGATCCTGCCCTATTTGCGGGTCCAGATAATGAAACCTGCATAGCGCTTTTTTTGCGCCCGCGCATCGCCATGCCCCTGCTGCTTCCCGGTTCTATGCAACCCCTGTCCGGTCCTTCCGGCGGCGCTTCAGGTGGGGGCACTCGCTGTCATCTGCACTTTCATCTGGATAGCCGTGTGCAAGAATCACTGGATCGGCTAATATTCCGTCATCATCGGCGTGCGGTAGCGCGCAGTAAGGATCAGCACCATCCACCAGATGTATGACAGGCTACTTCATGTGCAGTGAAAAAATACAAAATGTCATGCCCGAAACAGACAGACGCAGTCTGTCCCGGCAGAGTTGCGGATTGATTGGCAACAGCCCGGTCTTGCGGCGTATCACCGCCATGCTGGGAAAGGTGGCGCACACCGACAGTACGGTCCTGATCCTCGGCGAATCAGGGACTGGTAAAGAGGTCATCGCTCAGTGTCTACATCGGCACTCTGCGCGGCACGACGGGCCTTTTGTGGCTATTAACTGCGGTGCCATCCCTGAGGAGTTGATGGAAAGTGAGCTCTTCGGCCATGAGAAGGGCGCTTTTACGGGGGCGTTGGCGACCCGTAAGGGACGCTTTGAATTGGCCCAAGGTGGCACCATTTTTTTGGATGAGATCGGCGAGATGAGTCCGCAGATGCAGGTGAAGTTGCTGCGGGTCCTGCAAGAACGGCGGTTTGAGCGGGTGGGTGGTACGCAGAGCTTTCCGGCCAACCTACGGGTGCTGGCAGCGACCCACCGTAATCTGGAAGAGCGGATTCGCGATGGTTCCTTTCGGGAAGATCTCTACTATCGGCTCAATGTATTCCCGGTTGAAATACCGCCGTTGCGCGATCGCGGCGGTGATGTTCGTCTGTTGTTTCATCATTTTTTGCAGCGTCTGGAAGAATGCGGCTATAGTCCCGTAATGCTGTCAGAGCGCAGCATGGCTGCGCTCGATGCCTATCCCTGGCCGGGTAATGTACGCGAATTGCAGAATCTCGCGGAGCGGCTGACGATTCTTCATGGCGGAGAACAGCTAG
>DAIBTC010000228.1 GCA_027415345.1 Nitrospirota bacterium
CCTGGTTCCGGGAGACGACGCCGCGGCCGCCGCATTGCGGACAGGTAGACGGGGATGTTCCCGGAGCGGCGCCGGAGCCCTGGCAGGCGGGACAGCCGACATCCTTGTCGACTGCGATCCTGGTGGTGACTCCGCGCAGCGCGTCCTCGAAGGAAAGATTGAGCACATAAGTAAGATCGGCGCCTTTCATTGCCCGGCCGGCGCCGTAAGCGGCGCCGCCGCCACCGCCGAACAGGTCGAAGATGTTGAAACCGCCTGCTCCTGCCGCGCCGCCGTAGCCGCTGCGCCGGAACGCTTCCTCGAACGCGGAGGCATCGAAGCCGGCGCCACCCGGTCCGCCGCCGTAGAACTGCTGGGGCCCGGCGTCGTACTGCTTGCGCTTCTCGGTGTCCGAGAGCACGTCATACGCCGCCGAGATCTCCTTGAACTTCGCCTCGGCGTCCTTGTTGTCCGGATTGGCGTCGGGATGATACTGGCGCGCCAGCTTGCGGTAGGCCTTCTTGATCTCGGCCTGGGAGGCTCCCCTGTCGACTCCTAATGTTTCGTACAGATCTGCCATCTCATCAATCTTTACCGCCCTCGTCACGGCCGGCGTCCAGGTCCTTGGAGACGATGACCTTCGCCGGACGCACCACGCGGTCTTCGAGCTGGTAGCCCTTTTCGATGACCTGCATCACGGTGCCTTCCTCATGTTCGGCCGAGGGCTGGCAGAGGATCGCCTCATGCTGGTTGGGGTCGAACGGCTGCCCGTGGGCGTCGATCTCGCAGAGGCCGCGCTTGACCAGTACGTCCCGCAGCTGGTTGTATACCAGCTCGACGCCGCCGCTCAAGACCTCCTGGTCGTGCTCGGCGGCGGCCTGCATCGCCCGCTCGAAGTTATCCAGCACCGGCAGCAGCTCCTCGATCATCTGCGTGGAGGCGCGCTGGCCGGCCTGCTCCGATTCGCGCAGCACCCGCTTGCGGAAGTTGGCGAACTCCGCCTGCAGCCGCTGCAGGGCTTCGAGATATTCATCCCGCTCGCGGCGGAG
>DAIBTC010000229.1 GCA_027415345.1 Nitrospirota bacterium
GGGAAGACGCTCTCCGATCTGAGAGAGCTTGAGCGAGAAAAGGGCCTGCTCGATCTCGGCGAACTGGAGAAGATTCCCAACGAAGATACGGCGGGCGACTGGCTGCGGCGAATGGGAGATCCCAAGGAGGAACAAAAAGGCCTTCTGGGATTGCGCCAGGTGATCAACAGCTTCAACTGCGGGGTGATGGCGCGGGACGGGATCGCGGACTATACCCTCGACATCGATGCAACCTTCATGGCCGCCAACAAGAAGGAGGCGCAGTACTCGTATTTGAAGGAGAAGGGGTACATGCCGATGATGGCCTCCCTCTATGAAAACGGACTCTTCATCGACGACGAGTTCCGGGAGGGCAACGTCTCTCCCCAGGAGGGACATGTTGCGGTCTACAAGCGCTGCAAGGCGGTGGTGGAAAGTGTGGGAAAGAAGATCGCCCGGTTCCGGGCGGACAGCGCCAGCTACCGGGCGGACCTGATCAACGTCCTGGAGGAGGATGGAGTCCTCTTTACCATCACGGCCGACCAGGACCGTGCCGTCAAGAAACTGATCGAGGAGATCTCTGAAAAAGACTGGAAGGTCCTGGGCAACGATCCGGATGTGTGCGTCGCCGAGGTGATCCATACAATGGCAGAGACAAAGAAGGCGTTCCGTCTTCTCGTCAAGCGGACCCGGGATCGCTCGACCCCGTTGTCGGGCCTGATGAAGACCTACCGGTATTGGGCGGTGGCGACCAACTTCCCCCCCGAGACGACGACTGTCCGGGCGATGGAATGGCACCAGCTCCGGGGAGGGTTCGAGAACTTCCTGAAGGGTCTCAAAAGCGATGTGGGGGTCGGATACATGCCCACCGGGGAGAGCTTCTCAAACGCCGTGTTCTTCCGGATCGGAGTCCTGGCCTACAATCTAATCATCGGGTTCAAACGGGATCTTCTTCCGGCCGCCTGCGACTCCTGGACGCTTCCGACCCTCCGGTGGAAGCTCTTCGGGATGCCGGGCAAGATCGTGCGGCATGCCCGCGGTCTGA
>DAIBTC010000022.1 GCA_027415345.1 Nitrospirota bacterium
CCAGCCCTTTCTCAGTTTAAGGAATCCTTCATGTTGACTGGGTTCTCTCGATTTTCTATCGGAAGGGCGGGAGATCGTCCTCTCCCTCCAGACCGAGCGGAGACCTCTTGCGGCAATGCCAGCCCTCAAAGGTCAGCTAACGAAAATATTGGCCGACCCTGGATTGGAGGGGGCCGCCTCCTTTCGGAGCTCCCCCGTTTAAGGAGGACTGATCTTCAGGTTGTTCGGTAATCCCGGCCACAAGATGGGAAATCAGGAAGGACTGTTCGGAACAAGTTCGTGGAAGATGGTAATAGAGCCGATTAACAGGGCCCAAATTGCCCTTTTGAAAAATTCGGTCTATCCTGTAGGCGGGTTTGGATGCGAAGAGGGAAATGCCACCGGGTTTTCCGGACCACCGACCCTGACCACGCTGATCAAAAGGAGTTGTGCCTTGACCCTTCTCGTCCTGGTTCTTCTGTCAACCATTGTGATTGCGCTGGGAGGTGTCTCGATCTCCCTCGGACTCGGAATACGCCATCCGGTCAGGGGAGCCGTGGCCCTGACCATCGGCGGACTGGTCGTTCTGGCCGGAATGACCCTCATGTACAAGGCCCTTCAGCACAAAAAGCTGGCCGGCCGGGCAGACAGTGTCATCGTCAATGCGGAGCACTACTTCAACTATCGGAACAGGCATCTAGTTCGGCAGCCGACTAACATCCGGATAAAGGGTTCCGGGGGGCCAATCAAACCAGGCCAGAAGCCGGTTGTCAAGGGTCCCTAGGCCTCGTTTCCGCTGACGGTTTTCGAGGGCGACCAATTCACGCTCTTCCCGTTGGGACTGAAGGCGGAAATGTCTTGCCCAGCTGATGACACGGACGACATAGCGTTCGACGGAGTGGGCTCCCTGGCTGTTCACATATCCCCCGTGACGCCACCGGGGCCTTCCGGCATTGTAGGCGGCCACGGCATCGGCTCCGTAAGGATGCTTTTGCAGAAGCCAGGAGAGATATCGCACTCCGTAAGTCAGATTCACTGAGGGATCGTAAAGTTTGTTAACCGACCCTCGGAGCCCCATCCAGCGGGCTGTCCGGGTCGTAATCTGCATAAGTCCCAGCGAGACATCATGAATGCGTTCTTCAAAGCGGCTTTTTTTCGGATCGAAGCTCGATTCCTGAGCGACGATCCCGGCCACAAGAACGGGATTGATGTGATGTTTGCAGGAAATTTGTGTAATAAGGTGCGAATAGGGAACAGTTGGAGAGAGAAGATGAGCACTCAGGCACCAAGCCACGGATTGATGGATCATCCAGTTCAATGCGCAACCTCCTGATGAGGGTAGCTGATCCGTTCCCGCGCTGGCTTGACCCTCTCCCCGAATTCAGGAAGAAAAATCATGCCTGGGCCTCCATCGAGCCGGTGATCCGACCGGATTCCGGCGCTCCCTGCGGGGTGCATGGCCCCACGGAAGTGTAAATAAATCCTGATTCGATGGCAGGAACGACTTATGGAGCAAGTATAGCTCCTGACTTGTCTGAGGTCAAGAAAAATGTTATTTGATGCTAATATGTTGATATAGAAAGAAATGTTTTTTTTCGTTTTGTGATCACCGTCACAAAACTCTGAGGTCATTGATTTATAAGGATTTTAATCAATTTAAATGATTCATACTCCCGATCGCTGGTTATCGAAGGCGGGGCTGGCCTCTCGCCGCGAGGTCCTTGAATGGATTACTGCCGGCCGTCTCACTCTTAGAGCCCGGCCTGTCGTTTTCGATCGACCCGTTTCCTCCCCCGGCTCTCGGGAGGAATGCATGATTCTGCCCCCTTTCTTTCTCGACGGCCAACCTCTTGTTCCCCCTCCTCCGCTGCTCCTGGCCCTGAACAAGCCCAGAGGAATCCTGGTCACCCGGACTGATCCCAGGGGACGACCCGTGATCGGCGATCTTATCAAGGCAAGTCCATGGGGAGCTCCGGGTTACGGGTCTATCCGGCCGATCGGGCGGCTTGACCAGGCCTCGGCGGGCCTGATTCTCCTGACAAACTTTCCTGAACTCTTCAGTGATTTTCTCGATCCCTCCTCCCGCGTTCTCCGTATCTACCGGGTTCAGATCTCTCCGGTTCTCCGGGAAGAGCATCAGACGCTGTTTTTTTCGGGGAGGGCGGGGGAGGCTCCCGGATACGGGAAGATCGAGGTCTTTCCGGAAAGGAGATCCCTCCGCTCGGAATGGATTCACGTCGGCCTTTCTGAGGGACGAAACAGAGAGATACGAAATTTCTTGGCCTGGTATGGATACCAGGTTCTTCATCTGATCCGGCTCTCTTTCGGGCCATACGCTCTGGGTGACATTCCTCCTGGTACGATCTCGGATATCTCCGACCGGTCAGGGGAGGCCGGGGTCCGATGGGTGACTTGGAGAAGGGCCGAATGACACAGGCTTCGCCTTGACAGGCCAAAAAAGGAAGATATATTTTGAATTGAAAGGAAACACAGACGATGAAACATCAAGGACAATCAC
Source organism: Nitrospirota bacterium (assembly GCA_027415345.1). Taxonomy (GTDB): domain Bacteria; phylum Nitrospirota; class Leptospirillia; order Leptospirillales; family Leptospirillaceae; genus UBA4572. Next base: position 2,498 of record DAIBTC010000022.1, read on the forward strand.
TGTTGCCGGGTTTCCGCCCGGCCTCGAAAAAGGAGAAAGTCATGGCCAGTCTACTGCGTTGGGATCCCGTCAAGGAGTTTGACGATATTGCCCGCCGTTTTACCCCTTTTATGCTCCGGAGTCCGGAGGGCCGTCTGGAGGAGAGGGAGGCAAGAAAGGCTGTCGAATGGGCTCCGAGTGTTGATATCTCCGAAGAAGAGGGAGCCTATGTCGTCAAGGCCGAACTCCCAGAAATCCAAAAAGAAGCGGTCAAGGTTGTGATCGAAAACGGTATTCTGACCATCTCCGGAGAGAGAACGCGGAATACCGAAAAAACCGGTGTCAGGTATCATCGGGTGGAAAGGGAGTATGGGGCATTTTTGCGCTCATTCACCCTTCCCGAGGATGCCGACCCCAAAAAGATCTCCGCCAACATGAAAGACGGGGTTCTGACAGTCCGGATCGAAAAGCTGGCGGAGGCGAAACCCCAAGCCGTCGAAATCAACGTCGAATGACGGAATGACGGAGGGGAGGAAAAGCTCGGTTCGGACTTGAGCCCGTAAATGATCCCTTTTTGAAGGGACCAGAAATCCTGTAAGGATTGAGGGGGACTATATGTCCCCCTTTTTTTGGGTCTAAGAAGTTTTTATGCCATAATCTCCCCTGTCTGACGGGTCCGCCGTGTGAGGGGTTGACCTGTTGGCCGATGACGGATCTTTAAGGGAGGTTTATTGTACAATTTTCCAGAGGATACCAAGACGTTTTCGCCCGGATTTGCCCTCTTTGACTCCGGGATGGGCGGGCTTTCCGTCCTTCGACATTTTCTCGACCGATTCCCCCAGGATGATTTTATCTATTTAGGCGACATGGCCCGTTTCCCCTACGGGGCGAAGTCCCGGGAAACCATCCGGAGATTTGCCTTAGAGGATGCCGCCACCCTGATGGCGTTCCGGCCGAAGACCCTTGTGGCCGCATGTTTTACCGTTTCCAGCCAGGCCCTTGATGACCTCGTCGAGTTCTGTGCTCCCGTAAGGGTTGTCGGCATGGTGGAGGCGGGCGCACGCGCGGCCCTGTCCAGAACGAGAACGGGACGGATCGGCGTTCTTGGGACGGAAGGAACAATTCAGAGCGGCGCCTATCCGGCCGTGCTGCGCCGCCTTTCAGGGGGGGAGCCGGATGTCCTCGGGGTGGCCTGTCCCCTTTTTGCTCCCATGGTGGAGGAAGGGTGGATCGACGGGGAGATCCCGGAGCGTATTGCCAGGGAATACCTCTCCGTATTTCTGGAGAGCCGGACCTCCGGAGTCGATACCGTCATCCTGGGGTGCACCCATTATCCTCCCCTTCTTCCTCTTCTGACCCGTCTCTTTCCCGAGATGGCCTTCATCGATCCGGGGCTCGAGCTTGCAAAATCGGAAGTCGATACCCTTACCGTTTCGGAGCGGAAGGGAAGGGGGCACGTCTCCTACCTGGTGACCGATGGTCGTGAGCGATTCCAGCGTGTCGGCCAACATCTTCTGGGACGAAATATCGGGAATGTGCATGAGGTCACCATCAATTCGGGTGACCTTTCCATGATTTACAGTCAGGGAGGTCTGAGTGAGAAGTGACGGAAGAAATCAGGACCAGTTGAGGGCGCTTGTCATCGAGCCCGCACCAAACAGATATGCCGAAGGGTCGGCCCTCGTCAAGATGGGATTCACCCATGTCCTCGCCACTGTCAGCATGGAAGAGAAGGTCCCGCCCTTTCTCAAGGATCAGGGCCGGGGCTGGGTGACGGCCGAGTACGGAATGCTGCCACGATCCACTCACGAGCGATCCCCGAGGGAGGCGGCCCGCGGCAAGCAGAGCGGGCGAACCCAGGAAATCCAGCGTCTGATCGGGCGGAGTCTTCGTTCGGTGGTGGACTTCGAAGGAATGGGAGTCCGGACAGCGACAGTGGACTGCGATGTGATCCAGGCCGATGGGGGAACGCGGTGCGCCTCGATCGGAGGAGCCTTTGTGGCCTTGGCTCTGGCCTTCACAAATCTGAAAAAGGCCGGAATCATCGGAGGAATCCCTCTCAAGGATTATCTCGGGGCTGTTTCCGTGGGCATCGTGGAAGGGGAGCCCTGCTTGGATCTATGTTATACGGAAGATTCGACAGCCGATGTGGACATGAATGTGGTCATGACCGGACGGGGGGAGCTGGTCGAGGTGCAGGGGACAGCTGAACACCGTTCCTTTTCCAGAAAAGACATGGACCGCCTCCTGGATCTGGCCTGGAAGGGAATCTCAGAAATTGTCGACCTCCAGAGACGGCTCGTCTCTCTCGGATGAGGCCCAGAGAAAGAGGATCCGGGACTTCGAATCCCTCCTGGGCCGGACCGATGCCAGAATTAACTGCCAGGAGCTGAAAGAACTTCTTTCCGGTAAGAACGGGAAGGAGGGGGCGGATTCCGGGTGCGTCCTCCTTGATGTCCGGGAGGAATGGGAATACCGGTTTGTCCGGTTTCCCGGGGCCATCCACATCCCCTTGTCCCGCCTGCCTGCCAATCTCGAGAGAATCCCGAAAAATCGGCAGGTCATCGTTTACTGTCACACCGGAATACGGTCCCTCCTTGCCTGCTACCTTCTTATTCAGAACGGGTTCCCGGATGTCAGGAACCTGGAGGGAGGAATCGACGAGTTTGCCCGGATCCTGGGACCGGCCCTCCCCCGGTACAGGCTGGATGAAGGACGCCGTCCCCCCGCCGCTGTGCTGGCTGAAAATTTTCGGGGAGAAGGGAGGAAGGTCCACAACCCTTGGGGAGAGGGGGTTTCGGAGACGATCACCCTTTAAAGGGGGCCAAGGACTTGTTCTCGGCCGCAAAGTCCGGTATGATTTGATCTGATGTCTGAAAATTACCTCCGCATGTCCATGCCGCACCCGATCTATTCCGCGAAAGGCCCGGCGGATACCCGAAGAGAACCAAAGAGGACCTCTGAAATGCCCCGTCCCGATCTCAGGAACCCACTGAAGGGGAGGCCGGACAATCCTGTCCAGGTCGCTCCGGATAAGTCATGATCACCCTTTCGGGAATTTCCAAGCACTACCCCACGAAAACGCTATTCTCCGATCTTTCTCTCCGGATTTCGCTCCGGGAACGGATGGCCCTTGTCGGTCCGAACGGCGCAGGAAAGTCTTCCCTGATGAGAATCCTGGCCGGAGTGCTGGAACCCGACGATGGAGTCGTCAGCATGCCTCCCGGATACCGTGTCGGCTATCTTCCCCAGGAAGTCGTCATCGAAGGAGAGATGACCTCCGTCGGGTGCGTCATGAGCGGCGATGCCGAGCTCATGCGTCTTGAGGAGGAAATGCGGCTGCTCGAGAAGAAACTTGAAGCCGGGGAGACGCGGGTTCTGGATCGCTACGGAGAGGTCCAGGCACGATTCGCCCTTCTCGGGGGCTTCGAGCAGGAAACGACGGCGAGAAAGGTCCTGGCCGGACTGGGTTTCGATCAGACCCGGATGAATGCCCGTGTCTCCGATCTCTCCGGGGGATGGAGAATGCGTGTGGCCCTGGCCAGGACCCTTGTCACGAATCCGGATCTCCTTCTTCTTGACGAACCGACGAACCATCTCGACATTCCGTCGATCGAATGGCTGGAGGCCTTTCTCCTGGATTTTCCCGGAGCGGTTCTCCTGATCTCCCACGACCGGTCCTTCATGAATGGTGTGGTGGGAGGAGTGATCGAACTGTCGGGCGGGAAGGCCACCGTTTTCACTGGCAATTACGATGCCTACCTGGCGGAGAAGGAACGGCGGGCCCTGGCTCTCGATGCGGCCATCGCGCGTCAGGAGGAGGAAATCGCAAAAACCCAGGAGTTTATTGACCGGTTTCGCTCCAAGGCCACCAAGGCTACCCAGGTTCAAAGCCGCATCAAGGCCCTCGAGAAGATCGAACGTCTGGAAAAGGATGCCTCAGAGAAGACGGTTCGCTTTACCTTCCCGGCACCCGTGCGTTCGGGAGAAATTGTCGCAACCTTTTCGGAAATCGAAAAATCCTATGATGGCCGGGTGATCGTTCATCCCTTCGACTGGGTTCTCCGGAGGGGCATGAAGGTCGCCCTGATCGGCCCGAACGGGGCCGGAAAGTCGACACTTCTCAAGATCATGGCAGGAACGGTGGTTCCCGATGCAGGGACCTACCGGACCGGGACCGGTGTTACCACAGCCTATTATTCCCAGCACCAGCTTGAGATTCTCGATCCCTCCCACACAGTCCTGGCCAGTATGGAATCTGTGGCCCCCGATTCCGAAAGCCAGACCCGGATCCGGGGGCTCCTCGGAGCCTTCCTCTTCCGTCAGGAGGAGGTCTTCAAGAAGGTGGGGGTGCTTTCGGGGGGAGAAAAGAGCCGCTTGGCCCTGGCCAGGCTTCTCCTCGCCCCGGCCAACCTTCTTTTGCTTGACGAGCCGACCAATCATCTGGACCTTCCCTCACGGGAGGCGCTTGTGACCGCCCTGGAGGCATACCGGGGAACAATGGTGTTCATTACCCACGACCGTTATGTCATTGAAAAGATTGCCACCGATATCATTGAAGTTCTCCCCGGTTCCATCAGGCTTTTCATGAACCACCGGTTCGAAACCTATCGCGCAAAAAGGGACGGCGTCCTGAATGCCTCCGTTCCGGTCTCCCAAGGTTCTGTCAAGACCTCTAGCCCGGGTTCCGGAAATCCGGTTGTCGAAGGAGAGGATCCGGGAGTGATCGAGAAGCGCCTTTCCTGGGTCGAAAAGGAAGTTCTGGAGCTTGAAGAAGAGGTGAAGCGGCTGACGGAAGTCTCTTCAGGCTCAGGGGCGGATGCGCGACGGGCCTCATCGAAGCTCTCCGTCGCCAGAAGAAAACTGTCGGACAGAACCGCCGAGTGGGAACGTCTCGGCAGTTTGCTTGAACGGTCCGTCCAGCGCCCTTCCTGACCCTTTTCGTTTAGGGGGATCGGGAATGGCAGGGAGAATATGAAGACATGAGTTCTGCCAAAACCGACTCCAACCTGAAAGAGTCTCTATACCCTGTGACAATTTTTTACCACCGGAATTGCTCGGACGGATTCGGGGCGGCCTGGGCCGCCTGGAAACGGTTTTCCGGAAAGGTTCCCCTTTCGTTCATTCCCTACAATTACGGGGATGCGATGCCGGAGATTCCTTCGGGCCACGATGTTTTTGTCCTTGACCTCTCTTTCGATCCCGATTATATGGCCCGCCTCAGGGAGAAGGCCCATCATCTCGTTCTTCTCGACCACCATAAAAGTGCCATGGAAAAGATCCAGCCGCTCTATCCCGGGGATCCTGACATCTTTTTCGACATGAACCGGTCGGGGGCCATGATCGCATGGGAGAGATTCTTTCCGGGGGAACCTGTTCCCAACCTGATCCGTTATGTGGAGGACAGGGACCTGTGGCGCTGGAGTCTCCCCCTTTCCCTTGAGGTGACGACGGCCATGGCCTCCTATGCCTTTGACTTCGAGGTGTGGGACACCCTTTGCCGGACACTCGGATACGGCCCTCTCTCCCCAGACAATCCACTCGTGGCCGAAGGAAGGAGCATTCTTCGTTACCAGTCGATGCTTATCAAGACAGCGATCCGGGAAACGGGAGTGTGGGGTCGATTTTCCTCCGGAGAGAGAGCCTTTTTTGTCAACTCTCCCCTCCTGACCTCTGAAATCGGGGGTGCGATGAAGTCGGAGACTCCCTTTGTCGTGATCTGGTCAATCAGGAAGGATGGCCGTTTTTCATACAGCCTCCGGGCGACCGAAGGAGGTCCCGATCTTTCAAAAATCGCCTCCCGGTATGGCGGAGGTGGCCATGCCAAGGCGGCGGGCTTTCTCTCTGAGGTTCCTGTCCATGAGGTCGAAGGAGCCGATGGCCGTCTTTACCCGGTCTTTTGCGATAATGCGCCCGCCAGGGAGAACCGGGATGGGTAAAAAAGCCTGTCTCGTTCTCTATCTCGGGACAGGGAATCCCCACAAGGTGCTGGAATTCATGAAGATGGCCCCTCCAAATGTTACGGTCCTTCAGGCATTTTCCTCAGAATATCCCCCGCCCAATGTTCTTGAGTCGGGGGAGACTTTTTTTGCCAATGGCTATCTCAAAGCCGAAACCTTTGCCAGGGCCCTGAGGGAAAAGGTGGAAGGCATGGTCATCTCTGACGATTCGGGACTGGTCGTCCCTGCCCTTTCAGGAGCCCCGGGAATTCTGTCAGCCCGATATGCCGGTGAGGGGGCCTCTGATGCCCAGAACAGGGAGCTTCTCCTTAAAAACATGAAAGGCTTGACGGGGCCCGACCGGCGGGCAAGTTTCGTCTGTGTCCTGGTGGCGATGGATATCAGGACCGGAGTTCTCAGGGCTTCCTCCGTGGGGTCCGTTTCCGGGCGAATTGCAAACGGCCTCATGGGAGAGGGCGGATTCGGCTATGATCCCCTGTTCGTTCCCGACGGGTACCGGGCCAGTTTCGGGATCATGGCTCCCGAAGAAAAAAACAGAATCTCCCATCGCTTCCTGGCATTCCGGAAGCTGTGTTCGATGCTGGTGGCGCCGTGAGCCGCCTCCGCCCTGGCGCCCTTCTCTGGGTCAGTCTTCCAGGCCCTGTCCTGACTAAAGAGGACCGGGACTTTCTCCAGAGGATTGATCCTCAAGGTGTTGTGATCTTTCGGGAAAATGTCGTTACCCCGTCCCAGGTCCGGGATCTCAATATGTCGGTCAGGGCGGCCTGCCCCTCCGGGCAGGTTCTGATTGCCGTCGACCAGGAAGGGGGGCGGGTGGCCCGTCTTCGGGAGGGAGTCCCCCAACTCCCCCCCATGCGGAGACTGGGTGAGGGTGAGGATCCAGAGCGGATCAGGACCGCGGGCCGGGACCTCGGCCGGGCTCTCCGGGAGATGGGATTCGATATCGACTTTGCTCCTGTCCTCGATGTGGATTCCAATGCCGCCAATCCGATTATCGGTGACCGGTCGTTTTCCTCCGATCCTCTCAAGGTGGGTCCCATGGCCATGGCCTTTGCCCAGGGTCTAAAGGAGGAAGGGATCATTCCCTGCGGAAAGCATTTTCCCGGCCACGGAGCCACGGATCTCGACTCCCATCTCGAACTCCCCTTCGTTCATGCGGACAGGGAAACTTTGGAAAACAGGGAACTTTCGCCTTTCCGGTATGCCATCAGCGCGGGGATCCCCCTTCTGATGACAGCGCACGTCGTCTATCCGGCCTGGGATGAAAGATTCCCTGCGACGCTTTCGCGGAGGATCATTACCGGTCTTCTCAGGGAACGTCTCGGATTCTCCGGACTGGTTCTCTCCGATGATTTGCTCATGAAGGCCGTGGCGAAAGAGGGAGTAGTGAATGCGGCCCTTGCGGCACTCGAGGCAGGATGTGATGGTCTGCTCGTTCTCCGGAACGGGAGGGCGGCCATGGAGGTATTCGAAGCCGTGGCCGAAGGGCTGGCAGCAGGGTCAGAACCCGTTCTCCGGGCCATCGAAAGAGCGGAAAAATGGTTCTCTGACGCTTCCCCAGGGGGCTCAGTCCGATGACACGCCGCAGAACCTCTTCCGGTTTCAGACATGGGTGGATCGTCGACGCCTTCAGGAAACGCGCCCTTCCCGCTCCAAAGCTTGCCCAGATCGAGGAGTGGATCACCCGGTCTCCCTCCGACGGGGCCCTCCTCGAGAGGGTTTTCGCAGAGCTCAAGTTCCGTTCCGTTGAGCTTGCCCTCTCCTCTTTGGGCCTTGACCCCGGACGCTTGTCCCGGGACCAGCTCATGGCCGTCGTGGATTCTGTGTCAGGGGCCATTGTTGACCTTCCCGCCGCCCAGACGGTCGATCTGATAAAACCGGTCCTTTCCGATCTTCTTTTTGAGGAGGTCGGACGAGAGACCGATCCGGTGGTTCGTTTGACCCTTTTGACAAGGGATCCCTGGCGGCTCTATGCCCTGCTCCTCTCGGATCTTCCTCCGGAGAAAATCCTGTCCCCCTCCGGACAGGACCGGCAGATCGCCCTTGGGGTTGAGCGGATGATGGAGGCTCACGGAAGGCGTCTTCCCCGGAAGGAGCTCCTGAAGGACTTCAAGGAGGCTCGGGCTTTTTTGCGGGAGGAAAAGGCGAGGATCAGACAGGAAGTCTTGAAGGAACGACGGAAGGAGAAGCATTTCCACGCCTGGGTCCGCTCTCTGTGGAGCGACCGGGAGGTCCGCCGGGAGCTGGGATTGCGTCCCTCAGAATTCGAGGAGTGGGTGGCGGGTGGACAGATCCCTGTTGTTCTGCGCATCGAATCGATCCGGAACGGAAGAATCCGCGAACGGAGATTGTTCGACCCCGATGCCGTCATGAAAATCTCCCCGGCCACCATCGAAAGGTGGCGAAGGGGGCGAAAGGCAACGGTCAGGGAAATCAGAAGGACTCCCTCCCAAGGCCGATCCGGGACAAGGAAGGGTCGAGGGACGGAGCGACCTCCCGGACCGGACTGATCAGGGGCGGCTGTTCCGGTAATCCCGGCAAGCCTTAAGGAAGTCGTCCCTGAGGATCCGGCTAAACGGGTCCATGGCGGGCATTCTTTCCGGATGCCATTGGACTCCCGCAAAAAAGGGATGATCCGGATCCCGGAACCCTTCGACCAGGGAATCCTCGGAGACGGCCTCGACCTCCAGCCCCCTGCCCAGCTGGTTGACTCCCTGGTGATGGAAGCTGTTCACCAGGACCTTGTTGTTTTGGCTCTCCCCCTCTTTTACAGCAAGTCCTGTCCAATGTTGGCCAAGGGTCACCGGATGCTCGGATTCCTGATGGGCCACTCCTTCGGGCCTCATCGTGGCGAGATCCTGGACGAGCGTCCCTCCACGAAAGACATTCATGGTCTGAAATCCTCCGCAGATCCCAAAGAGAGGCATTCCTTTCCGTTCGGATAGGACAAGGAGAGAAAATTCGAAATTCACCCGTTCCTCAGTCATCCAGTTTCCTGGAAGCCAGGTTTTCTCTTCGTTATAGAAGTGTGGGGGAATGTCGGGGCCGGATCCTGACAGGACAACGCCGTCCAGAAAGTTCCAGTCATCGGAGGGAAGGGGATGGATTGAGGGTAGGAGGATGACCCGTGCGCCTCCGTCCCGGAAATAGGAGACATAGGAGATCTTCAGAAAATACCGGGGGTCACGACCGGGTTCCGCCGGAGCGTAATCGGTCGTGATTCCGATGAGCAGGGATTCCATGGGGAAGAGGCCCCTAGGCGTCCTGGTTCGATGCCGGTCGTGGACTCTGGCGGAAGGGTCGAGTCCCGGTGGAAGCGTAGGGCCTTCGTGGAGCTGAAGAGGGTCGGTCCTTTCTCCATTCCGGGCGCCCCTCAGCCTGGGATTCCGAACGGGTTTGCGACCGGACTCCCGGGCGGGAATTCCCTCCCCGGTCATCGGTTCTAAACGGCCTGTCGGAGCGTTGTCCTGTCCGGGGCCCCGAGCTCCTAAACGGCCGGTTTGCCGAAGAGGAGGGGGGTGGAGAGAGGGGAGAGACGGGGAGCGAGGAGCCGAGAAGCCGCTCGATATCCCGAAGTAACGGCCTGTCTGCGGGATGGCAAAAGGAGACCGCCCGGCCCGATCGGCCTGCCCGGCCGGTTCGACCTATCCGGTGGACATAATCTTCAGGAGATTGGGGAAGGTCATAGTTGACCACGCAGGTGACAGTGTCGATGTCGAGCCCTCTGGCGGCAACATCCGTGGCCACCAGGATTCGCGTCTGACCAGCCCGGAAACGGGACAGGACCCGATTTCTCTGGGACTGGCTTTTGTCTCCATGAAGGGAGTCGCTCGGGAAACCCTCCCTGACCAGGGATTCCGACAGTTCTTCAGCTCCCCGCTTTGTCCGGGTGAAGATCAGGGTCTGTCCTTCGGTCGTCTGGGGTTCGGTAAGGATGGTTTTGAGAAGGCCCCATTTCTGTGATCCGTGGCCGATGGTGACAACCTCCTGGTCGATTGAAACCGGAGGGGCCCCGGATGACTCAAGACGGATGAGGACGGGTTCTTTCTGGTAGGTTTTGGTCAGGTTCTGGATGCGCGCGGGCAAGGTGGCGGTGAAAAGAAGGGTTTGCCTGTCTGCGGGCAGAGCCTTGAGAATGGTTTCGACATCGGGAAGGAAGCCCATGTCCAGCATGCGATCGGCCTCGTCGAGAACGATGGTGTGGACATGGGAGAGGGTGATCGTGCCCCGTTGCATATGGTCGATCAGACGTCCGGGGGTAGCGATGGCCAGATCCCAGGGGCGTCTCAGGTTGTCGATCTGGCGGCGCATGTCCATTCCGCCGACGAGAAGAACGGTCCGGCTCCGGAGGTACTTCCCGTATTCCCGGGCCGAGCGTTCGATCTGGCCGGCCAGCTCGCGGGTGGGGCTCAGGACGAGAATCTGGTGGCGAACCCGGGTCCCCTGGGCGCGCTTGTTTCTGTGGAGCGACGGCAGAAGAAACCCGCCCGTTTTTCCTGACCCTGTCTGGGCAACTCCCAGAACGTCACGTCCTTCGATGATCGGGGGGATGGTCTGTCGCTGGATCGGGGTGGGAGAGTTGTGGTTAAGGTCGGAAAGTGCGCGCAGAAGATCCGGGTTGAGACCAAGGGACTCAAAAGACATTGTTGCTCCTAGCTGATAAGCCTAACATGATTGGTGGCGGCGGGAATCGACACGGGGAAGTTGAAGGTCTCCAAAAGACCCTGTGGCACCGCGGCGCGTCCGTTCCGCAAAGGAGATGCGGGGGTCGGAGATCGGACGCCGAAGAGACCTGTTATTTTCAACAGAGTGCCGGGAGGGTGGACAGAGACTTGAACAAGCGGGCGGACGAAAGTCCATCTGGCAGGGTCAATTCCTTGGGGTCCGGCGAATTCGGCGCATACTTGCGACGCGATACACAATCCATGATGCCCGACGTATGTCGAATATTGATTATCAGCTTCCAGGTTCGGAAAGTCAAGAGGGGGTCAGCATTTCGAAGGTCTCTCCCGAAAAAACCTTCTCTGGCAAAAGGTTGGCGGGAACTGTCCGGAATAAAACGACCAGAAATTGAAGAAATGGACTTCGCACCCTCCCGGAAGAGTGAGGAAAGGGGCCGGACCCGGCCCCCCTTTGGCTATTTGAGAGTTGACAGTTTGGCCAGCTGGGCTTTTGTAAGAACTTTTGCCGCACTCAGATGTCCGGCCAGATGGTCGGCTGTCGCCTGGGCCATGAGCCAGGCGATCGCGTGGAGATCCTTGTGAATTTTGGAGGCAGAGGGTTGGGCCGTTCCTGCCATCTTCAGATAGGCGGCCCGAAGGGCTTCGATCTTTTTCATCTGGGCGAGTGAACGGTCAATCATCCTCCGGCGGATCACTTTCAGGCGTTTCACCTGTTTGTCCGTCAGATTGAGATCCTTGGCGTGGGAAAACATGAAGGTGACGCCTGGATGGTTCTTGAAGACCTGGGGGAGAAGAAAGTCGGCTCCGGCTTTCTTGCGGAACTCGTCAAATTTTTTGGCCGTCTGGGGCCCGGTCAGGGGAGGGAGGTTGTCGGCCCGGGAGAGGGCGGGAAGGGAGAGAAAAAGGACAATGGCCATCAGGGAGAAGGCCAGGGAGGTTTTCTTGGTCATTGAGGCTCCTTTTTGGATCGGGTTTCAACCTATGAAAAAGCCAGAGCCTGAAAGCCCTGGCTTCGTGGTAAATGTTCCTCGGTTTGAAAACCGGAGTTTTACTTTGTTGCCAGAACCCAGTCCGCAACCTCCTTGGCCTGGTCCATGGACATTCCGGGGTGAGGCGGCATGATGATTCCCCCGGTAATCTTGTCCCAATGGCCATTCCCACCAGAGATGATCTTCTTGGCCAGCATTTCTTCGGCCCCCTTCTGTCCACGATAGCGGTCCGCCACCATTTTGAAGGAGGGTCCGACCATTTTCTGGTCCACAGAATGACAGGCAAAACAGCCCTGTTCATTGATCAGGGACTTTACGTCCGTAGCCCAGGCGGGCGAGGAAAGTGCGAGAAGAGTAGCCACCGCAAGCGAGATCTTGAGGCTTTTCATGAGAAACTCCTCTTTTGAATAGGTTCTGGAATACCGTATTTATCTCAAGACTGGGAGGAGACCATTCTCCTTCCAATCTTGGTTCAATTATAGCCCTTCCGGATCAAAAGGCAATTTCGGAAAATCCGTCAAAATAGCGTGGGATGGAAATGGTTTGCAATTTTCAGGTCAGGTACGGTGGGCTTCCTGAAGGTCCCGGAGAGCTTCCTTGGCCTGGACAACCCTCTGATTGGCGGCCTTTCTGAACCAAACCATGGCCTGGGCGTGATCCTTCGGAACTCCGCGTCCATTTCTGTAAAGGACTCCAAGAATGTACTGGGCTTGGGGATGGCCGGTTTCGGCTGCCATTGTAAGCCAAAGGGCCGCTTCCGTGGCATCCTGGGGAATGCCCTGACCCTCGAGAGCCATCATTCCGAGGTTGTACTGGGCCTCGGAATCATCCTGTTCCGCAGCTTTCCGGAACCAGAGGGCCGCCTCCCCGGGATCAGGACCCGCTCCCCGTCCGGTCCGGAGCATCGTTCCCAAACGGCACTGGGCCTCGGCCAGCCCTTGTTCTGCCGCCCGACGGATCCAGGCGGTTCCTTCCGGCTCGTTCCGTGGTGTGCCACGTCCTTCCAGATAAAGCATCCCCAGTCTGAGCTGGGCTTCAGAGGAACCGGAAATCGCTGCCTTTTCGGTCCACCCGAATCCCTCAGCCTCGAGAGCCTCCCCGAAACGCCCGTCTGTCAGAAGGGATCCCAGATGCGCCTGGGCCTCGACAAGGCCCTTTTCGGCGGCCATCCGGAAAAGCCCGATGGCTGAAGGGGGGTCAGGTTCGACAAGCTCTCCTTCCTCAAGAATCAGACCCAGGCGAAAGGCAGCCCCGGGATGTCCTCCCGAGACTGCCTTCCGGAGCCAGTGGATCCCGGATTCGGGATCGGAGGGATGGGTAAGGCCTTCGAGCAGGATGATGGCCAGACGATACTGGGCCTCGGAGTGACCTTGTTCGGCCGCCTTCCTGAACCAGACAAGGGCGTCTTCACCCGCCGGGGCGAGGGAGGGGTCGGCCTGGTAGAGGATTCCCAGTCTGAACTGGGCCTCCATGACTCCGTTTTCCGCCGCACGGCGCATCCATGCATGGCCCCGGGAAAAGTCGGGAGGGATTCCCTCTCCATCAAGAAATATCTGACCCAGACGATACTGGGCCTCCGGGATGTCGGCCTCCGCGGAACGCGAAAGCCAGACGATCCCTTGCTCCCGCTCCTCCGGGTTCTCGAGAAGAAGACGGGCCAAGAGAAGCTGGGCTTCGGGATGGCCAGATTCTGAAGCCATCCTGAGCAAGTCCAACCCTTCCCGGCGCTCGTCCGGATTATCTCTTGCCGAGAGCCTTCGCCCCGCCTCGAACTGGGCCCCGGTATGTCCATCACGGGCGGCCAGGAGAAACCATTGCATGGCCTGATCGTCCCATCCTTCCGGCCGGTTGGCCCAACGGATCATGGCGGCCCGGTACCGGGCCTCAGTCAGACCGCTTTCTGCCGCCATTTCGATCCAGAAAATTCCCTCCTCCCGGAGGGAAGGATTTTCCCTGTCTTCGAGAAGGATCTTTCCAAGCTCCAACTGGGCCAGTGCCTGTCCCGCCCCCGCCGCAACCCGGAGCCAATCGAGAATCTGGTTCCGTTCAGCCTGAACCTCTCCTCTCAGGGCCAGTAACGAAAGAGTCTCCAGGGCCTCGGGGAGATTGTCTTCGGCGGATTTCCTTATCCATGAAATTCCATTCTCACGATCTCCGTCCTCGAGAAGAAGACGTCCCAGGGCAAGTTCGGCTCGGGAGTCTCCCCCGCGGGCGGCGACTTCGAACCATTGCTTCGCCTCTTCCCGGCGATGGCTTTCAAGATTCCATGTGGCCAGGAGATATTGGGCTTCCGGCAGATCTTTCCTGGCAGCGCGTTCGAGCGAGGTCCGGGCCATGTCCATGTCGGGTAAAAGACCGCCCCGTCCTTCCCGGTGGAAAAAGGCAAGGGCAAGATGGGCCTCCGGAAGATCCTTCTGGACGGCCTGGGCCAGCCAGCGCAGGGCCTCCTCGTCGTCAGGCGGATGGCCGCCCCGTCCTTCGATGGAATAAAGGGCCATCTTGAGCATGGCCTCCGGGATGCCTCCTTCCGCCGCCTTCCGGTACCAGTATGTGAGTTCTTCGTCGATACCAGGCGGGTTGTCCGGATTTTTCTCAAGGAGATTGGCAAGGCGGAACTGGGCCATGGGAAGGTTGGCCAGGGCGGCCTTCCGAAAAAAGATGACGGCCGCCTGGGAATCTGGCTCCAGGCCTTCCCGGCCTTCTTCGAGGCGAATTCCCCATTCCAGCCAGGCCTCGGGGAGATCCTTTTCCGCGGCGCGGCGGATATAGTCGCAGGCCTCCCTCTGGTTTCTCTCCAATCCGCCCCGTCCGGTTTCAAGGAAGAGGCCCAACCGCAACATAGCTCCGGGAACCTCCTGGTCGGCCGCTATCCTGTAAAGTCCGGAAGCCCGGACATCATCCGGGGACCCCCCGAGGCCTTCCTCGGCGATACGGCCAAGCTGGAAGGCGGCTTCCGGATGGCCTTGAGCCGCTGAAAGCTGGAACAGACGAGTGGCCTCGGCGGGATCCCGTGGGACGTCCTTTCCCTCGAGATAAAGAAGACCCAGGCGGTACTGGGCCTCGCGATCTCCTGCCTCGGCCGCCCTGGAAAACCATTTGATTGCTTCGGAGATGTTCCGGGGAACATGGAGCCCCTCCTGGTAAATCTCTCCCAGGGTGGCCAGAGTATCGGTGAGACCCTGGTCTCCTGCCCGTTCAAACCAGGGGATGGCCTTGGCGGGCTCGCTGTGGCCGCTCAGAATCCCCTTCTGATAAAAAAGTCCCAGCTGGTATTCCGCTTCCGCTAGCCCCTGGGAGGCGGCCTTGGTGAACCAGAAGAAGGCGAGTGAACTGCTCTGGGGCAGGATTCTTCCGTCGAGATGGAGCGTCCCCAGGACATATTGGGCCTCGGAGTCGCCGGAGAGTGCCGCCTTGCGGATCCACTCGACCCCCTGCTCTTCCTGGCGCGGGATTCCCTTTCCCTCCAGGAGAAGGACTCCCAAGAGCGCCTGGGCCCGGATGTGATTCCTTTCGGCCGCCCCCTGGAACCAGAGGGCGGCCTGGGCGACGTTCTGTTCGACGACCCTCCCTTCGTAATACAAAAGGCCGATATTGAACTGGGCTTCAGGATCTTCCGACTCCGCCGCTCTCATCAGCCAGTCGCGTCCTTCTTCGGGCTGGGAGAAGGGTTGTCTCTCTTCCATGAGGAGAAGTCCCAGATAATATTGGGCCCGGCTGTCTCCCTTTTCCGCCGCCTTCCGGAACCAGAGAACCGCCCTTTCGGAATCCTTGGGAAGACTCCGTCCATGGAGGTAGGCCAGCCCCAGATTGAATT
>DAIBTC010000230.1 GCA_027415345.1 Nitrospirota bacterium
AGTCCGCCCTGGTCCGCGCCCTGTCGCGTCTGGTGACCTCGGGAGCCGATCTGCCCCCCGGAGCCCTTCGGGAATACCGGTGCCATCCGGACTCCGGGGAGAGTCCCTGGGACCCGGTCGTCCGGGCCCTGCGGCGACATCTGGGACCCGAAGGGGAGCGACGGGCCCCTGTCGAGCGGCGCTATCGCGCCGAGAGACTCCTTCTCGAGGCCTCCCTCCCCGTCTCCGACACTCTCCCCGTCCTTCTCCACCTTCTGGAGGGCCCAGGCCCCTGGTCGGGAGAGCTCCTTCAGTGTGCTCCCGAGGGACTTCGTCCCCGGATCGAGCCGCTGCTTCTCCGCCTCTTTTCCGGTCCGGCAGGGGAGATCCCGCTCCTTCTGGTGGTCGAGGATCTCCACTGGGCCGACCATGCGACGGCCGACCTCCTCCGGCAATGGCATGCCGGATGGAAAGAGGGTCCTGCACTCCTCCTCCTCACCGCGCGGGACGAGGCGGCGCTGGCCGCCCGGAACCTTCCCCCTCCCGATCTCGCGATCCCCCTCCGTCGCCTCGACCGGGGCGCGGCCCGCCTCGTGATCGAAAGCGCCGCGGAGGGTCCCCTTTCCCCCGAACGTCTCCGGGAGATCCTGGACCGGGGAGAGGGGGTTCCGCTCTTTCTCCGGGAGCTGACCCGGTCCCGGAGCTCCTCCTCCCCTTCGGGCGGGCTTCCCTCCACCCTCCGGGATCTTCTCGCCGCCCGGCTGGGGGATCCCGGAGAGGAACGGGGAGTCCTCGAGACGGCGGCCTGCATCGGCTCTTCCTTTTCCCTCTCCCTTCTCGCGGCGGTCGAGTCGGAGCGGACGGGCGGCCCTGTCCTCTCCGATCGGCTCCGCGAGAGCCTCCGGATCCTTTCCGCCCGCGGCCTCCTCGAAGAGGACCGTCCCGGGGAGGATCCGGTCTGGGACTTCACCCACGCCCTTCTCCGGGAGGCGGTCCTGGCGGCCCTTCCCTCCCGTCTTCGCCGTTCGCTCCACCGCGCCAT
>DAIBTC010000231.1 GCA_027415345.1 Nitrospirota bacterium
CGGTTGCGGCCGTCTTTCTTGGCGCGGTAGAGCGCTTCGTCCGCAGCCTTGATCAGGGTGTCGCTGTTGGGATGAAGCGGATAGGTGGCGATGCCGCCGCTTGCTGTGGCAAGAAAATGCGTGTCGCCATGGGGGTGGCGGATCTGCGAGAAATCCTTGCGGATGCGGTCCATGATGGCGTATGCCTGTTCGGCATCGGTGTGCGGCAGGCCGATGAGGAATTCCTCGCCGCCGTAGCGGCAGAGGATGTCGTGCTTGCGCAGGCGCTGCTTGAGCAGCCATGACAGGCTGCGGATGACCTGGTCGCCGACGGGGTGGCCGTAGGTGTCGTTGACCTGCTTGAAATGGTCGATGTCCATCATCACCACCGACAGGAAGCCGCCCTCGTGCGCCACGCTGGACAGCAGCATGTCCAGCGTGTTCTTGCCGCTGGAATGGTTGAGCAGGCCGGTCAGGCTGTCGTGATACATGGAACGGCGCAGCGCCCGGTAGCGCTCGATCTTGCTCTTGACGATCGCGTTGAGGAACACCGGGTTGAAGGGCTTGGTGAGGAAGTGGTCGCCGCCCAGCCGCATGGCGTCGACCTGCAGGGCGACGTTGGTCTCGCCGGACAGGTAGACGATCGGCATGCTGAGGAATTCGTTGTGCTGGCGGATGATGCGCGCGACCTCGACGCCCGTGCAGTTGGGCATGTACATGTCCATCAGGATCAGGTCCGGATTGAACTGCTTGAGCGCACTCAGCGTCTGGCGCGGATCGTTGACGATCTCCGAGACGATCTGGTTTTCCTGCAGTGTGCGGCGGATCAGGTGGCTGGCGGTCTTGGAGTCCTCCACGATCAGCACGCGGTACGCTTCCTGCTCATGTCGCTCGTTCAGCTCCATGATGCGCTCGATGATGGCGTGCGGTGGCGTGCCCTCGAGCAGGCAGCTGTCGCAGCCGCCGCTCAGCAC
>DAIBTC010000232.1 GCA_027415345.1 Nitrospirota bacterium
TCAGGAGGGGACGATTGACAGGAAGCGCGAAGGGTGGCGAGGAGGAAAAGGGCCCGAAAATGGACGGGCGGACTGGAAGATTTTCTGGCGGACCAAAAGCGGCAATGAAAAGGATCGAAACCACCGGTGCCTGATTCCGGAGGATTTTTGGTGAAATTTCTGCCGGATGAACGTCGGAAAGGAGGCAGACGTCACAAATCGATGCACGACATATCGAGGCTTTGGCCGTGTGCTTGCAGCAGGGAAGGGTTCCCTTCATGCCCTTCATGGGGCAGGATCCAGAATCCATTCCGGTCCTTGCCTGAACGCCGGATTCTGCGGAAAGGACAGCATGCGCGCTTGCCGGTTGTCCTGGCCCGGAAAGGAGCCAAAAGACGCCGGAAAGGAAGACGATTTGAAAGAAGCCGATCCTGAGCCATCCAGAGTTTTTCATATTTTCATCCTAGAAGAGATCCTTTCTGGAGTCAACTCGGGAAGTTTTGCCCCTTGTTCCGGTCATCGGCCAGGCAGACTTGGCCTGATCCTGTCCGCCACATTGGGGCATGTACCGACAAAATATCCGGTGGCGACCAGGATTTCGCATATGAACAATATTCCGTCTGGTTACTAAATCATAAATCGTCCCAGCCATATTATGCTTTCAAAAAGGTTGTCAGGGCGATAGATTAGATCGGGTCGGCTCTCTCTTGTCGCCGATTAAATGGATCCTCCAATAAACTGCTCCTCTGGTTTTCTGAGAAAGAAAGGTTTGAAGGGACATCTCGAAATGAATGGAACGAGCTCGGTTGGGAAGCATAAAATGTCCCTACGAAAAGAAGGATAAAATGTCGTGAGCGACATTTTATCCTTCCCAACTCAGACCGCCCCGATAAGAAATTTTTTCTTTTCCGTTGTCAGGGAATGTTTGTTCATCCATCTGACCCCGATTCGTCGGCCGGATTC
>DAIBTC010000233.1 GCA_027415345.1 Nitrospirota bacterium
GTTCCATACACATTAAGATGTATTTTTTATATACTTTCTATTGACACACTGAAATCAGGGGAATATGATGCGTCACATATATCATTTCTTGATATATTAGCCTTTAATAATGCATCCATAAGACATGTTCAAGGAGGAGGTATGAAACGATTTGGGCTGTTTCTGGTTCTTGCGCTGTTCTCTGCACTGACCTGGGCTGAGACGCGCGAATTCAGCATGACCATCGAGGAAGTGAAGGTGCATGTCGCGCCCGATCTGGATTACAAGGTTTTCGCCTTCGATGGGCAGGTACCCGGGCCTCTGATCCATGTGAGGGAAGGGGACGATCTGATCGTTCACGTCACCAACAATACCGGCCTGCCGCACACCATCCATTGGCATGGAACTTACCAGACGGGTACTTGGCAGAACGACGGCGTGCCCGGCGTCACCCAGGAGCCGATCCAGCCCGGCGATACCTTCACCTACAAATTCAAGGCCGACAAACCTGGAACGCTCTGGTATCACTGCCATGTGAACGTCAACGAGCATGTCGGCATCCGCGGCATGTGGGGACCGATGATCGTGGATCCCAGGAAGCCGCTGCCGATCGAGAAAACCGTCACCAAGGACGTCATCATGATGTTCTCTGGCTGGGAAAGTCAGGATGCCGAGAAGTATGGTCACGGCGGTACGCCATATGACGTCACCGACTACTTCACGATCAACGGCAAGTCCTTTCCGATGACGCAGCCCATACGGGTCAAGAAGGGCGACGTGGTCAGGGTGAGATTCATAGGAGCAGGCGGAGAATTCCACGAAATGCACTCCCATGGCCACGACATGCTGGTGACCCACAAGGACGGGTTGCCCCTCCCCAATCCCTATTATGCGGATACCGTCCTGATCGGCCCCGGAGAGCGCTACGACGTGATCATCAGGATGAACAACCC
>DAIBTC010000234.1 GCA_027415345.1 Nitrospirota bacterium
TCAGGCCCTATCTCGAGAAAAAGGGGATCAATTTTATCGCGCAACCGGTCACGAAGCTCGATGCCGAGGCGAACAAATTGCATCTGGCCAATGGGGAAATCGTCGAATACGATTATCTCGTCATCACCACAGGTCCCAAGCTGGCCTTCGAGGAAGTCGAGGGTTCCGGCCCCGTCAATGGTCATACCCAATCCATCTGTACAGTCGAGCATGCCGAGAAGGCCTATGAAGCCTACCAGAGATTCGTGGCAGACCCGGGCCCCATCGTTGTGGGCGCAATGGCCGGAGCGAGCTGCTTCGGACCGGCTTACGAATTCGCCTTCATTCTCGACGCCGATTTGCGCAAACGCAAGATTCGCGACAAGGTGCCGATGACTTTCGTGACTTCGGAGCCCTATATCGGCCACATGGGCCTCGCGGGGGTCGGGGATTCGAAGGGCATGCTCGAATCCGATCTCAGGGGCAAGCACATCAAGTGGATCACCAGTGCCAAGGTGACCAAAGTCGAGCCCGGCAGGATGCTGGTATCCGAACACAACGAGAAGGGGGAAGTGATCAAGGAACACGAGCTTCCCTTCAAGTTTTCGATGATGCTACCGTCCTTCAAGGGAGTGGATGCCGTGGCGGCTGTGGAGGGGCTGTGCAACCCGCGCGGATTCGTGATCATTGACGAGCACCAGCGGAGCAAGAAATACAGGAACATCTTTTCCGCGGGAGTTTGCGTCGCGATTCCGCCAGTGGAAGTCACGCCCGTTCCGACAGGCGCGCCCAAAACCGGTTTCATGATCGAGACGATGGTGACTGCCATTGCGCACAATATCCGGGACGAGCTGGCAGGCAAACCCGCGACGGAATCGGCAACCTGGAATGCCATCTGTCTTGCCGACATG
>DAIBTC010000235.1 GCA_027415345.1 Nitrospirota bacterium
CAATAACATGGCCCGGGTTGACGTCCGGGCCATGTTAGCTGTTCACCCACGCGGGTTCCTACGATGGGCGCAACAGGATAATCGGCAATCAGAGCTCTTTGCCGTGATGCGCCAGGAAGTCGGCAACACCTTCACTGGTCGGCTTCATGCCCGCTTTGCCCTTCTCCCACTGTGCCGGGCAGACTTCACCGTGCTCTTCAGAGAATTGCAGCGCATCCACCATACGGATCATTTCGTCAATGTTGCGGCCCAGGGGCAGGTCGTTGATTACTTCATGGCGTACCACACCTTCGCGGTCGATCAGAAAGGAGCCACGCAGCGCCACCTCATCATTGAGCAAAACGTCATAATTGCGCGCGATGCTCTTGGAAAGGTCGGCCACCATGGGGAGCTGGATGTGGCCAATGCCGCCCTTCTCTTCCGGCGTGTTTTTCCAGGCCAGATGGGTGAAGTGGGAGTCCACGCTACAGGCGATGACTTCCGTATTACGCGCTTTGAACTCCGAGAGACGGTGGTTGAACGCGAGGATTTCCGAGGGACAGACGAAGGTGAAATCCAGCGGATAGAAAAACAATACGGCATATTTTCCCTTGATATACTGAGAAAAATGAAAAGCCTCATTAATAGTGTTGTCAGCCATGACCGCGGGGGCCACGAAATCGGGAGCAGCTTTGCCTACTAATACAGCCATCGTAATTCTCCTCTGTTGAAACGACAGGATGAAGTCCAGATTTTTACTATAGCGAACTTTTCCAGATTTCGCTACGCCTCAGGTTGGGGGAGGATATGGGCAAACTCCCCAGTGGGCAGCACGCCCTCCTTAGGCTAGAATAGGCTCCCAGCCCGCCGGGCGATCCCGGTCATAATCCATTAGACTAA
>DAIBTC010000236.1:0-310 GCA_027415345.1 Nitrospirota bacterium
ATCGTGGAAAAGGACGTCAGGATCCCCCAGGAGGTCCGGATCGGATTCGATCCCGTTGAGGACCGAAAGTTTTTCTTTGTCTCTCCGGGGGGAGTGGTCGTCGTGACCCAAGACGGGATCGACCGATGGCTCGCGGCGAGATGACCGACAAAAAAATTCTGGAGAAATCCTTTTGAGCTCCCATATTTTGTTCCTGTGGCACATGCACCAGCCCTCCTACCTCGATCCCCTGACCAACGAAATGGTTCTCCCGTGGGTGAGGCTTCACGGGGTGCGAGGGTACTACGACATTCCCTTCATGGCGAGAAAG
>DAIBTC010000236.1:320-862 GCA_027415345.1 Nitrospirota bacterium
GACGGTCAATCTCGTTCCCGTTCTTCTCGATCAGATCAAGGCCCTGGCCGACGGGTCGGTCGTCGACTCCTACCAGGTGCTTTCCCTTAAGCCGGCGTCCGACCTCGACTTGGCGGACCGGATCTTCATGGCGAGAAACTTCTTCTCCTGTGCCTTCGAGACCATGGTCAAGCCCTATCCCCGGTACCTCTTTCTCTGGCAGAAAATCCAGTCGCGGCAGCCCGTCGCGGATGCCGACTACCAGAGAGTCGTTTCCGACATGAATGTCCAGGACTTTCTCGATCTCCAGATGTGGTTCAACCTCACCTGGTTCGGCTACGGGGCCCGGAACCGCTATCCGGAGATAGAAGAGTGGATCGCCCAGGGGGCCAATTTTACCGAGGCCGAGAAGACCGCGCTCTTCTCCCTCCAGAACACGATCCTGAAGGAGCTGCTGCCTCTCTACAGGAAGCTTGCCGAAGACGGTCTGGTCGAGATCTCGACCTCCCCTTACTACCATCCCATCCTCCCTCTTCTCGTCTCGACCAAGAGCGCCCGCCGGG
>DAIBTC010000237.1 GCA_027415345.1 Nitrospirota bacterium
GTGGGCTTCTCGGTCTTCCTGCTGATCCGGTGGGTCAACCGCCTGACCGCCCTGGTGCCCAAGAAGGAGGAGGCGCCGGCTGCGCCCACGACCAAGACCTGTCCTTTCTGCCTCTCGGTCATCCCCCTGGGGGCCACCCGCTGCCCACAGTGCACTTCGATTCTTTCCTAAAATGACCTGAATTGAACTAAGTTGGCCTGAAACGGCCTGAGAGAGCCTGAGGCAGAGATGGAACCCTCACTCGAGTCCTTCCCGAAGGGAGCCCATGGCGGGAGAACTTGGTCCCTCTGTTGCTGGATCCTCTGCCGGATCTTCACGGTCGTCCTTTTCGAAGCGCTCGTCGCAGGAGTCCTCGTCCATGAGGCCTGGGCCGCGGCTCCCGTCTCCCCCTCCTCCGATCTCCTGACGCTCAAGAACGGAGATACCCTGAAGGGGCGCCTGGTCTCGGGGGATGCCAAAGGGATCGTCTTCACCTCGGAGGGCGCGGGGAAGCTTGCGATCGGGTGGATCTTCGTGCGCTCGCTCCGGGTTCCCGAGCCCTTCGCGGTCCTCTTCAAGGGGGTCCGGGTCCGGCAGGGGCACCCGAACCGTCAGGTTCCCGAGGGGCCTCTCTCAGTGGAGGGACCGACGCTCACTGTCGCGACCCTTTCGGGCCCTGTCCGGATTCCGGTCGCCTCCGTGACGCATCTGCTCGATGCCCCGTTCTACGAAAAGGCGGTCAACGGCAACGAGCATCCGTGGCAGGGATGGACCGGGTCGCTTGCCGGCGGGGCGAGCTTCGTCGAGGCGACCCAGAGCCTGGAGACCTTCAACTTCGGGGTCGCCCTGACCCGGACCGCCCCCACCGTCTCCTGGCTCG
>DAIBTC010000238.1 GCA_027415345.1 Nitrospirota bacterium
GGGTCGAGCCCGACGACGGCCCCGGGGTGGCTGCGGTGGTGGCTCGGGCCGCCACTGCCGCGGCCGAGGTCGTGGACCGAGCGCGTGCCGGGGACGTTCCCGGTGCCCTGGACGCGGCGGGACGGCTCAAGGTCCTCGCGGCCACCCGAGGCGGCCCGTTCGGGTTGGCCGACTGGAGCCGCCGGATCGAGCAGGCGGTCCTTGCCGCCACCGGCGGCAGGTGGCCCGGCGGCGGGCGGTCCGGGGCCAGCCGGTACCCGGTCGGGATGCCGGTGCTCGTCACCCGCAACGACCCGTTGACGGGACTGGCCAACGGCGATGCCGGCGTGGTCGTCCTGGCCGGCACAGTGCCGGTGCTGGCGCGCCCGGTGGGTACGGGCGTCTCTACCGTGCCCGTCGCCCGGCTGGTCGACGCCGAGCCGTGGTGGGCGATGACCGTCCACAAGAGCCAGGGCTCCGAGTTCGACCACGTGGTCGTCTCGCTCCCGCGCCCAGGCTCGCCCGTGCTCACCCGCGAGCTGCTCTACACGGCCCTCACGCGCGCTCGACGGACGGTCACCGTCGTGGCCGACGAGTCCTCGCTGCTGTCGACCGGCCGGCCGTGCGGGCTTCGGGCCTCGGCGAACGTTTGTGGGGCCCGGACGACCAACGGGGGCCTGAGCGCGCCACCGACCGGCGCAGGCCAGCTCCCCCGGTCGACGTCAGCGATCCGTAACGTGTTCGCAAGATGATCGACACGAAACCGTAATGGGTCTAGCCTCCGCAGCGAGGTCCCGAACCAGACGGGGACCTCTGGCACGGCTCGACCACGACTGGGTAAGGGGAACCATGAACCGAACTGACGA
>DAIBTC010000239.1 GCA_027415345.1 Nitrospirota bacterium
GTTGGCCGCCTGGCTGGCGCGGGAGGGGTCCCTCGATCTTGAGGGGGTTCGGCCCATGATCGTGCGTGCGCTCTCGTTCATCATCCGGGAGGGGCCGGTGACGGGCCAGGACCGATGGGAGGAGGATCCGGGGATCAACCTCTTCACCCTGGCGGTGGCGATATCCGCGCTGGTGGACGGATCGGCTCTCCTCGATGCCGAGGAAAGGGAGGCCGCCCTGTGGGTGGCCGACACCTGGAACGCCAGCCTCGAGCGGTGGTGCTGGTCGGGAGAGACCGACCTTGCCAGACGGATCGGGGTCTCGGGCTACTATCTCCGGGCCGTTCCGGAGGCGATTCTGGAGGATCTGGCCGCCAAGGGGCTGCATCTACTCATCAAGAACCGCTGCCACGATCCGGGGCTTCCCGCCTGCGACCAGATCAGCACCGATTTTTTTCAGCTGGTCCGGTTCGGGCTAAGGTCGCCCGAGGATCCCTTCATTCGGGAGTCCCGCAAGGCCGTTGATGCCCTCCTCCGGGCCGAGACGCCCGTCGGGACCGCTTGGTACCGCTACAACGGAGACGGCTATGGGGAGCACGAGGACGGATCTCCCTTCGACGGGACCGGCCGCGGACGTCCCTGGCCTCTTTTGGCCGGAGAGCGGGGCCATGTGGCGGTGGTGGCGGGAGAGAGCGCCCGGGGGTATCTCCGGGACATGGCGACGATGGCGAGCCCTCTGGGGCTTCTTCCGGAGCAGGTGTGGGACGCCCCTCCCCTTCCGGAGCGAGGCCTCTATCCCGGGGCCCCCACGGGATCGGCCATGCCCCTGGTCTGGGCGCACGCCGA
>DAIBTC010000023.1:0-17537 GCA_027415345.1 Nitrospirota bacterium
GTCGGTGAAAGACTTTCCTTCCGAACGAATGAAGGGATGCTGAATGTTCCCGTGAATGGATCCAGGGACTGGGCAGGGCATCGGGTCAGGGGAGGACGAGGATGCGGTCATGGGTGTGGATCAGCTCAAGGAGGGCTTGGCCATCGATGGGAGTGACACCGGCGGCCGGAGGAGCATGGAGCGAAAAAGTCCGGTTCGCAAGGACTGGCAGAGGAGAGGCCGTTCCTGTTGCCTGGGCCCGGTCGAGATAGACGAGCGTCGTCGCAGAAGTCTCCTGGTCGATCGAGTCAAGGAGCTCCCGGAGCCGGTCATCGGGATTTTGACGGATAAGGATAAGCATGCGTTCCATCCTAGAAGAAGATCGTATGGTCGAATCCCAAAATCAGGCGCCCAAGATCTTTAGGGGAAAGGGGTTTCCCCCGGACCTCCCGCGCAGGAGCCAGCGTGAAAGGTTCATAATAGATCTCCTTCGCCATATCAAAGAAAGTCCCGAGGAAACGATGAAGAACCTCCCCGTCCTCAAGATCAAGCAGGTCGTCCGGGGAGGAAAGGAGAAGGGCGTGGGCCTCCCTGAACAGATAGACGCTGACGGGGATTTCGCCAGCAATCAGTCCGAGTGCCGATCGTATGGCTTCCGCAGGTCGTGGATCGTTGGCCGGATCGGCCTTGATCAGGAGAAGGGTCCTGTGAGAGGCGGAAGACACGTGAATCCTTTCAGGCAAAAGCCAGGAAACGGTCGCAACCTTCGATGATCTGGGTCAGGACCACGAGTCCGCAAAAGGTGGTCTTCCCGGGGTCAGGAATTTTCCGGTTCTGGGCGGCGTAGGCACAGGTATAGACCGAGGCCCCCCGGTCGACAAGGTCTTGGACCCAGCCCTGGGCAACAAAGCGGGCTCCTTCATCAAGAAGATAGAGATAAATCTCGTCTCCGGCGGCGAGCCCTGTCTCGGCAATCACCCGGACGGTCTCTCCGTCAAGCTTTTCGGGATGGGTCGAAAGAAGAATTCCGATTTTCATGTGTGTCATTATCCTCCCGGAGAGGGCCCGGTGCAAGAGGCGGTGCCTCCGTACTGCCTTTCCCTGAAAGAATGACGACATTGTGGGGATAGGGGAGGTCGATTCCCGCCGCATGAAACTCACTGGCGATCCTGAAATTGAGATCGGAAAGAGTGGTATGCCGCAGGGTGACATCATTGATCCAGTAAATAAGCTCAAGATTGAAGGAGGAGGCCCCGAATTCCGTAAACCAGACGGTGGGGGGAGGATCCGGCAGAATGTCCGGATGGCTGCGTGCGATTGTCATGAGAATGTCGACCGCCCTGTCGAGAAGGGAGGGATCCATCCCGATCCCCACTTTAAGGTGCATGCGGGTTTTGGGGTCCCGGTGGCTCCAGTTGATGACCTTGTTGGCGATCAGGTGAGCATTCGGGATGATGATGGCGATGTTGTCCCGGCTCATGACTGTCGTTGACCGTCCCTTGATCTCGACAACAGTTCCCAGGACTCCGTCGATTTCGATCAGGTCGCCGATCTGGATCGACTTTTCCAGAAGGATGACCACCAGTCCGATCATGTTTGCGGCGAGGTTCTGGAGGCCTATCCCGATACCGATGCCCAGAACGCCCAGTGTTCCTCCGAGAAAGGAGAGCCGGACGCCCAGGTTGTCAAGGCCGATGACGATCGCCAGGGCAAAAACAAGGTTGGCGGCAAGGGTCGACAGGAGTCCCATCATGTGCCGCGTCTGGGGAGAGGACTGGGTCTGGGCCCGGGCAGTCAGTGTCTTCCTGAGGAAGTGGCGGAGGAGGAATCCCAGGAGGACAAACAGGAAGAAGTTGATCAATCCGGCAACGGACACCGGGGTTTTCCCCAGGTGAAAGAGGACGATGTCCCAGCCGGAATGGTTCCCTGATTCGGACCCTCTGCCGAGGTGACCGATTATGCCAAGCGAAAGAATGAATAACCTCCCTTCCTGTTCTGGACGGGTAATCTTCTCCCGTGAGAATTTTGTCAAGATACTGTCGTTTGTCCGGGGTAGGATGCCCGTTGATGGGTGAGAATGTATTTTCAATGAACTTTAAAGTATTTTCAATGATCCGTGTTGTGCTAGAATCCCTCGAGGGAGGCTGAAAGATTTCTTAGATCTTATCTTCTGTTTTCCGACGGGAGTGTTCATGCTGCGTTACTCTGAATCCAAGATGGCCAGTGCCGAGATCTTTCGTCTTGTCCTGCAACGTATGACCGAACTGGGCTTTTCGTTTACGCCAATCCACTATGCCGTGATTTACGAATATGTCTCGGGAATCAATCCGGGACTTTCCGATGCGCTCGATTCCCTGATGAGATCCGGAAATCCCCTGACCGACTCGGATGTGGAGACGATTTTTCTCAGGTTCGTGGCTCCGGAATTTGTTCTTCCGTTAAATGAGCACCGGGATTCTCTCACGAAGGAGATCCAGGAAGTTCTGGAGCATATTTCCCGTTCGACCCAGTCCACCACCCATGAAGCGGAGCGCGTCCAGAAAGGGATGGAGTTCTATGGGTCGACCCTTGAAAAAAATGATATCGATGAGAAAAAGCTCAAATCTCTCATTGATGCCATCCTCAGGGACACCCTTTCCATCAAGGCGAGTTCCGACACCCTGAGCCATGACCTGACCGAGAGCCAGAAGAAAATCGAGGGGTTGCAGCGCGAGTTGAGAACCGCCCGGGCCGAGGCATTGATTGATCCCCTCACGGAGCTTCTCAACAGGAGGGGGCTCAATGCCAAAGTGGAGGCCCTTCTTTCGGGAGGCGATCACTCCGGAATGGAGATGGCCATCTTGATGCTCGACATCGACCATTTCAAGAGGATCAACGACACTCATGGGCATATGGTTGGGGACAAGGCGATTGTGGCGGTCTCCCGAATCCTCAGGGTTTGTCTCAGGGACGGAGATCTCGCGGCCCGGGTCGGAGGAGAGGAGTTCGCCCTGCTTCTTCCGGGAGGTTCGGCCGAGGACGGATATGCCATTGGAGAAAAGATCAGAAAATCGGTTGAGAAGATCGAGATCATGAATGTTACAAAACGTCAGAAGATTGGGGTTATTACCATTTCTGTCGGTGTGTATTCCGGTCCTCTTGGACCTGGCTGGACCACGATGATGGAGAGAGCCGACAAGGCCCTTTACTCATCGAAGGCGGGAGGAAGGAACCGGACTACGGTTTATGGGCAAGAGACAACGGCGTGATTGAACTCATCGGCAGGTCAAATGGAGATTTTCAAGCAATGGGGTGGCAGTCGATCCTTCTTCATTCGTCCGGTATGGGCAGAAAAAAAGGAGCGCCCTCACGAATCTCTGGGACCTGTTCTTCTTTCTTGAAGGAATCAAGCGCGCTTTCCAGATGAGACTGAGTTCGGGTCAGAACTCAGGGAATGGGAATAACGACAGGGAAGGATCTTCTTCGGGAAGATTCCATGCCAAAGCGAACCCGTCCGTTGGGGGAATACCTTTTGGCGGATCGGGGATTTGACAGAATCCCCTGTCAGGGTGTTAGGTGGTGTGCCAGGAAGTTTATGGATCTCAGGATCTACTTCGCGAGACTTTCTGTGGGGAGGCCGCTCCCCCCGGAGGAATACTTCTTATCACCTTCCGATGGAAAATCTGGTCGACCTTAAATCCGTCCTTCTTAAATCAGACCAAGCTCTTGTTCAAAACCGGCCTTCTTCTGGCATGCCCGGCTCGGATTTTTCAACTCTTTTGGAGGGATGAATCGAGCTTAAATGGCGGAGAGGCAGGGATTTGAACCCTGGGTAGGACTTTTGGTCCTACATCCGCTTAGCAGGCGGACGCCTTCGACCACTCGGCCACCTCTCCAAGGAAATACAGGGATGCCTTCAATCCGGGCATGAGGGTGAAGAATACCCCAAAATGGGTGCAGGATTCAACTTGAGGCCCGGACAGTCATGCGGTCCGGTAAAATGCGAAAAAGATCCAGAATGGCGGAGGGGGTAGGATTCGAACCCACGGAGCTTTCGCTCTACGGTTTTCAAGACCGCCGCCTTCGGCCGCTCGGCCACCCCTCCGATTCTGGAAATTCTAGGATATTCCCCCGGAAAAGACAAACATTTAATGAAGAACGGAAGGGGCCCGTATGGGGGGGGGAGACATCTGCTGGGATGCCCCCGGGGTGGCCGTTGCAGAAGACGGGGCGGGGGTGGGGGCCAGAAGGGGATTGAAACCATTTTTCGGTTTTTTGGAGTGGGCCGGGGGGTTCATTTCCTGCCGGATGAAGGTCAGGGAGCGACGTATCCCTTCATCCCCGGGACTCAGTTTCTGGGCGGACTCTTCCATCAGGAGGGCTTCCTGGAGATAGCCTTCGTGGGCCAGTGCCAAGCCCAGGATCATGCGGGCTCCGGGATCGGACGGACGAAGGGAAACAGCCTTTTCCTCGGAAAATCGTGCCTCTTTCCATTTTCCCAGGGAGGCATAGGCCCATCCGAGAGCCGCCCATGCCGCTTCCCGCTCCGGGTGGTCATGAATGACCGCATTTTCATTCAGGACCTCCTTGCGAAAATGACCGGTATTTCCTTCCGCAATGCCGAGGCTGATTCGGGCGGTCACATTCCCGGGGTCGAGGACCAGCGCCCGCTTCTCCATCTCGATGGCCTTCCTGTTGAGCCCGCTTTTGCCGTAGGCCATTCCGGCCAGGGTAAAAACAACAGTATAATCCGGATAAGTCCTGGTCAAGGGAGTCAGGATCGTGAGGGCTTTCTTCGGATGGTTGGCCAGGATCTCTTGTGCGGCCTTTTGGATTCCCTCCCGCAGAGGAGCCGGGTAAGACGGGTCGTTAAGCGGAAGAGCGTAGAGGGCCCCTGGAATTCCGTTCAGGAAAGCAATGATCCAACCCACCAGGAGGATCCCGAGAAGAGGGTTTCGCCTGCTGTCTTTTTCAGGGATAATGGGAAAATCAGAACATATCATAGCTCCATTATGGGAATTGCGGAGAAAAACGGCAAGAGTGATCCTTGCCAGCCCTCCAGGGAGACAGGATCGGAAATGAAAAACAATGAACCAAAAATTGCCGTTGTGACAGGGGCTTCATCAGGGATCGGGGCAGAAACCGTCAGGGCTCTTGTCAAGGCGGGATTTCAGGTCTATGGAGGGGCAAGACGCTATGACCGGCTTGAGAGGCTCTCCCAGGAGACAGGGATGACTCCTCTTGGGCTCGATGTGCGGAGCACGGAGTCTGTCAATGTCTTTGTCTCCCGTCTTCCGGAGGCGGTGCATGTCCTCGTCAACAACGCTGGCGGGGCATTGGGTCTTGATCCCGTTCTGGAGATGGATGAAATGGGGTGGCTTGATATGTACCAGAGCAATGTCCTGGGGACTGCCCGCATGGCCAGGGCCCTTTTCCCGAGGCTTTGCAAAAGTGGTCTGGGACACCTCGTCAATATCGGCTCCGTGGCAGCCCTTGAAACCTATACGGGGGGAGCGGGATACACGGCCGCCAAGCACGCTGTTCGCGCCATTACGGAAACCCTCCGCCTCGAATGGCTCGGCAAGCCGGTCCGGATTACGGAAATTGATCCGGGCCTCGTCAACACCGAATTTTCTCTTGTCCGTTTTAACGGCGATGCGGAAAAGGCAAAAAGGGTTTACGAGGGAATGACCCCCCTGTCGGCCGAGGACGTGGCGGAAGCGGTCTCCTGGGTGGTGACCCGTCCAGCCCACGTGAATGTGGACAGCCTCCTTCTGCGGCCCCTCGACCAGGCCCGCGTTGACCGGATTTTTCGTAGGCCCTCCGTGCCATGACCGAAAGGGATGCCTTTTACATGAACCGGGCGCTAAGACTTGCCTGGAGGGCCATGGAGGAAGGAGATGTCCCGGTGGGAGCCGTCCTGCTCGCTGGTGAGGAGATCATAGGAGAAGGATGGAACCGAGGACGAATCCTGAACGATCCGACAAGCCATGCCGAGATGATGGCCATCAGGATGGCCGCATCCAGAATCGGAAACTACCGTCTGTCGGGAGCCACCCTTTATGTGACCCTTGAACCTTGTTTCATGTGTTTCGGGGCCATGCTCGAATCACGGATTTCCCGGCTTGTCTTTGGAGCTCGGGAGCCACGGCGGGGCGTGCTCGGATCCCTGTACGACCTTCACAACGACCCCAGGCTCTACCATAAAATCAGGGTGGTTTCAGGACTTCTCGAAGGAGAATCCGGACGCCTTTTGCAGGATTTTTTCCAGAAAAAAAGGGAAGAAGAACCGAAGGAACCCGGAACGGGAGTCCTTCCTTCTCCTTCCCCAGGGAATTGAGCAGAAAAGCTCAGAACCCGCCGAGTCCGCCTTTCAGGGCATGATCGATTTTTTCAAAAACGGCCATGAGAAGAAAGGGGAATGCAGCCAAGATCACAAACGTGAGGTTTTTTGCTCCGCTCATTTTATTTCTCCTCTTTTTTGATCATGAATGAATCTTTCCTCGGATTATTTCAATAGAAATTTCCAAGGCTTTTTCTTTGTGATCAAGAATCATGCCAAGAGGACTGTCCCTGTTGGGAAGAAAAAAAGCTTTTGGTGATGAAATCTTATGAAAGGTCATGACAATGTCGCCAAAAGGACTGACGACGGGATGTTTCATTCGGGAGACAGATGATGGGAAAAAGGAAAAAAGGGAGTTTCAGGAAGGAAACGTTCTCCGGCGGTCCAGATTATATTTCTTCATCTTTCTCCAAAGAGTGATCCGGCTCATGGAGAGCGAGTTTGCCGCATCGGAAACCCGGCCGCGATGCTGGGCGAGAACTCTCTGGATCATGTCCTTTTCCACGGCCGCGATGGCCTCCTCGACATTCTTAGAGGCTCCCGGACTTGCGGATTCGTTCAGGGAAAGTCCTTTCTGGCCGTTTTTGAACAGGATCTCCCTGACGGGCTCCGGCAGATTGTCTGGGGTCAATGTCTGGTCGAGAGAGAGGCTCAGGCAAAGGTCGACGAGATGTTTAAGTTCCCGAATGTTTCCCGGAAAGGGATAGCTGCCAAATCGCTCGATGAGGGCAGACGAAAAGGTGGGGGCTTTTCGTCCGTGACGGGCCGACCAGTTTCCACGGAATGTTTGGATCAGAAGAGGAATCTCCTCCTGGCGCTCCCTGAGGGGAGGGAGCAGGATGGTCATGCCCCTGAGACGGTAGAAAAGATCTTCCCTGAGCCGTCCGGATGAGAGAAGTTCTTCAGGGCTGACATTGGTGGCGGCAATAATCCGGACATCGATTGTGTGCTTTTTGGTTTGTCCGATCCTTTCGACGATGCCGGTTTCGAGAAATCTGAGAAGTTTGGCCTGAACGGAAAGAGGGATGTTTTCAAGCTCGTCTAGGAGAAGCGTTCCCCCGTCCGCCTGGAGAAGTTTGCCCGTATAGTCGGAGGTGGCGCCGGTGAAGGCCCCGCGCGTATGACCAAAAAGGGCATCATCGACAAGGGTTTCCGGAATGACAGAAAGATCGAGCACTATGAAGGGATTGTTGCGGCGTGGGCTCATTTCGTGAATCCTCTGTGCCAGGACTTCTTTGCCTGTTCCCGTTTCTCCGACGAGCAAAATGGGGATGGTTGTATCCGCAATCCGTGAAAGAGTGGGGGCGAGGGCGGCATGCCAGGAGCCCCTGGATTCGATAGGGGACGGATTGACAACGCTGGGGGAAGAATCGGAGGACATCACCTGTTTCAAAAGCCCGACCGTCTTTTCCTCCGACTCCAGGAGACAGTTCCTGATGCTGAAGTCACCGAAGGTCTCCTTCAGGCAGGATAAGCCGAAGGGAGAGGTGTCTCCGGAAAGGTTGCCAGAAACCGCAACACATTCGGCTGAGCAGACCTTTCCCCGGAGGCCCTGGGCACAGGCAATGCCTTCAATGTTCTCGTCTCCCCTGAAGAGGAGTTTTCTGGCTGATTCCGAGATCCATTGTATCCGGTAGTCTGTGCCGATCAGCAGAAAGGCCGAATTGGTGGAGTCCGCGATTTGGCTGGATAGTAACCTGTACAGGGCGTCCTGTTTGCTGGACAATGTTGGCTCCGGGGCTGTGAGTAACTGCGGGCCCTAGAAAGGGGATTGGCGGAGAGAGAGGGATTTGAACCCCCGCTGGGGTTCCCCCCAGAGTTGATTTCGAGTCAACCGCCTTCAGCCTCTCGGCCATCTCTCCATGTGAAATGTTTTTCCGAGTGGCTCAAATCTACCAGAATAATAGGGAAAATTCAAGCTGTCAGGGATTTCTGGGCGGTCCAATGATAACTTTCGGGCCGAAATATGGCAGGGGGTGAGGGGGCGGATTGTAAAAGAGGAGGACCGGGCACATGTTCCTGACTTCTTTGGAATGACTTCAAAAAAGGGACGGATGCAAACTGGCTTGCGAGTCTGCTAAAATCCCTGGAAGGTTATTTTTCGGGGAATCTGCCAAGTCTCCCTGAGTATTTCTCCGGTGCCTTTCGTTGAAAGGCCGGTTTGGTTGTCATTGTTGAAAGGATCTTATGGAAAACCTCGAAAAAGCGCGGGAAATTCTTCAGCAGCAGAGGAGAGAAATTATTGCCGGGGCTGAGAAGGTCCTTCAGTCAACAGTGGAAAAAGGAGTCCAGCTTTTCCCGGATCCGTCAGATCTGGCCTCCATCGAAGAGTCCCAAGGCTTTTCCTATCGCCTCAAGGAACGGGAAAAAAAGCTTCTCCGAAAGATCGATGAAGCCTTGGAAAGAATTGAAACGGGATCCTTCGGGATCTGCGAACGGTGCGGGGAAGAGATCGAGGAGAAGCGGATGCTCGCCCGTCCGGTGACGACTTTCTGCATATCCTGCAAAACATTGCTCGAAGAAGAAGAACGCGCCGAAAAGATCCGGAGGTAAATCCGGCAGTCCTCATCCTGGGTAATCAGGCCTCGGACGGGGAGGGGTTCAGGCTCTTTTCTTTACAATGTCAGCCTTTTCCGTCGTCTGCATCATACCCTCAAAAGATAGTCGGAATCCCTTCAGGCAAATTTTCATCTTTAATTTTCAGCGATTAAGGTTGAGGTTTTGACGATTACGACGGGTAAGTCCCGGGCCTTTCGCCGTCCTGGACGACTTCTCTGGAACCCGGGAGTATTCCTTCTTCTGGCCATAGGGAATTTTAGATCCCATTTGTCGAAGACCTTTGAATAAAGAGTCTGATCCGGAATTTCACATCGCGTTTCCCCTCTATCTTTCCGGACCTCTCTTTTGACCGGTCCCCATACTTGGTCAACCGGCGAAACGGGGAAGGTGAAGTTTCTTCCGATTTCCAGGGGCAGGACACCGGTTCGGGACATTTTGTCTCGAACCCAAGTGGTGGCGCGCAGGGATAGTAAGGAAAACAGACTGACGATTGGAGCCATGATGTGAGGACTGTCCTTCTTTCAAAAGGGAAAAACATCGATTCGCTCATCCTGGACGAACAGGCCCTTCCCGTTCCTTCTCAAGGAGAGGTCAGGGTCAGGATGAAGGGCCACACTCTCAATCATATCGATCTATGGGTCCTTTCCGGCTCTCCCGCCTATTCTGTCACGCTGCCCCATGTGATGGGCTCCGAAGGAGTGGGTGTGGTGGATTCCATCGGTGAAGGTGTTGGTCCCGATTTTTCCCTGAAAGTGGGGGATTCTGTCGCCATCTCCCCGGGTCAGGGTTGCCTGGTCTGCGAACTTTGCCGGAGCGGTTCCGAATCCCTCTGTCCATCCTATCGCGTCCTTGGAGGTCATCTTCCCGGGGTTTTTTCTGAATATGTCTCTCTCCCGGCAACCCGTCTTTTGCCTGTTCCTCCCTCCCTCTCTCCCCTTTTGGCATCGGCGGTCACATTAGCCGGGGCGACAGCCCACCAGGGACTGGTCGTCAGGGGTGGCGCCCAGGCCGGAGAGCGATGGCTTGTTGTCGGGGCGAGTGGTGGAGTCGGTCATTTGGCCTGTCTTCTGGGGCTTGTTCTCAAGCTCGAGGTTTACGGGACTTATGGACCGGAGAAAAAAAAGACGGTTCTTGCCCGATCCATGGATATTCCCCTGATTTCCCACGAGGCGCAGGATTGGCCTGAAACTGTGATGAGACTTTCTGGAAAGCCTTTTGACGGAGTCCTGGATACTGTTGGAGGCGCAACCATTGCCCGAATCCTCCCTCTTCTCCGCAAGGGGGGCCGGGCGGTCGTTGTCGGCGAAACAACCGGCTCTCCGACCCAATTTCCGACCCGTGAACTTTTCGGTCGACAGCTTTCCCTTCATGGAGTCTATCTCGCTCATCGCTCAGACATTCTTGCCATGCTGAATTGGGTGTCTCATGGCGATATCCGTCCTATTGTGAACGAAGTGGGTCCCCTCACTTCGATCGCCCCTCTCCAGAATGCCTACCGCCGGATGTCGGAACGCGATTTTGTCGGTAAACTCGGCTTTGCCTGGCAATAGACGATATAGATGAAACGAATTCAAGGAGGCGTGATGGGGAAGAGTGTCCGCAGAGGGATTCTGCTCATGTGTGTCGGATGTCTCCTGGCGGTTTTTCCGGGATGTTCATCTGGCTCCTTTTTCAATACTTTCTTTGACCGTCATGGGAACCTTTCATCCTCCGACATCAGGTTTCGAAAAGACTACCTGCAATTGAAGGCCCTGCTTCGGGGCAATCACTTCCTGAAAGCTTTGGCCTGGGTCGAGAGATGGGAAAAGGACCAGACGCTTTCCACCGATAACCGGCATCTTCTCCGGAGGGATAAAAAGAGTATTCGTCTAATGGGGGCTTCCTATTACATGGGAGTCGCCAGAGAGCGTCGCAAGGCAGGTCGTCTTCGGGGAGCTCTGGCAGCCCTTGAAACCGCCCGGACATTCACACCTGACGATCCGGTCCTTCGCTCCGAAGTGGAAAAGACCAAAGCTCGTGTAATTGTCTCTGGAAAGGCCAGTCAGGACTGGGGCGAACTTCTGCAGAAGTTGCTCGGACTGAAAGCCCATGATCCAAAGGAGACATCAATCGATCCGACGATTGGATGGGCCTACGGAAAACTTTCCGAAAGCGAATACATGTCCGGTC
Organism: Nitrospirota bacterium; assembly: GCA_027415345.1. Lineage (GTDB taxonomy): Bacteria > Nitrospirota > Leptospirillia > Leptospirillales > Leptospirillaceae > UBA4572. Next base: position 11,030 of record DAIBTC010000023.1, read on the forward strand.
GTTATGCTTTGGCTCTCGATCATGCCAGGAAGGCCCTTTCCTATCGTAGGAACGACGAACTTGCCATCCGTGTCCGCGATCAGGTGAAAGGCCAGGTTCGGGATCTCGTGGCCCTTGCCGAAAGGGAATACAGGCACCATCATTATCCTCAGGCCCAAAAAGACCTGGAAAAGGCGTTGACCACCGATCCTCAAAACAGGCAGGCTCGCAAGGATTGGCAGATCTTAAGAGAAACCCCCGGTGGAGTTGATTCCAGGGCGGAGAAGACTATCAAGTAAAAAGGACGAATTGATGAATTGCGATTTCGTAAAGAGCCACGGATTAGGCAATGATTACATCGTCATGCTCAAGGATGAAAGAACGCCGTCATTGACAGTGAGCAATATCCGACTTCTCTGCGACAGGAACTACGGAGTCGGATCGGATGGCATCCTTTTGCTCGAAAAGGATACTCCTCCGTTCGGGCTCAGAATATTCAATCCTGACGGGTCGGAGGCCGAAAAGAGCGGAAATGGACTTCGAATATTCTCCAAATTTCTCTACGAGTATGGATTTGCAAAAGAAAAGGAGTTTCTGATCGACACGGCGGGAGGGCGTGTCCGTTCCACCGTCCGCACAGACCAGTCGGGCCGGGTGACATCCGTTCTGGTCGAGATGGGGACCTACACCTTTGATCCGGCCGTGGTCGGGATCAAGGAAAGGAATACCCCCCTGATTGAGGAGGCACTATCTCTTGATGGGAAGGTCAGTGTCACGGGATCGGCGGTCTCTGTCGGCAATCCCCACTTTGTCTTTTTTGTGGATAAAATCGACGAACCCTTCATCCGTGAGTTCGGGACATTGATCGAGCATCACCCACTGTTTCCGAGAAGAATCAATACTCAAATGGTTCGTGTTGCCGGACCAAACGAGATTGAGATCAGGATCTGGGAGCGGGGTGCCGGTTATACGCAAGCCTCTGGCAGCAGTTCCTGTGCGGCAGCTTCCTGTGCCGTCTTTCTCGGAAAGGTCAAAAGTCCCGTAACGGTCCGGATGCCGGGTGGGACGCTTCTTATCGAAGTTGGAGAAAAGGGAGACCTGCGCATGGAGGGTCCGGTTGAAGAGGTGATGACAGGAAATTTCTCGAGGGACTTTCTGGAGAGGCTAAAAAATAATATCGGGTGACTTCCTCCGACTCCTGATTCTGGATCATTGTCGCAAAAAGTCCATGTTTCTTAGATGGTAGAGAGTCATGCCGATGATTCCGAGAAAGACGATGACGACCGGCAGCATTATCCACAACAACGGGACTCCGATATCATCATGTTTCCGGTTGGGATCTTCCGGATCGAAAGGGTCAGCCATTTGTCCTCCGTCAGGTCATTCAGTGGAACGGTTGTTTTGCAAAGGCTGGGATTCTTCCCGGGTAAAAACACTCCGGACAAGATTCATGGGACCTTTTCCTGTTTCCGGATAGGAAAGCCAGCCAAAAGTCACTTGGGGGGCCTGGTCCCGGTTCATCCCCAGGAGAATGTCACGGACCCGTTCGATGACACTTGCCGCACTGTCAGGGTTCATGGCCGGAAGGATCAACAGATATTCCCGCGGAGTCATGTGGGCAATTTCGTCGTAGAATCGAAGGATGCTCCTGACCTTGATCATGAGGGACTTGTGGTTCGGAATATTGACCCTGATCCCGACCAGTCCGAATCCCAATCCCGTAATCCGTTGTTCCTCTATCAGAGCTTCGATGAGAAGAAGGGCTTCCCGGCGGTCGAGAAAGCCCGATTCAGGCTCTCTAGCAGCAGAATTCAGATACCCGAGATTTTTTCGAATTTCAAAAAGCCTTCGCGAAAGACTTTGGGCTTTTGGCTGAAAAGAGCTGAGTCCGGGAAGTTCCCTTTTTCGTGACTCTGGGCGAAAGAGACGCACCTTTCCGAAGAATGCCTGGTTGAAGAGGAGGGGAAAGTCTGCCCAGTATCCCCCGCCCGTATTTTTGGCAAAGAGAATTCGCCGAAAAGGTAAAATCGATCCGGATTCTTCCACGGAAAGTGCCTCCGATATCCGTTTTTTCGGCCCTCCGGGACTGGTGCGAATCCTCCAGAATCCGGAGGAAGGTGACCAGACGGCCTCCTTGGCAAGGAAGACCTGAGCCATCTCGTATTCAGGTTCACCGGAAAGTTCATCCCTGAAAAAGTGTTCGAGAAGAAGTTCGTCACTGACAGTACGGATGATCGTTCGGGATGGATTTCGCAAGCGTCGGCCCAGGAGGATCAATCTCTCCCGCTCACTTTCCTGGAGATTTTCGGCGATCTTTTCCAGGAAGAGAGGATCTTCAGCGGTATCCTTTTCCGTGGGAACTCTGATGATGAACCTTCGTAGTCCGGAGTCCGGATCGGGAAGTTCGATCTGGGATGGTCGCGAGGATGGCTCCGAAATCCAGTTCCAGAACTGTCCTCTGGTTTCCCCGGAAAGCGAGAGGGCGTTCTGGTTTGCATAGTCCGATAAGGAATATCGAGGGAATCTTGCCCTGACAAGGTTCCAACGTTTTACGAAATCGGGGTTGGCAAGAATGATATGATCCCTGGACAAGAATAGCGCAAATGAAAGGCCGGATCCGGCCAGGAGCTTTTCGATTTCCAGAAGGGCCCTCTCAGTGCTGAAAAGCGAGGGTCTGATCAAAAGGTCCATCGGTGACGGCTGTCCCCTATATAAAGATACGGCTCCCCGGCTCCCTTGATTCAATGGCAAAGGAACCATTTTTAATCTAGCACGAGGAACCCATTGATGGAAACCGACCGGACGGTGTATGATCGCCAGAAACAGTTTTTTGCAGAGGCCTATAAAACTGGAAAAATCGGGTGGCCCCGGGAGGGGGCTTCCGGGCTTGTTCAGCTCCTCCTTGAGGCCTCTTCCGGAACTGCTCCCGGCACCGTTCTGGAGATTGGTTCTGGCGAAGGCCGGAATCTTTCTCCATTTTTGGAAAGGGGCTGGAGGGTTGTGGCCATGGATCTTGTTTTTGACCCCCTCCTGGTGGCCCGAAAAAAGGCAGTCCCGGAAAAAAGTCGCCAGGCCCATTTTGTCCAGGGAGATCTCTTTCGGATGCCATTTTGTCCAGGGATCTTCGATGTGGTTTTCGATTTCGGAGTTTACCACCATCTCCGGAGCCCTGAGAGAAAATATTATCCCCGTTGGGTATCCGGGCTTCTAAAGCCGGGAGGTCTGGCCGGTCTCGGCCTCTTTTCAGAACATTTCCGGCATTTTCCCGGGGAGGAACGAAGCCGGGATTATGTGACACACCGGGGACACCATGATGTCTTCTTCCGGATAGGGGATCTTCCCTCCCTTTTGGGAAAGAGCTTTACCCTTCTGTCTTCTGGGACGGAATCTCCTGGAGAACTGGATCATTACCGGATTGCCGTCTATCGGATGGTCCGCTCGAACCCATAAATTGAACCTGCTACTGGAATAGCCAGGAGGACAAACCTATGGAGCATCGCCCAATCGCCTTTGCCTATGAAATCGGGGAAACCGTTCTGGTGACAATCACAAATCAGATCGGACTTGTGGAGAGCCGGACCCGGGGCTACTGGAAAGCCAACGAATACGATGTCATTATTCCCCCGGAGAACGGCCGCATGCGGGTTCGGGAAGAGAACCTCTCACATGTTCCGAACGAATATGTCCTGACCCGGCTTCCGACAATGGCGGGATTGTCGGCTCCACCGAAATTTCTGGGCATTCCCGGGGATACCCGGACGTCGGGGACGAGCTTGACCGATCACTGATTGTTTCCCAAGGTATAGATCGGGTTCACAGAATGTAGAAGGGGATCACCAGCTGGTGATCCCCTTTCTGTTTTTGGGGCCAATCAGGAAACTCGGCGGATGCCGATTTCAGGATCTCTTTTCAGGCAGGGTCTTAACTCGTTAGAAAATATCACCCATGAGAAGGGAAATTATCAGTATCGGGGAAGGGATCTGTCGGCATGAAGGGCGTAGGCGTCGATCCCTCCATGGAGGTTCTTGACCTTTTCGAATCCGTTTTTCCTCAGGAAATGACAGGCCTGAAGGCTTCTTACCCCATGATGGCAGTAAACGACCACATCCTTCTCTTTGTCTATCTGGGCGAGTTTCTGTGGAAGCTGGGCCAGGGGGATATGAATGGCGTTGGGAATCCTGACACGCGAGTGCTCCCAGTTTTCTCTGACATCAAGGATGACAAGGTCGTCACCATTCTCGATGCGGTCCTTGAGTTCGGAGGGGTGAAGCTGCAGATCCTTGTTTCCTGAAAAGAGTCCAAACATGATGTTAACCTCCAATGGGAAGGCGGCAGGAAGGGTCCGACTCCCTGCCGCAATTCCTTCTATTTTGCTACGGACAGATCCTTATCCAGAGCGAGATCGGTTGTGTCGAGCGTGGAAAGAATTCCGTGGGCTGCCCGTCCGGCTCCGATGACGGCGTCGATGTTCCCCGTTTTTGAAAAGACCGGAGTTTTTCCTTGATTTGTTGCTAGCATAAATTTTACTTCGGATCCCTTTATGGAAACAACCTTGATCCGGGCATAGCCTCCGAATAGAGGGGTCGTTGTTCCGGGGGAAAGGACCAGAGGACGGGTATTGTATATCATCCCTCCGATATGATGCGCGATGGGACAGGCGATGGGAAAGTAGGCCATATTCGTAAGGCCAAAATTCTGCCGGTTTGTCTTCCATTGTTCCACGCCTCCATAGACCCAGAGGCGAACCGTTCCTTTTCGGACCGCATCGTGCGGCCAGAGAACCACGGCCATCGAGTCATGGATTGCGGTCATTTTCCTTCTAAGAACCGGATTCTCGGGGAGGGTCGGACTGTTCCTGGCCACAAGTGTCCGGGAGGCTACCCTGCGATCCTTGTGGAAAAAGGAAAGTGTCACCCGAGACTGGTCCTGGTCGATACGGGTAATGACAACTGCGTCGTCTCCCGTACCGAATCTTTGCCCCGCCTTTGCGTTTCCTTCGAATAGAATTCTCCTTGCCCACCATTCGCTGTGGATCGATGTTCCGGTCAGGGAGGTGAATTTCACCCCGTTTTTGTCCACGTGTCCGATAACCCCCTGGAGGTAAGTCATCGGTTTTTGATCAGGGCGGCCAGTCGCCGGTTTTTCCCACCGTTCCGAGAAGGCCCACGGACGAATGGAGACTCCATCGAAAGTCCGCCAGTTCACAACCGGGTCCGGGACGACCTTGGGCACTGGGGGAAGCAGCATCGTATAGAGATGGTTTCCAACGATTGTCATCTGGGCCGAACGGACGAGCGCATTCTTCACGACATGAATCCGGGCATCATAATCGACAAAGTAGTATCTTTTTCCGAGAAAGTAGTCACTAGACCCTGTCATAGGCAATTCCCCCCTGGCCGGAGAGGCATCGAAATAAAGCCCACCCGGGGGAATGACGACGGTGTTTTGCTTGATGACGGATCCACGGATCACCAGCATTTCATACTTGGGGATGCTAACTTTCATGGAGTTTGTGATTTTCTTCCCCTGGATCCAGCCGGGCAGGCCGGACAGGTCGAAAACCGGCTTGACCGGGACCAGTGTGGCTCCGGGCATGGTAGGAGCCTTTCCGTTGTCGACCGGATAAAAAAGACCGGGCGGAAAGGGAGGAAGGACCGGCTTGGCAGCAAAGGCCATTCCCGGGGTCAAAAGTGGGGGTAGAAAAGCCGCCAATAAAGGAAGAAGTGTAAGGGACGACCGGAAAGATCTAAGCCTTCCGATGGGATTGCCAGCAGAAACTCTCATGCATCCTCCTGAGAAATGGTTGGATTCTGGTCGCTTTCTGGCCATCATTTGGCTGGAGCCGTGAACCCGAAATGGCGGTAAATATTGGCTGCCTCGGGAGATTTCAGGAAGGAGAGCCATTCCCTGGCCGCTAGCCTATGAGGGGCCCGGGCAACTTCGGCTGCCATATAGGTGGCTTCTGTATTGAGGTTGTCGGGAATTCGCACGAGAGTAATCGGATGGTGCAGGGATTTCTGGAACAGGACTTCGGAAATCCAGGTAATACCTGCGTCAGATTTGCCGTCAAGGATTCGCACCGCCGTTTCCCGATGATGGATATGTGTCAAAAAGGTTGTCCCTGCCTTTCTTTTTGTTTCAAAAATATCCCTGACCAGTTTCTTTCCTCCGGCTTTCTGGAGAGAAAGTCTGATCTGATTCCCGATCCCCTCCCATTTCGGGTTCGGCAGGGAAAGCCGAACGTCGGGCCGTGCGAGATCCGTGAGAGAATGAATGTTTTTGGGATTTCCGGTCCGGACCATGATGCCAAGTTTGTTCTGGGCATAGGGAGTCACAGTCTTTGCTAATACAAGGCCTTTATGGACCATCGAATCCATCCGTTTCTTGCCGCTCTCGTAAATGTCGGGGGAGATCCGAAGATGGAGATTCCCCACGGTCAATCCCCCAGACACAATCTGGCGGGCAAGAATTCCCGGGGGAAGGGTTTCGTAAAAGACATGCCGGATGGAGGGATGTTTCCTCTTGAAGG
>DAIBTC010000023.1:17547-17802 GCA_027415345.1 Nitrospirota bacterium
GGCTGAAAGGAGCCTGGGCATGACCATGAACTGGTTCCCCCCCACAAAAAGGACAAGGTCAGCATGAATGGGATCCCCGTGGAGGTCGGGAACATTGTCAACACCATAGACCGTGAATGGAACGCCGACGGGTTTGGTTCTGTTCCAGGGAGCGTGATTCGAATAATCGCTCTTCTGGGAGAAAGACCCGGCGTATCCATTCGAAACGGCTGAGAGAAGGGCTCCGACAATCAACAGGCCCGCCATTGCCACTTT
>DAIBTC010000240.1 GCA_027415345.1 Nitrospirota bacterium
TTCCTGTTCGACAACTGGGACCATGTCGTCGCCGTCATGTTTGGAAAACTCCGGGTCGACACCGGCTGACTCGCTGCCCCTTCGTCCCCCCTTTTCTTCGATTCCTGGGCCATCCGCCCGACACGTCCGCCTCCTTGTCAGTGGGAAGTGTAAAAACCCCCCCCCAAGTGGGAAATGAAAAATCCCCCCTCCCCACGGAGGAGGAGAGATGAAACACGAAGAGCATCAGGAAGACAAAAGAGCTATTCTTCTTTCCGGAACACCTTTCGGAAAGGAGGATCTCTTGGTTGGCAAACAACTGCATGAACGGATTGCCGAGATGTATCGCTCGGGACGCAAGAAAAAGGAAATCGCCCGGCGTCTTGATGTGGACATCAAGACGGTGCGGAAGATCACGCGGGGAGAGCCCTGGAAGCCGTATGAACGGAGCTTGGCACCCGTGGGAGTTCTGGATCCGTGGAAGGAGTGGGTGACGAAGCGGGCCCCGGAAGTGAACTATAATGCGCGGGTCTTGTTCCGGGAACTACGGGAGCAGGGATATCAAGGGAGCTACGACACGGTGAAGGTCTTTATTCGACCGCTTCGGATTCCTTCGGCCCTGTGGGACATGACGGTGCGTTTTGAGACCGGACCGGGAGAACAGGCCCAGGTGGATTGGGGCTCCAGTAACGTTTGGTTTGGGGAGAGTCGGGTTCGGGTGCATTTTTTCGTCATGACCCTGGGATATTCCCGACGCATGTTTGTCCAGGCCTATGCCAACGAGCGGCTGGGCTATCTTCTGGCCGGACATGGGAGGCCTTTGCCTTCTTTGGCGGA
>DAIBTC010000241.1 GCA_027415345.1 Nitrospirota bacterium
AGATAAGCCACTTCAGGCGCGTTCAGACCACGTTGCAAGACTTCATCCATAGCACCTTCCAAACGTTGCCCAGAACGGAAAAGTAGGCGGTAAGCCCGCTTAATCTGTAAGATAGTCTCCCGGGAAATACCCCGCCGCGCGAGACCGCGAACGTTAATCCCATGCAATCTGGCATGGTTACCCGCCGCCATCATAAAGGGCGGAATATCTAGCGGAGCCATGGTACCGCCGCCGAGAATCGCATGTGCCCCTACCCGCGCATACTGATGTACTGCCGACAATCCGCCGAGGATGGCGTGATCTTCGACACTGACATGACCGGCGAGTGTTGCAGCATTGGCCATCACCACCTGATCGCCAATACAACAGTCATGCGCCACATGGCAGTAGGCCATGAGGAGATTGTGATTGCCAATCCGCGTGACCCCACCACCTTTCACGGTGCCGCGATTAATGGTGACAAACTCGCGTATCGTATTGTGCGAGCCGATTTCGAGCGCGGTAGGTTCGCCCGTATAGCCAAGGTCCTGGGGAGCAGTGCCCACAGACGCAAATTGAAAGATATGGTTATGGGCCCCCAAGCGGCTAGGACCTTCAATGACTGTATGCGCACCGATCTGGCAGTGATTGCCGATCTCCACATCTGCACCAATGACCGCAAAAGGCCCGATTACGCAACCCTCGCCGATCCGTGCCAAGGGATCAACGATAGCCTGCGGATGAATCTGTGCAGTCATTGGGCATGCTCACGCAATGTGGCCAATAGCAACGCAGAGGCGACCTCCACCCCATTGACCAGTGCCATCGTTTC
>DAIBTC010000242.1 GCA_027415345.1 Nitrospirota bacterium
GGGCGAGCTCCACAGCGACCCTGATGCGCAGTTCGACGCGGAGATTCGTCTGGAGGCTACGGATGTGGCACCCCAGGTCACTTGGGGCACCAGCCCGGAGATGGTGGTGGATATTTCCGCGCATGTCCCCGATCCTGCACTGGAAAAAGACCCGGTGCGGCGCAAGGGCTGGAGTGATGCGCTGGCTTACATGGATCTGGCGGCCGCAACACCCATCTCTTCGATACCCCTGGATAAGGTATTTATCGGCTCCTGCACTAATGCCCGCATTGAAGACTTGCGGGCGGCGGCGGCGGTTGCCAGAGGCCATCACAAGGCCGCGTCGGTCAAGGTGGTGCTGGTAGTGCCGGGTTCGGGTCTGGTCAAGGCGCAGGCGGAGGCCGAGGGTCTGGACCGCATCTTTAAGGCGGCGGGTTTTGAGTGGCGGGAGCCGGGCTGCTCCATGTGTCTGGCTATGAATGCCGACCGCCTGGAGCCGGGGGAGCGTTGCGCGAGCACCAGTAATCGCAATTTTGAAGGGCGTCAGGGTGCCGGAGGACGGACCCATCTGGTGAGCCCTGCCATGGCCGCAGCGGCTGCCATTGCCGGCCATTTTGTGGATGTGCGTGACTGGGTCGTGCGCTAAAAAGCGCGCGCGGTCCTGGTTACTGCGCCTCGCCTTGGGCTTGTGCAGTCTGGGCATGGTGGAGATCGGTATTTTTGCGGCAATCCGCGGCTGGTCAGCAGAATGTGCAGCCGCGGAGTATGTCGTACAGCGTCGGATGGAGAAATAATGGAAGCCTTTACCGTAGTGGAAGCGGTGGTC
>DAIBTC010000243.1 GCA_027415345.1 Nitrospirota bacterium
GCCTCAACTGTGCCCGAAGACTATCTTGCATCCGGGGAAATGATACCCCGACGCCAGGGATCCGGGGCGCCGACGGAGGAGGCAATCCCGGGAGGCGGAGGGAAGAGGATCCGGGGCAAAGGGAAAAAGGCCTTGGAGTCACCACACTCGATGCACCTGAGATGTGAAATGGCGGGATTCAGCAGCGGAAAGCGGAAATTGAGAGCAAAAGGCGGAAACCCTGCGGAATCCAGTCATAAAAGGCGGAGATAGTGCGGAAACTGGGGGGGCAGTTTGCGTGAAATCCTATATCGAGGTTTTTTCTTATAAAATGGCTCTGGAATTGGAGGCGGCGGGCGGGATCGAACCGCCGAATAAAGGTTTTGCAGACCTCTGCCTTACCGCTTGGCTACGCCGCCGTATTGGAGAAGTACGGACCGAAAGATTCTACCAGAGGCGGGGGGGAGGGGCAAGCGAAGAACACGTTTCGAGCGGTTTGAGGAAGGATTCCAAAGCCTTGCGGACTCGGAGTGGGTGATTCTAGTCCGCGGGAATCGCGTGAAATGTGAAGCGGTTCCGACCTTCCCGCTTCGAGCGGTACATCGCATTGTCTGCTGTCCGGATCAGCTCCTCTGGATTGGCGGCATCGTCGGGAAACAAGCTGATTCCAAGGCTTGCATGAATCGTAAATTCTTGCCCGTTCAGGCTGACCGGGATCTCGAGGACCGAAAGAATGCGTTTGGCGATCCTTTCGACCCGCTCCCGAGAGATCGAATCTGTCGCAAGCACAAGAAATTCGTCCCCCCCGACACGAGCGACGA
>DAIBTC010000244.1 GCA_027415345.1 Nitrospirota bacterium
GCCGATGCCGTCGGCCTCTACCTCGACGCGATCGGGCGGCACAAGCTGCTCGACGGCAGCGAGGAGCAGCGTCTCGGCCAGGAGGTCCAGCGCGGTCTGGAGGCCGAGCGGCTGCTCTCGAGCGGCTCGCCGTCCGACAGCCGCCGCCGCGAGCTCGAAGCGGCCGCACGCGCCGGCAAGGCGGCTCGGGCCGCCTTCGTCGAGGCCAACCTGCGCCTCGTCGTCTCGATCGCCAAGTCCTACCAGCACCGCGGGCTCGACCTCGCCGACTTGATACAGGAGGGGAACCTCGGCCTGATACGAGCCGTCGAGCGCTTCGACTGGCGCCGAGGGTTCCGCTTCTCCACCTATGCGAGCTGGTGGATCCGCCAGACGATCACCCGGGCGATCGCCAACGACGCCTCGGTGCTCCGCCTGCCGGTCCACGTGCGCGAGCAGCTCTCGGCGCTCGCCCGGCTGAGGGACGAGCTCCAGGCGCGCCTCGGGCGCTCCCCGACCCTCGACGAGCTCTCGGCTGAGTCGGGCGTCGAGGACCGGCGGGTCCTCGAGCTCCTCGACCTCGGCCGCCGGCCGGTGTCCCTCTCCTCGCCGGTTGGCGAAGGGGAGACCGAGCTCGGCGACCTCATCGTCGACGGCGGGACGGGCCCGGAGGCGGCGGCGACGCGGCGCGACGGTGACGACGCGCTCGCACGGACGCTCTCGGCGCTGCGCCCCGCGGAGGCGAACGTCCTGCGCCTCCGCTACGGGCTCGACGGTGGAGACCCGCGGACCCTCGAGCAGGT
>DAIBTC010000245.1 GCA_027415345.1 Nitrospirota bacterium
GAAACGCTCGACCGTTACAACGATTCCCAGGCGGTCAAGATCATGGGCAGCGCGGTGCCCGGCGTCAGTTCGGGCCAGGCGCTCGCCATCATCGACGGAATTGCCAAGAAAGTGCTGCCGCCCGATTTCAGTTACGAATGGACCGGCGCCTCGTTCCAGGAGAAGCGTTCGAGCGGGACGTCGGGCATCGCGCTGGGGTTGGCGGTGCTGATGGTGTTCCTCATCCTTGCGGCGCAGTACGAGAAATGGACGCTGCCGTTCGCCGTGCTGATGGCGCTGCCCTTCGGCACCTTCGGTGCGCTGGCGGCGGTGTGGCTGCGCGGGCTGTCCAATGACGTGTATTTCCAGATCGGGCTGGTGACCCTCTTGGGCCTCGCGGCGAAGAACGCCATCCTGATCGTCGAATTCGCGGTGTTGAAGAAGCAGGAGGGCTATTCCAGCGTGGCCGCTGCGCTCGAAGCCGCCCGCCTGCGCTTCCGCCCCATCCTGATGACCTCGCTTGCCTTCATCCTCGGTGTGCTGCCGCTGGCGATTTCAACCGGGGCGGGCGCAGGGGCGCGCCATGCGGTCGGCACTGGCGTCGTCGGCGGGATGCTTGCCGCCACCTTCCTCGCGGTGTTCTTCATCCCGCTGTTCTTCCACTGGGTGTCAGACAGGCGGCTGCAGGCCAGGTCGGAAGAGATCGATGCACATCCGCACGCCACGCGCTACGACAACGTCCATATGCCGTCTCACCATCCTTCGCCGGCTTCGCGGCCACCGGCAGAATAGCGTGG
>DAIBTC010000246.1 GCA_027415345.1 Nitrospirota bacterium
GGGGCTAAGCCTGCATGTGGCCGGCGGCCAGCGCCTGGAGCGACGTCTGAAACCCTGGGCGCGCCACGCCGCGCTCGGTGATAATGGCGGTGATCAGACTGGCGGGGGTGACATCAAAAGCCGGATTGCGCACTTCGACACCTTCGGGTGCCACCACGTGGCCCGCACACTGCTGCACCTCGGCGGCGGGGCGCTCTTCGATGACGATGCCGCCGCCATCGGGCATGGCGAAGTCCACCGTACTCAAAGGCGCCGCGACATAGAAAGGAATCTGATGATATTGCGCCAGTACGGCGAGGCTGTAGGTGCCAATTTTGTTCGCCGTGTCGCCATTGGCGGCAATGCGGTCGGCACCAACGATCACCGCATGGATCAGTCCCTGTTGCATCAGATAGGCGGCGGCGCTGTCGGCATGGAGATGGAAGGGAATACCGTCCTTCTGCAACTCCCATGCGGTGAGGCGCGCGCCCTGCAGCCAAGGCCTGGTTTCGTCAGCATAGATATGGAGCTGCTTACCCGCAGAAATCCCTGCACGAATCACGCCCAGTGCCGTGCCATATCCGCCGGTCGCCAGACTACCCGTATTGCAGTGGGTGAGGATGCCACCCTCCGCCGGCAAGAGCTCCGCGCCATAACGGCCCAGACGCTGGTTATCGGCGATATCATCGCGGAGCAAGTCATGAGCGGCCTGTAAAAGCGCGGCAACGGCCTGTCCCGCGGTAGACACCGATTGCGCCAATGCCAGTTGCCGGTCCGTCGCCCAAGCGAGATTCAC
>DAIBTC010000247.1 GCA_027415345.1 Nitrospirota bacterium
GGTTCTCCTCATCGCCCCCAAGGTTTTCGGTGACGTCCGGGGATTTTTCATGGAAAGCTGGAATCGGCGCGCCTTCGCTGCGGCCGGGCTGGACCTCGACTTCGTGCAGGACAACCACAGCCGCTCCCAGCAGGGAGTCCTGCGCGGGCTGCATTATCAGATTCATCAGCCCCAGGGCAAACTGGTACGTGTCGTGAGCGGTGCGGTTTTCGACGTGGCGGTGGATCTACGCCGCTCCTCTCCGCACTTCGGACGATGGGCTGGCGCCACACTCTCCGCCGAAAATCAGCAGATGCTCTGGGTACCTCCTGGTTTCGCTCACGGCTTTTACGTGCTCAGCGAGTCGGCGGACTTTCTCTACAAAACCACGGAGTTTTATGCCCCGGAAGCGGAGCGCTGCGTGATCTGGAACGACCCGGATATCGCCATCGACTGGCCCCTGGTGGATGGTAAGCCACCCCTGCTGGCCACCAAGGATGCCGCCGGGCTGCCTTTATCGGCGAGTGAGACGTTTCCGTGACGCCCCTGACGTGCGCCGGGCCGTCACCAACTCAAGATGACCGTCCGTAGCGGTCGTCGAAGCGCACGATATCGTCCTCGCCCAGATACTCGCCGCTCTGCACCTCGATCATGACCAGATCGATGACGCCGGGGTTGAGCAGACGATGGGGGGTGCCGGCGGGGATATAGGTGGACTCGTTGGTCTGAACCAGGTGATCCGCGCCGCCGTTGACGATCTTGGCGGTGCCCGAGACCACGAT
>DAIBTC010000248.1 GCA_027415345.1 Nitrospirota bacterium
CAAGCGTTTCATGGGCCGCCTCTTCAACGAGGTCGAGGCCGAGCGCAAGATCGTCCCCTACCAGGTGGTGGCCGGCAAGGATGGCCGGGCCGAGGTGCAGGTGGAGGGGAAGAGCTACACCCCAGAGCAGATCTCGGCCATGGTGCTGCAGAAGCTGAAGGCCGACGCCGAGACCTACCTGGGGGAGAAGGTCACCGACGCCGTCATCACCGTCCCGGCCTACTTCAACGACGCCCAGAGGCAGGCCACCAAGAACGCCGGCCAGATCGCCGGCCTCAACGTCCTGCGGATCATCAACGAGCCGACCGCCGCCTCCCTGGCCTACGGGCTGGAGCGCAAGGAGTCGGAGAAGATCCTGGTCTTCGACCTCGGTGGTGGCACCTTCGACGTCTCCATTCTGGAGGTCGGAGAAGGGGTTTTCGAGGTCAAGTCGACCAACGGGGACACCCACCTGGGCGGTGACGACTACGACCGGCGGATCGTCGATTGGATGGCGGAGGAGTTCCGGCGTGACCAGGGAATCGATCTCAAGGGTGACCGCCAGGCTCTGCAGCGGCTCACCGAGGCCGCCGAGAAGGCCAAGATCGAACTTTCGCAGCGACAGGAGACCCAGATCAATCTTCCCTTCATCACCGCTGACCAGAACGGTCCCAAGCACCTTGACCTCAAGCTCACGCGGGCCAAGTTCGAGCAGCTGACAGAGGACCTGACCGCGCGCTGCCGGGCCCCGTTCGAGTCCGCTCTGAAGGACGCCAGCATG
>DAIBTC010000249.1 GCA_027415345.1 Nitrospirota bacterium
CTTCACGAATCGCAACCATAACAAGAAGTCCACCATTTGGATTGGGTTTTCTGATTTCATGCAATTTCGCTTCAAGCAGATAAGGGGTTGCCGCACAATAACGTTTACTATTCATTTCGCGATTGGCCGCTGCGCGGGAGCAGCGAATAGTTCCACTCCGGGTTCTGCCTGTGCGGTTGAATGTTTAGCGCTTCCATTTGCTCCCGGCTAATTTTCAATCCCGTTTCATAGCGACTCTTGTCCAGAACCGCTTTGACGCGCAGTCCCTGTCTTGTCTTTGTAGCGCTGATCATTTTGACGACGGTCTCAAAGCTGACCAGAGGTTCTCCTTTCCAGTTCATGCCGATGAAGGAAAACATCCGGTGTTCGATCTTGTTCCATTTGCTCGTCCCAGGCGGATAATGACTCACGACAATCTCCAGTTCCGCCTCGTCGCTGAACTTCTGCAGATTGTATTTCCAGGCCCGGCTGCGCGCCGCGTTGCTTCCGCCGCTGTCGGCGCATAGGAACAGTCGCCGCGCAGTGGGATAGTGCCGGACCCCGAACTGGCGCCACCAGCGGCGGATGCTTGCGACGGCAAATTCCGCCGTGTCGTGAGTCATGCCCACGTTCACCATGCCTTCGTTGCGGTGAACATCATAGGCTCCGTAAGGAATGGCCGTGCCCACCGCCAGACTCGGAAAATCGTGGACGTTCACCTTCGGCGCCTGACCTTTCTTATGCCATTTCTGCCCGCTGTTCCTGAAGCTTCCAACACG
>DAIBTC010000024.1 GCA_027415345.1 Nitrospirota bacterium
CTGCTCCCGGAGAAAGAAGTCCCGCTGGGACTTCTGGACCTCGTCGGCGATCTTGGACTTGATCTTTCCGCCCAGCTCCTGGATCTCGATCTCCTTGACCAGGTCCCTCGCGATCAGCATGAGCTTGTCCTCGAGGGTCGAAGCCTCGAGAACGGCCTGGCGCTCTTCGAGGGGAAGACGGAGGAAGGTGGCGATGAGATAACAAAGATGGAACGGGTTCTCGACATTCAAAGTCATCGTCTCGAACTCGTCGGGAAGGTAGGAGGCCAGGGTTCCCAGCTTCTTTGCCTGACTTAGAATCGTCCGGAGAAGGGCTTCGGTGTTGTCGTTCTTCTCCATCACCTCGGGAAATTCGGAAATTGTGGCCCGGTTGAAGGGGACATGGGAAATCTCCTCCTCGATGCGGACTCTCCGGACCCCCTGGACCATGATGGCGATGCCCCCCGCAGGAATCCTGAGAAGCTTGTGGATCACCACGAGGGTTCCGATGCGGTAATGACGCATGGGGGAGGGTTCCGCTTCCGGAGAGGCCGGAGCCCCGGTTCCGAAGATCTCCTCCGCTTCGGCCTCCGACAGGATCACCGACTCCGGGGTCTCCTCCTCCCCCTCCTCCTTCTGCCCCGCCACGCAGACGAGGGTCTTGGGATCCCTGTTCATCGCATCGTCGATGGCGGCCATGGCCTTCGGATCATGAAAGGCGATGGAGGCGAGGATGTGGGGAAAGACCACCGTGTCCGCCAGGACGACATAGGGAGAATCGGAGGGAACCTTGATCGGGTCGTCTGCCACTATTGCCCCCCTTCCGAAAAGGTGATGGGGACATTGAGCTTCTGTTTCGGTTTCTTTCCGACAATGATCCGGAGGAATCCGGAGGTATATTCGGCCCGGACCGGACGTCCCTCGATGCCGTCACGGAGAAGAAAGACGCGTTCGAACTCCCCGTAGTTGATCTCCATCTGGACGTAGTTCTTCTTTTTCTGGGGCTCGTAGGTCTTGGACTCATCCTTGCGCATCCCCCGGACGAGAAGGCGGTTTCCCTCCACGACGATCGAGATTTCGTCCTTCTGGACTCCGGCCAGGTCCATCTTGATGACCGTTTCGTCATCGGTCTCGTAGATGTCCGTCATGGGAGACCAGCGACCGTCACCTGCGGCCTTGAAAACAATATCCGGCCACATGCCCTTGGAAAGGGCCCCTTCGAGCTGCCAGAAAAAACGCTCCATATCATGTGGTTTCACCTTGGTCTGTCTCCTTGGGTGGAGGGTTGGTTGGCTCGTCTCTGATTGTACCCGATCGAAGCCCCGACCGGAAGAAAAGCCCTTCGGTCATTCCCGGAGAGATCTCTGGCGCTGGAGTTCGAAGAGCCGGCGGATCTCGGAGACGGTGGTGGCCTCCTCCGGCCCCTTGTCGGCCCGGGGCCCCGAAACCATCCGGGGAAAGCGGAGGGCGTAACCCTCCTCTTCGCCTTCGCTTCGACCGGCTTGATGGACGGGAGAGCGCGTCAGTTCGTCGGCCAGCACCGTCACGACGATTTTCGGATAGACCCAGAAATCCGGGACGAGCCCCGAGCGGACGGTCGGCGGGGGCTCCGGAACCCGGAGATCGTCGAGCATCTCCCGGAGGTCCTTCCACTTTTCTTCGGTGAGTCCCGACCCGATCCGCGCAATCGACAGGTATCGGCCGGATTCGGGATCGAAGACGGCGCCCAGAACGGCCCCGATGCCCAGACGGGTCCGGAGCCCCTTTCCCCGGTAGTAGCCGATCAGGACCAGGTCGACGGTGTCGGAAAGGGCGCCCTTGTAGGAGCGCTTGAGCTTGATCCAGTTGAAGTTCCGGGACCCGGCGGTGTAGACCCCGTCAAGGCGCTTGGCGATGATGCCCTCGAAGCCCTCCTCCACCACCTCGTCGAAAAAAAGGTCGATGGTGTGGGGATCGTCGGTCTCGATCAACCGGGACGCCCCGAAAACATGGTCCGGGGGAACCTCCCGTTCGGAAAATTTCGGGCGGTGAACAGGAAAGACCCCTTCCAGAAGTCGCCTTCGCTCCGAAAACGGGCGTTCCATGATCGTTTCCCCGTCCAGGTAGAGCAGGTCGAAGACCAGGCACTTCAGGGGGATCTCCTCGGACTTCTCCAGGATGTTGTGCTTTCGCTTGCGGGTAATGGTCACCTGGAAGGGGTGGTAGGAATCGTTTTCCCCGTCGTACCCCAGGGCCTCTCCCTCGAAGATCGCCGTCCGGCGTCCCAGGATCGCCCGGGCCTCCGAAACCAGCTCGGGGAACATCCCGGTCGTCTCCTCGAGGTTCCGGGAAAAGATCCGGACATGACTTCCGTCACAATGGATCTGGCACCGGAAGCCGTCGTACTTGGATTCGACAGCGGCCCTCCCCAGCTTCTCGATGATCTCGGCCCCGGATCCGAGACGTTCGCAAAGAGCCATCCGGATCGGGTATCCGACAGAGGGACGGATGGAGCGGAGACCTTCGATTCCTTCCCGGCGGAGCACCTCCCCCACCCGTCCGAGATCGGAGCAGAGATTGTAGGCGCCCTCGACCCTTTGCCGGATGCGTTTCATCTCGGTTTTCCAGGCCTTTTCATCCTCTGCCGGGGAGAGAAGAAGCGTCCGGGCGAGGGCATCGACAATGGTCGAATCCCCGATCCCCAGACGCAGCCGGCCCATGACGAAGCGGGCCAGATAGCGGGAAGAGAGGGGAGAGACGCCCTGGAAGAGCTTGGCAAGCCTGGAAATTTTTTCATCCTGGGAGCCGGAGCCGCTCATGCGCGATATTTCGAGAAGGGCCTCATAGATTCCGGAGAGATCCAGGTGCCCGTGCTCCCGTCCCATCTTCAGACGTTCGGCCAGGAGACCCGGATCCCCCACCTCGGCTAAAAGGGCATCAAGATCCCGGGAGCGACCTTTCTCCCCCTGATCCCCAAGAGCCCGTTCCATGGCCCGAAGGAGCAGGCGGGCGGCCATTCCCATCGGCTCTCCCGCAAAGGGGGGCAGGAGTTGCCCCTGGACCATGTAGAGGGCGGCGGGAGTTTCGGAAGGAGTGAGCCCGCGAAGGAGTTCCGAAAGCTGGGCCGCAAGTTCCAGGCGTCCCGCAGTTCCTTCCATGCGGGAGAGATATTCCGAAAAGGTGTCAAACTTCACCAGAACCTCCAAAAGGCCTTGATTCTTTCAGTGTTGACCGGAACCTTTTCCCTTGGACAGGGGGTTGGTGTATGATGGATCAAAAGAGCCCCCTGTCAACGGAACATCCTCCAAAGGAGTCCCCATGCCTTTGCAATTCCGAAAATCCTTCCTGTCCTTCGCCATGGCGGGGATCCTTATTGCCGCCCTTTCCGGATGTGCCTTCAACTTCGGAGGACAGACCATCGGGGGCAACGATTCCGGATCTTCCACTCCGCAGGCCTCGACCCCGCCCGCCACAAATCCCGCGTCGGAGGCCCTGGCCTCCGGGGCCCCCCTGGGGAATACCGGCCCCCTGGGCCTGGCCCCCCTCGGAAACGACCAGAGCCCCCGCTCCCAGCTTTTGAACGAAGGGACCCTCGGGTATTTCCTGGATCATCTCTTCGGAGGGAACAATCCCCGGATCTCCCAGGAGTTCCTGCCCCCGGCAACCTACGGGACGACAACTGCCGGCGGAGTTCCCGGAGGGCTGTGGCCCGGCAACTGGTGGATCGAAGGGCAGGGAGGCGGATACAACCTGGTTCACCTCCCCTAGGTCCCCTGGATCAATACCTCCCTATTTCTTCCCGGACGGCATGGACGGGGCCTGAGACGGAGCCACAGCCTTGGTGGCCAGAATATGGGCCCACTCGGCCTTGGCCTGGTCCCACTGGGGCTGGCTCAGGATGGTCTGGACCCTGTAGAGGCTCTTGATCGCATGATAGGTCAGCTCTCCCCGGAGGTTGCTGATCTCCCCGATGGCCGGCTTGATCTTCGAAAGATCGATCGGATATTTGCTGACTTCCTTGCTGAGGATCTGGGCATTTCTCTCGATCCGACGACCCACCTCTTCGCTCTTTCCCTTGAAATCCCCCTGGACCTCCCGGAGGGCCGCCACCTGTCCCGAGGTCAGCTTGAGATCCTTGGCCTGGGCCGGAATCCACGACAAAAAGAGATCGGTCGAGATCACGCTGGACTGAAAGGCTCCCAGATCCCCGGCCCTACCGGACTCAGGAAAGAAGAACAGAATCGACAACACCAGAACCCCTCCGAGCATGAGTCCCCAAACTCCTGCCCGTCCTCCACCGAATTCCCCTGATCCCTCTTTACGAATTATGCCCACAGGCCCATCCCCGATCTGAATTGTGAAATTCCATGATTTCCCCGGAACATCCGTCCGCGGGACGCTCCATTATCTTGCAAATTGCTCTCCGAAGTCCACAATCCGGGAAGGCAAATCCGCCCTATGGGGGCGCGTTGCGGCCTCCCTCTCTCCATGGTACGCTCCCTCACATGCCGATACGCACACTCTTAATAAAAGACCCACCCCCGTTCCGTTCCCCGGTCTTCTCACTCCTCCTCTTCACCCTGTCAGGAGCCGGCTTTGGCCTCCTGTTCGACCGGAAGGGGCTGTCCATTCCCGACTTCTGGATCATTTTTCTCCTTCTGCTCCCCTTTTTCCTCCTCCGGCCTTCCGGAAGGCTTCGGGGGTTTTTCGAGGGAATGGCCTTTGGGCTCGCCGCCAACATCCTGGGAATCCGGTGGCTTCTGGTTACCATGCAGGACTACGGGCACCTCTCCCTTCCCCTTGCCCTTGGCGGCCTTCTTCTCTTCTCCCTCTATCTTTCCCTTTTTCCCGCCTTTTTCCGGTTGGCAACCTGTCTCCTTCCGCTTTGGAAGGAGACGGGAGGGGCGCTCTCCCTTCGGGCCGTTCTTCTGGCCCCGGCCCTCTGGATCCTCTCCGAAGCCGGAAGGACGGAGATCCTCACCGGTTTTCCCTGGAACCCGCTGGGGTCTCTTCTCTTCGGACACCCGGCCTTTGAACTTCCCGCCCGGATCCTGGGGACGACCGGCCTCTCCTTCCTGATCGTCACAGGGTCGGTCCTTCTAACCCTTGTCTGGGAGGGAACTGCAGAATTCCTGAAAACAAGGGGAGGGAAGAGGAGATTGGCCGGACGGATCATGCTTCTCGCCGCCTTTTTCCTCCTCTGGTCCCTGGCGGGCCAGAGGCTTGAAAAGATCGCGGGCAAGGGTCCGGAGGATCTTCTTCCGGTGGCCCTGGTCCAGGGAAACATTCCCCCGGACCAGAAATGGTCGGCCGACCATCTCAAGGCCGATCTCGACATCTACCGCAATCTGAGCCAGAGGGGAATCGCCGGGGGAGCCCGCCTTCTTCTCTGGCCGGAGACGGCGCTTCCGATCTTTTATACCAGTGCCCATCCTCTCCTTTCCCGGGACCTTAGGGCGCTCCTCTCCCCCAGCACCCTCCTGGTCACCGGATCGATCGGGGAAGTCCCCGACCCCTCCCAGCCGATGGGGATCGCCTTCACCAACGCGGCCGTCCTCTTCGGGCCCGACGGTATGGTCCGTTCCGACTACATAAAGCAGCATCTCGTCCCCTTCGGGGAATTTCTGCCTCTCCCCGAAATCTTCGGATGGCTCCGCCCGCTCATAGGAGTGGCCGGTGACATGGCCCGGGGGGACCATCCCGGACTCTTCCCCCTCCCGGACGGCCTCTCCCTCTCACCGCTGATCTGCTACGAGGCCCTCTACCCCTCCCTTGTCCGCAAGAATCTCGGACCCAGCCAGATCCTGGGAGTCATTTCCGATGATGCCTGGTTTGGTGACACCAGCGCCCCCTACCAGCTCTTCCGGGAATCGGCCATGCGGGCCCTGGAAAACGGGGTTCCCATGCTCAGGGCGGCCAATACAGGCCTCTCCGGAGCCGTCCTCCCCGACGGAACCGTTTCCCTTCGGGGCCCCCTCTTTAAGGAGGCCCTTCTCGAAGGCAAGATCCCGGTTCCGCGACCGGGATCAGAGGAGAGGACATTTTACCGCGAGCACGGGGAATGGCTCCTTAAGCTCTCGCTCCTGGACCTTCTTTTCTTTGGTGCCATCCGCCCCCTGCGAGGAGGGAAAAAAGATGGTTCACCTGAACACCACGCCCATTCCGATCGACTTCCGGTAGGAACTTCGGGGGTTTGATCCTTCCTGGGAGGGCGCCTTGAGAGATGGTCGTCCCTCTGGTAGGATCGATCCGGCAGCAGATGATTCCATTGGGGAAAGGACCGGAAGTGACTCAGGGGCACATCGACATTCAGGCATTGAGGGACGAATACCAGTCCAACCGGGAACGGCTGGAGCAGCTCCGGAGGCATCTTTGACCCCGATCGCCTGACGCTGACCTTGGAACAGCTCGAAGCCCAGACGGCCGATCCGGAATTCTGGAAAAACGCCGAAAGGGCGACCCGCCTGCTCCGGGAAAAGCGGCGCATCGAAAAAAGGAGGGATCTCGTCTCCGATCTCGGAAGGGAGGAGGAGGAGATCGGTTCCCTGCTCGAGATGGGGGATGATCCGGATTTTCTTTCCGAGGCCGCCCAGACGCTCCCGCTCTTCATCCAGAAGATCGACCAGCTCGAGCTTGAAGAAATTCTCTCCGACGAGTACTCCGACAGCCCGGCCATTATCGAGATCCATCCCGGAGCCGGAGGGACCGAGTCCCAGGACTGGGCCCAGATGCTTCTGCGGATGTACCTCAGGTGGTCCGAAAGCCGGGGATTCGAGTCGGCGGTCATCGATCTCCAACCCGGAGAAGAGGCGGGAATCAAGAGCGCCACGATCCGGGTTCGGGGCGAAAATGCCTTTGGCTTTCTCCAGGCCGAAAGCGGCGTCCATCGCCTCGTCCGCATCTCCCCCTTCGATGCGGCGAAGCGGAGACACACCTCCTTTGCCTCCGTCTTCGTCTATCCGGAGATCGAAGGCGACATCACCGTCGAGATCCGGGACGAGGATATCCGGATCGACACCTTCCGGGCCTCCTCCGCCGGCGGACAGCACGTCAACAAGACCTCCTCCGCGGTCCGTCTGACCCACATGCCTACGGGAATCGTCATCTCGAGCCAGAACGAGCGATCCCAGATCCAGAACAGGGAAATGGCCTTCAAGGTCTTGAAGGCCAAGCTCTTCGAACTCGAACGGCAGAAGAAAAAAGAGGCACTCGACCAGATCTCGGGAGCCGGGAACAAGAAGGAGAATGCCTGGGGGAGCCAGATACGGTCCTATGTCCTCCAGCCTTACCAGATCGTGAAGGACCACCGGACCGGAATCGAGACGTCCCGGGTCGACGAAGTCCTTGACGGGAGGCTCGATCTCTTCATCCGGGGATATCTCCTCGCCCGGTGGGAGGGCCGGCTGTTCACAGGCCGGGCGGAGGATCTCCCCGAGGTCTAGTGAGCCCAGGGGGCCTTCTTCATGAAGAGATCGAGAACCCCCTCGAATCCCCGGGCCTTCCAGGCCCGGGTCCGGACCTCCTCCTTGCGGGCCATGACCTCGAGAACCTCGACCTGTTCCTTTTCGAACCACTCCATCAGATGCCCAGAAAGGTCTTCTCCCATCCTCCGGCCCCGTTCCTCCGGCACGACATACCAGTGCAGGAGGTTTCCGGCCCGTCGAGGCTCCCCGTAAAGACGGTCATAGACCGACCCCAGGATGAACCCTGACGGATGAAGGTCGGACCCGGACAGGGAGAGGTATCCCCGGTAGAAGTCCGGCTGGGCCACCATGCGTCCGAAGGCCGTCTCTGCCCTCCGGCGGCCATTGGGGCCCACGAAAAAAAAAGGAGGAGACTCCTCCTCCATCAGACGGGCCCAGAAATCCGCCATGACTGACAGATCCTCGAGACCTGCCTCGACGATGGTCCAGGAGCCTGCCTCTGGCCTTTTCTCCGGATTTTGCGCTTCCAAGATCCCCTCCCCGGGAGACAAAGCCTTAACTACGGCTTCGAATGACACGACACCCAAAACATACCAGAAGCCGAGGCTTGACTCCAGACTCCAAATTCGAAACGATAGACCAAACAGGGATTCCTCTCCGATGGGGGGGCGACTGGCATCAAAACCCTGACCAAGGAAAATCTACGGTGGCCCTTTTTTCAAAAAGTGACAACTCCAGCTGGTCGGCAGCCTTCCAGAGTTTCACGAAGCAGTTCGTGGCGATGGTGGTCCTTGCCGTCCTTCTCCTGACAGCCGCCGGAATGTACGGCTCCCACGAGCTCAAATCACGCCAATTCCAGCAAAAGCTCGTCATGAGCACCCATCTCCTCAAGCTCGGGACCTTCAAGACCTACAACGAGGCCCTGGGGGCGCTTGAGCGAAGGGTCCCGGGATCCCTCAAGATCTTCCCCTATTCCTCCGATACGACAGTATGGTTCGGGAGGCTGGCCCTCTTCGGGGCCGCCTATCCCGATGCCAGGGGTGTGATCAGGAAGGACGCCGCCGGATACACCCTTTACGAAGAAGACTGAGGGGAAGACCCGGATTCCTTTCCGGAGGCGGAAATTCGTGATAAAATGCACACGAGTCCGCACTCGGCCAAAACCGCACGTTTCCAATATCGGGGGCCCCGCCACCATGCCGATCGAAATTCCGCTGTTTCCGCTTCCCAATGTGGTCCTCTTTCCCAAGACCCTTCGCCCGCTCCACATCTTCGAGCCCCGCTACCGGAAGATGATCGAGGCGGCCCTCGAGGGGGAACATCTTGTCGGGATGACGCTGTTGCAGGAAGGCTGGGAGGACCAGTACGAACAGTCCCCCCCCGTCGAACGGCGCGGAACCCTGGGGAAAATCGTCCAGAGCAACCGTCTCCCCGATGGACGCTATTACATCACCCTCCTCGGAATTTCGACCTTCGACATCGAAGAGGAGCTGGAAGGCGACTCCTGGAGAACCGCCCTTGTCTCGGTCCTTCGCCCCGAAAATCGCTGGCCCCTTTCGCAGTCGGACCTCGACAGGATCCGGTCCGTCGTCAATGAGGTTCTGACCCAGTGGGATCTGACCTCCGAACTCGCCTGGATTCAGGAATCGGCCCGCGACCCCATTTCCCTTCTCCACCACTGGTCGGCCTTTCTCCCCTTTACCGCGACCGAGCGGCAGTTTCTCCTGGAGGCCCCCGACCTCCGGACCCAGGCCGGCCGTCTCTACGACCTGCTCCTTTTCAAAAAGGTGACCTTCGAGTCGGACATGGCTCCGGACAATCAGAATAACGGGGCCGGCGATCTCTTTTTCGATGTTTGACGGAGTCTCCTGGGACCAGGTCCTCTCAGGGCCCCAGGAAGCCTTCCGGCTTTCGTGCCCTCCCGGACGTCCCCCCTTTCTCTTTCCCGTCCACCATCCCCGAAGGCTCTTCCCCGAAGATCTGATCGGCAGGGACTCCCAGATGGAATCCCTCCGCCAGAACCTTGCAGGGTTTTCCCGAAATCTCCCCCCACTTCCCGCCCTCCTCTACGGCCACCGGGGAACGGGGAAGACCTCGATGGTCGTCGCCTTGTGGAATGAATGGAATCGTCAGAAAAAAGAGGGGAGGCCCCTCAGGCTCTTCCAGGTAGACAGGCCCGGCATCGACTATCTCGCCGCACTGATCGACCTCCTTTCCACCTTTCCCGAACTCCATCTTGTCCTTCTCGACGATCTGGCCTTTTCGGGAGAGGATGACTCCTTTCGCCAGATGAAGGGGCTTCTGGACGGAGGCATCATGGCCATCCCCGACAATGTCGCTCTGGTTGTCACAACGAACATCCGCCACCTGGTCTCCGAGTCCCGACAGACAGTCTCCGATGCCCTTCATCCCCAGGAGGCGAGAGACGATGCCCTGGCGCTTTATGACCGGTTTGGCCTGACCCTCTTTTTCGATGAGCCCGATTGCCAAGAATATTTCCGACTGGTTTTGTCGAAGGCGCTCTCAGCCGGGCTGATCCCCTCTGTCCCGGAAAACTGGCCAGCACTCTGGTCGGAGTGGCAGGCCTCCACACGGGAAGTTCCGGGGGAGCCCGATACCCCCCTGCTCAAGATCCTTTCCCTCTCCCTCCGATTTTCCCGGGACCGGGGATCTCGTTCTGGCAGGACGGCCCAGCAATTTGTCGATCTCATAAGAAGACAGATGCTCTGACCTGTTTTCCTGCCGGCCCTTTCGGACTTCCTCCACGGCTGTCTTCCCTCGCGAGGTTTTCATTGACCCCAAGAATTATTTTGATGTAAAATAGGAAGATAAACAGTTTGAAAAGCGAGGGGATTATGCTGCAAAATGACCTTCCCATGGGACTGACATTCGACGATGTCATTCTTGTGCCCCAGTTTTCCGACTTCCTCCCTGCCGATACCGACACCAGCATCGAGCTCTTTTCCGGGATAAAGCTCAACATTCCGATTCTCTCTGCCGCCATGGATACGGTGACCGAAGCCCGTCTGGCCATCGCCCTTGCGCGCGAAGGAGGAATCGGGGTGATCCACCGCGCCCTCTCTCCCGAAGACCAGGCACATGAAGTGGACAAGGTGAAGAAGTCGGAGTCGGGCATGATCACCGATCCGATCACCATCGGTCCTGACGAAACGGTCGGGCGGGCTCTCGATCTGATGCAGACCTTCAGGATTTCCGGCATTCCCGTTGTCAGAAACCGCACTCTTGTCGGGATCGTGACCAACCGGGACCTTCGCTTCGAAACGATCCTGACCCGCAAGGTCTCGGAGGTCATGACCTCGAAAAATCTCATCACCGCCCCCATCGGAACGACGCTCGATGCCGCCAAGAAGCTCTTCCAGGAATACCACATCGAGAAGCTTCCGGTCATCAATGACAAAAACGAACTCGACGGCCTGATCACCATCAAGGACATTGAGAAAAAGATCAAGTATCCCAATTCCGCCAAGGATGTCCGTGGACGTCTGGTCGTGGCCGCGGCCATCGGCGTGGGGGAGGCCGCACTCGAACGGGCGCGCCTGCTGGCCCGGGCCCAGGTGGACATGCTTGTGATCGACACGGCCCACGGCCATTCGGCCGGGGTCATCGAAATGATCCGGACGATTCGCGGAAGCTGGCCTCATATCCCTGTCATGGCCGGGAACATTGCCACGAAGGAAGCGGCGCGTTCCCTGATCGAGGCCGGGGCCAACCTTCTCAAGGTGGGGGTCGGCCCAGGCTCGATCTGCACGACCCGCATCGTGGCCGGGGCAGGCGTCCCTCAACTCACCGCCATCTCCGATGTCCACGAGGTGGCCCGCGAGGCGAACGTTCCCGTCATCGCCGACGGAGGGATCAAGTATTCCGGGGATCTTGTGAAGGCTCTGGCCGCTGGCGCCTCGGCCGTCATGATGGGATCCCTCTTTGCCGGAACAGAAGAGTCTCCGGGGGAAACCATCCTTTTCCAGGGACGCTCCTACAAGACCTACCGCGGCATGGGATCGATCGGCGCGATGGAGCGTGGGGGTGGCGACCGCTACAACCAGCCGTCCGGGGCCAAGAAATGGGTCCCCGAAGGAATCGAGGGACGGGTCCCCCACAAGGGACGCCTCTCTGATCTCATCTACCAGCTGTCGGGAGGTCTCCGGTCCGGCATGGGCTATTGCGGCTGCCGGACGATCCGGGAGCTCCAGGAAAGGGCCCAGTTCATCCGGATTTCCCCGGCAGGTCTCAGGGAAAGCCATGTCCATGACGTGATCATCACCAAGGAAGCCCCGAATTACCGCCGGGAATGGGACGAATCCTGACCGGCATCTTTTCCGGCCCTCTTCAGAAAGAACCGCTGCCTTGACTATAGATCCTGTCCTGATCCTCGATTTCGGGTCCCAGCTGACCCAGAACATTGCCCGTCGAATACGGGAGATGGAGATCTATTCCGAAATCCTGCCCTCTACCCTTCCGGCCTCGGAGGTCATGAGAAAGAATCCCCGGGCGCTCATCCTCTCGGGAGGTCCTTCCTCCGTCTACGAGAAAGGCGCTCCCACTCTTGATCCCTCTCTCCTCGGTCTGGGGATCCCCGTCCTCGGGATCTGTTACGGAATGCAGATCATCGCCCAGGTGGCCGGGGGAGTCGTCGAACGGGCCAAGGTCCGGGAATACGGGGTCCATCTGTTTTCTCCCACGGAAAAGGCCTCCGCGCTCTGGGACGTTTTTCGCCCTGCCTCCCCCGTCCTGATGAGCCACGGGGACTGGATCCGGGCTCTTCCGCCCGGGTTTTCGGTCTCCGGCAGCACCGAGACCACCCCGATCGCCGCCATGGAAGATGCCTCACGAAAGATCTACGGGGTCCAGTTTCATCCCGAAGTGACCCAGACCATCGCCGGAGTCGATTTTCTCCGGCATTTTCTGAGAGATGTCTGCCGGATCTCTCACAACTGGACGATCAAGGGATACCTTGACCGCCATGTGGAGGAGATCCGGAACACCGTCAAGGAAGACCACCTTGTGTGCGCCCTCTCGGGGGGGATCGACTCGACAGTCACCGCCCTTTTATGCCACCGGGCCTTGGGGAGGCGTTTTCATGCCATCTTCGTCGACAACGGACTCCTCAGGCAGGGCGAGCTCGACGCCCTTCGGGGAGACCTTGAAACCCTGAACATTCCCATGGAGGTCGTGGAGGCCGAATCCCTCTTCCTCTCTCGCCTCAGGGGAGTCTCCGACCCCGAGAAGAAGCGGAAAATCATCGGAAAGACCTTCATCGACGTCTTCAGCCGGGAAGCGCGGAAACGTGGGACGGTCCGCTATCTGGCGCAGGGAACCCTCTATCCTGACGTAATCGAGAGCGTCTCATCCTTCGGCGGCCCCTCGACAGTCATCAAGTCCCACCATAACGTCGGCGGGCTTCCGGCCCGCATGCCCTTCAGGCTTGTCGAACCCCTCCGCGAACTATTCAAGGACGAGGTCCGGAAGCTTGGACGGGAACTGGGACTTCCTGACCGTTTTGTCAACCGCCAGCCCTTTCCCGGACCGGGCCTCGCCATCAGGATTCTGGGCTCTGTCACCCCCGAAAGACTCGCCATCCTCAGAAAGGCGGACGCCATCGTCCGGGAAGAGGTTGAAAACTCTCCGGCTCTCTCCGAACTTTGGCAATACTTCGCCGTTCTTCTCCCCGTCAAGTCCGTAGGGGTGATGGGGGATGCCCGAACCTACGAACACGTGGTGGCCGTCAGGGCGGTCCGCTCGGTCGACGGAATGACCGCCGACGTCCATTATCTCTCTCCCGAACTTTTGGGTCGGATCTCGCATCGCATCATCGCTTCGGTCGAGGGAATCAACCGCGTCGTCTTCGACATCTCTCCCAAGCCTCCTGCTACCATCGAGTGGGAATAAAGGACCCTTATGATTTCCGACAGTTCTTCAAAGACTCCTTCGCCCTCTTCGGGATCCTCCCCTTCCTCAGCGGGGGAGGAAAGTCCGGAGACGGGCTCCGTCCGCCTTCACAAACTCCTGGCACACCGTGGGGTGGCCTCCCGCCGCAAGGCTGAACAGCTGGTCGCCTCAGGACTGGTGTCGGTCAACGGACAGGTCGTGACCGAGCCGGGATCCCGGGTCAACCCCGAGACCGACACTGTTCTGGTCGAAGGAAAACCCCTCCGGCGGGAATCCGAGCCCTTTCTCTTTCTTTTCTACAAGCCGAAGGGGGTTGTCTCGACCCTTCACGACCCGGAAGGCCGGCCGACTCTTCGGGAATTCTTTCCCAATATCGAGCCCCTGCTCCATGTGGGCCGCCTCGACTTCCAGACCGAGGGGGCCCTGCTCCTGACCAACAACGGCGATCTCTCCCAGCGGATCCTTCATCCGCGCTATGCGATTCCGCGGACTTATCTGGTCAAGATCCAGGGGGGAGTCTCTCCGGCCCATCTCGAACGCATCGCCCGGGGGGATATCCGCCTTGACGGGCGACCTGTTGTTCCCATGGAATTCGTTCCGGAACGGGATACGGACTCCAACGCCTGGTACCGGATCACCCTGACCGAAGGCCGAAACCGAGAGGTCCGTCGTCTTTTTGAAACCCTGAACTACTTTGTGTTGAAGCTGGTGCGAACCGCCTTCGGTCCCCTGACCCTGGCCGGCCTTGACCCTGGAGAGTACCGGACGGTGACCCCCTCCGAACTCCGATCCCTTCTCGCGGGCGAAACGCCCACTCATCTTCCCCGGTCTCTCGACTCACGCCACCGCCAACCCTCCCAGGACAATGGCCGGAGTCCCCAACGCTCCTTCAGGGAGAGAGAAAAAGGCGGGCCCGCCAGGACCGGCTCTTCTGCCTCCCGGAGCTGGCCCAGTGAGGAAAGCCGGGACCATCTCCGAAACAGGATTTCCGAAGAGCGGAAACCTCCCCGCGAATCCCGTTTTGTCCCTCCTGCCCGCATTGGGAAACCTGATCGGGAAGAGGCGTCCCAAAGGCCTGACAGACATTCCGCCCCCGGAAGGAGTCGCCCCCGGGATGACGACCGCGACCGCCCGCAAAAATCTTATCAGGGCGACAGGGAGCCGTCCTCCGAACGATCCTCCAGGGGGTCCTTCTCTTCCCGGAACTCATTCCGCCAGGAGGCGCCCCGGAGAGCCGAGGGACAGGCCGCGACCGAACGAACCCGCCCCCGGGATGACGGCCGCGATCGCCCGCGAAAATCCTTTTCGGGCGACAGGGAGCCCTCTTCCGGGAGATCCTCCAGGGAATCCTTCTCTCCCAGAAACTCCTCCCGCCAGGAGGCGCCCCGGAGAGCCGGCGGAAAGTCCGCGACCGAACGAACCCGCCCCCGGGATGACGACCGCGATCGCCCGCGAAAATCCTTTTCGGGCGACAGGGAGTCCTCCTCCGGGAGATCCTCCAAAGGGTCGTTCTCTCCCCGGAACTCAATCCGGAGGGGGTCTCCGACTCGCCGGGAAGAGCCCCGTTCAATCAAAGGGCCGGAGGAATGGAAGAAAAAACGCTCCTCCGAAAATCCATCCGGCGCTTCGAAAACCGAGAAAAAGCCCGGACCCGGGAGCCCTGAAGGAAGACGTTTTCCGTCCCGTCCCAAAAAGCCCTGACAGGAGGATTTGGTGAGCCCGTCTCCCGGAGACGATACGAAAAAAAAGGTTTTAAACCAACGTCTGCGATCCCCCTGAGAACGGCTGGGTGATTATGTCATTCTCCCCCGCCTGATCGACAAGGTCAGACTCAGGGCGGCAGGGCTCCTTCCCCCGGAGTATCATTCCAATCTCCTCCGATTGCCGGATCCCGCAAACAGTTTTTTCCCCCTCGACGGTCGTTTTCTGGAATTCACCGGGGTTGATCCCGCGGCTCTTGAAAGGGCAATTCTCGAGTCTCACGACGACCAGACCGTCCTTCAATGGCTAGAAAGCCACGGCCGGCCTCACTCATCCGAAGAGATCATAGCCTGGGGGCAAAGCTTCGAGTCTTTGCCCCCGGATGACCGGAGATCGGCCCATCGAAAAAAAACCTATCCGGCCCTGGCCCATCGCCCTGATATCGGAACCCTGTCGCCCTTCGACCTGATCGATCTTGACGAAGGCCGCCATGTCTCCTGAAGAGCCGGAAAGGCTTCAATTTCTCATTCGGTTTGCTAGAATGCTCCTGTTTCGAAACATGACCTGAGACACCTTTTCCTGAATTCCTTTCGAGAGGACAGTCGATGTATCGCTCCCATTTTGTTGCCGACCTTTACACCTTCGCTCCCGGAACAGTTGTCACCGTCGCCGGGTGGGTCCACACCGTCCGGGACCACGGGGGACTCCTCTTCATCGACCTTCGCGACCGCTCCGGACGCATACAGTGCGTCATCGATGCCCAGCAGAATCCGGTCATGGAGGCGATGGCCAAGACCCTGAGGGATGAATGGGTGATCTCCATCCACGGGATCCTGACCTCCCGGCCCGAAGGGACGGTCAACAGCGAGATGGCCGGTGGTCACCTGGAGATCCGGGTCTCGTCCCTGCGGGTCCTCAATTCCTCGCTCACTCCGCCCTTTCCTGTCGACGCCACCGGGGAAGTATCGGAGACTCTCCGTCTGTCACACCGGTATCTCGACATCCGTTCCTCCCATCTGATGGAGGCCCTCCGGTTCCGCTCCGAACTGACATCACTCATTCGAAATTATATGAATGACCACCATTTCTGGGAGATCGAAACTCCCCTGCTCACCCGGTCGACGCCGGAGGGGGCCCGGGACTTTCTCGTCCCGTCACGACTGGAGCGGGGATCCTTCTACGCCCTCCCCCAGTCCCCGCAACTCTTCAAACAGCTCCTGATGGTGGGAGGAATCGAGCGGTACTTTCAGGTGGCCCGATGCTTCCGGGACGAGGATCTGAGAGCCGACCGCCAGCCCGAATTCACCCAGGTCGACATCGAAGCCTCATTCCTCACCCGCGACCAGTTTCTGGGCATCATCGAAGGGCTGTTCTGCGAGATATTCAAGACCTTCAAGGAGACCACCCTTTCAAGACCCTTCATGCGGCTCACGCACGCCGAAGCCATGGAGAAGTACGGCAGCGACAAGCCGGACCTCCGCTTCGGACTTCCGATCGTCGACATTTCCGCAATCGCCCAGAACACCTCCTTCGCCGTCTTTACCCAGACACTGGGCAATGGCGGGACTGTCCGGGGCCTTCGCTTTCCAGGGGGAGCCGAAAGAAGCCGGAAGGAGATCGAGGACCTGACCACATGGACCCAGGCCCAGGGGGCCAGGGGACTGGCCTGGATCAAGGTCGAACCCCAGGGACTGTCGAGCCCGATTCTCAAGTTCATTCCCGAACCGCTCCAGAGGGAGATTGCGGAGACCATGTCCGCCGAGCCGGGAGACCTTCTCCTGTTCATCGCCGACACCCTCCCCCAGACGCTCAAGATCCTGGGACTTCTGAGAAATCACGTCGCCCGGATGGCGGGACTCATCGATCCCTCAAAAATCTCCCTCCTCTGGGTCATCGACTTTCCCCTTCTCGAATGGAACCCCGACGATAAACGATTCGAGGCGGTCCACCATCCCTTTACCGCCCCCCACCCGGACGACATGGCCATCCTGGCCGACACCCCCGAGCTGACCCGCTCGCTCGCCTACGATCTTGTTTATAACGGAACAGAGGTGGGGGGAGGAAGCATCAGGAACCATGAAATCGAACTGCAGAGAAGGGTCTTCGACCTGATCGGAATGACTGAGGAAGAGGCCATCCGCCGGTTCGGATTTCTCCTGGAGGCTCTCTCCTATGGAGCCCCTCCCCATGGCGGAATGGCCATCGGGCTCGACAGGCTAGCCATGCTTCTTCTGGGGCGCGAATCGATCCGCGACGTCATGGCCTTCCCAAAAACACAGAAGGGGAGCTGCCTTCTGACTCAGGCCCCGGCCCCCGTGGAACCTGCCCAGCTCAAGGAGCTCGGAATCAGGCTGGCTTAGAACACTAGGAAAGCTCATCCTCTATCCCGTATTTCAGCATCCGGTAACGGAGCTGGCGGGGGGTGATTCCGAGAGCCCGGGCCGCCCGGGTCTTTACGAACCCGTACCGTTTGAGGACGGCCTCGATCTGCTCCTTCTCGAGACTCGAGACGGCACCGAGGAGTC
>DAIBTC010000250.1 GCA_027415345.1 Nitrospirota bacterium
CTGGCAAGAGAGATCCAGATATTTCCCAGACTGTCGGTCACCACCCCTACGGGAACCGCGGGAAGGGAATATTGGTAGCAGGGAGTCTGAGCCGTGCAGGAGGCGCTGTCAATGGCCGGTTTTGTAATTTCGACGGTGGTGCTGTTTCCGGCGTCGATCACCCAGAGGTTTCCGGAGGTGTCGAAGGCGAGTCCCACCGGTTGTGTGAAGTGGGTGATTTCCGGACAACCGCCGGATTGGCAGGAGGAATTGATTTCCACGACCCCGGGGGAGTAGGAGGATCCGGTTCCGCTGTTGGCCACCCAGGGGGTCGTTCCTGTCGTTGTGACGGCGACGGGATCGGAAAACCCGAGAAAGGTTGGGCAATTGGTGGAGCTGGAACAGGTTGTGGTACCAGAGGTAATTTCCGTGACCGTTCCGTTGCCTGTGTTGGTGACCCAGATGTTATTGTTGGAATCCACCGCGATCCCGGTGGGATTGGAAAAATAAGTTGACCCGGAAAAGGTCGGACAAGAAGAAGGAGAAGAGAAGCAGGAGGAATTGATTTCCATGACCGTTCCGTTGCCTGTGTTGGTGACCCAGATATTGCCGGAGCCGTCCACCACGATCCCGGCGGGACCAAAACCCAAGGTGAGAATGGGGCAGTCCGAGGCGGTGGCACAGGAGGTCGCTTTGGCTGGTATTTCCATGAGACCTGTGTTGGTGGTAACCCAGACATTGTTCTGGCTGTCGATTGCGATCTTTCCGAAGGAGG
>DAIBTC010000251.1 GCA_027415345.1 Nitrospirota bacterium
ACGTTTAGTTCACTGAGCAAGTGCGTCGTCTTACCGAGCGTTTGCACAATTATGGTGACGGTTTTATCGTTTTTATCGGAATTTGCTATAGTAATGGGGATTCTTTCCCCGTTTTTATTAACCCTAATTATTATAAACTGACCGGGCAGGGCTTTTAACGCAACGTCAGGCGCGGATATATTATATAAATTTATCCCTTCCCCTAAATTTTTTTTACCGACAATTTCATACATATTTTAAAGTACCTCGCAAATATCGAAATATATGATGGAGGCGGCACTCGGAATTGAACCGAGGTATAGAGGTTTTGCAGACCTCTGCCTTACCGCTTGGCTATGCCGCCTTAAATATTACGGATTAATTATTTATTATAATACTTTTTTATTTTTTTTAAAATAAAAAAATACGTACGGGTTTTTATTATTTATACAGCAGAAGGCTCTTAGCCCTTATTTTCCGGTCAACCTCAGGCAAGCGCGCTTTAAGTTTTTTGAAATTTATTCCTTCGGGCTTCGCATAAATAGAAAATGTACCGACTCTGTTAAATACGGTTTTTACTAAAGCTATGCCTTTATTGAAAGATTTAAAGCTGAACAGGCTGCTTCTTTCTATACCGTTTTGTGAAATTAAAACCAATTTAACCTTTCCTTTCATTTTATTTATGTCGTTTATCACGTTTCCGTATTTATCTACGGAAACAATTTTAATTATAAAAGGTTTTCCCGCCGGAACTTTAGCGATGTT
>DAIBTC010000252.1 GCA_027415345.1 Nitrospirota bacterium
TTGCGCCGGGACCTCACCTCGGGGGCGTCCCTTCCCGCGGTCGACCTGGTCTTCCAGCTCGCCTCCCCCGCGAGCCCCCCGCGCTACCAGGAGGATCCCATCGGCACCCTCCGGGTCAACTCCCTGGGGACCGAGCGGACGCTCCGGCTGGCCCAGCGTCATCGGGCGCGCTTCGTCCTCGCCTCGACCTCGGAGGTGTACGGGGACCCGGAGGTCCACCCGCAGACGGAGTCGTACTGGGGCCACGTGAACCCCATCGGCCCGCGCTCCTGCTACGACGAGGGGAAGCGCTACGCCGAGGCCCTGGCGAGCGCCTACGCCCGGGCGAAGGGGGTGGACGTCCGCATCGCCCGCATCTTCAACACCTACGGACCCCGGATGGCCCTCGACGATGGACGGGTCATCTCGAACTTTCTGGTCCAGGCGATCCGGGGCGAGCCCCTGACCGTCCAGGGAACCGGAAAGCAGTCGAGGTCCTTCTGCTTCGTGAGCGACATGGTGGAGGGGCTTTACCGGCTCGCGCGGACCGACCCGGGGACCCTGCCGGGCCCGGTGAACCTCGGGAACCCCCGGGGGGAGGTGAGCATCGGGGAGCTGGCGGAGCTCGTCCGGGAGCTCACCGGGAACCGCTCGGCCGTCCGACGCATTCCCCGGGCCGTGGACGACCCGGAACGGAGACGCCCGGACATCCGGAGGGCCCGGCGTTTCTTGGGCTGGTCGCCGAGGGTCCCCCTTCGCGTG
>DAIBTC010000253.1 GCA_027415345.1 Nitrospirota bacterium
CCGCCTCGGAGAGGCCTTTCAACTCACCAACATCCTGCGAGACCTCGCACAGGACGCGGCCAAAAACCGCATCTACCTTCCGGCCGACCGCATGGCCCACTTCGGCGTCTCGGAGCAGGATGTGCTGAACGGCCACCTCCACGCCGGGCTGCGGGCCCTTCTCGAAGAGATCTGGGACCGCTCCGAAGCGGACTACATAAAAGCCGGGGAGCTCCTCTCCGATCCCGCCGACCGCAAGACGATGATCGCCGCCCGGGCCATGGAGACGGTCTACCACGCCCTCCACCACAAGATCCGCCGGACAGGCTTCGACGTCTATCGCCGCCGGGTGGCTCTCGGGCCCTTAGAAAAGGCGGGCGTCCTCTTCCGGCTCTGGCGCGACAAAAAGGCCGTCGGCCTGTGAGCGCCCGCCCCAAGGTCTATGTTCTGGGAGGAGGCCTCTCCGGCATCGCCGCCGCCGAGCGCCTCTCCCGGGATCCCGAGTCCCCGTTCGAGGTGGTTCTCCTCGAAGCCCGTCCCCATCTGGGAGGACGAACCGGATCGTATTTCGATACCCGGGCCCGTCGGGAGATCGACACCGGGCAGCATCTCTTTCTTTCCTGCTATACCGGGACCCTCTCCCTTCTCGACCGGCTCGGGACAAGATCGGGGGTCGTCTTCTTCGACCGCCTCTACATCCCTCTCTGGGACCCGGAACGGGGGCTCCACCCCCTTGACGTCCCGGGAAACAAAAGCCAGCTC
>DAIBTC010000254.1 GCA_027415345.1 Nitrospirota bacterium
TCCCGGAGTTTCATTCCCCTCAGGTACTCCCCAAAGGCCAGAAATCCGCCTTGTCCAGTCAGCGGTTCGAAGGTCTGTTTCAGCTTGATTCCGGTGAGATCGTTTCGTACCATGATGGTGGCCCTCCTGCTGTTGTGGTTTTCACCTGGCAGGTGAGATTATACCTCACCGAAAATCCAACAGAAAAGAGGGCTTATTTATTTTTTTTGTCTTCTATCTCGGATTCAGGGAGGAATACTTGATCCGACATTTCCTAAAATTTATTGTACACCCAAGTTGGGTGGTCGCAAGGGGAAGTGGCTCGGGAAGGGCCAGGGGAAGGGGAAGCTTCGACGTTCCCGGATCCGGTCTTGGATCCCTTATCGTCCGGAAGCGATCAGTCCCAGGCGCCGGAAGGTTCCCGAGAGAGAGGGACGGGTTTCGGGAATGCCTCGCCCTTCGGGCCGGAGATGGTGGATGGCCACATTCCGGAATCGTCCCTCCACGCAGTATCCGTACCGGAGCTCCCCCGAGAGGCGCCAGTCAACTTCCACGGCATCTGCGAGCGCGGAATCAAGCCGGCTGCGGATTCCTTCGGAACTGCCACGGATGCACAGGGCGACAGCCTCCGTATCACCGACGCCCACCGCATCTCCCTCCCGCACGAGGGCGCGAAGGAGATCGGCGTGGGATTCGGCCATTTCGAGACGGTCAGGCTGGAAGGAAAGCATTCCGAAGCCTTCCCCCGCATCGGACATATG
>DAIBTC010000255.1 GCA_027415345.1 Nitrospirota bacterium
GCAGCAGGCATTGGATGCTGGACAACCCGTGATTTCGGTGGATACCAAGAAAAAAGAGCTGGTCGGCAACTACAAAAATGCCGGTCAGGAGTGGCGGCCGCAGGGAGAACCGGAGGCGGTTCAGGTGCACGACTTCGTGGATGCAGAACTGGGGCGGGCTAATCCCTACGGGGTTTACGATCTCGCCCAGAACGCGGGCTGGGTGAGCGTGGGCACTGATCATGATACGGCAAGTTTTGCGGTAGCGACTATCCGGCGCTGGTGGTTGGGCATGGGCCAGCCCCTTTATCCCGCCGCCAAGGAACTCATGATCATGGCCGATGGGGGTGGTAGCAACGGTTCTCGAGTGCGTCTCTGGAAGCTGGAATTACAAGGTCTTGCGGATGAACTGAATCTGCCAATTCGGGTGTGCCACTTTCCTCCGGGCACGAGCAAATGGAACAAGATTGAGCACCGCCTGTTTTCCTATATCAGCATGAATTGGCGGGGGCGGCCTTTGGTGAGTCACGAGGTCATTGTCAATTTGATCGCTGCCACCACCACGAGCAAAGGGTTGAAAGTACGTGCCGCCATTGACCCCACACCCCACCCCAAGGGAATCAAGGTCACTGACGCTGAATTCGCTGCCATTCAGCTTGATCGCGATGATTTCCATGGGGAGTGGAACTACGTCATCTCACCGAACATAAAGTACACGTAGTTTATTTATGGTTCCTAAGGGCGGGAAGCGCAACACTCAG
>DAIBTC010000256.1 GCA_027415345.1 Nitrospirota bacterium
GCATCCAGCCGCCGATGCCGAGACAGATTTCCTGCTGTAGACGGGTTTCCGGTCCCCCGCCGTAAAGCTCGGCGGTGATGCCGCGGTCGGCGGGGATGTTAAGGGGATCGTTGCTGTCCAGGAGATAGAGTGGGATGCGCCCTATTTTGGCCTGCCATGCGCGCAGAAAGATCTTGCGCCCGGGAAAGGGAAGCTCCAGACGCAACCATTCTCCTTCAGCCGTGCGCACGGGTATCACCGGCAGTTGGGTGGGATCATTGTGAGGATAGAGCTCAGACTGGCGGCCGCAGTCATCCAGCGCTTGGCGAAAATAGCCATGTTGCCAGAGGATGCCGATACCGACCAGAGGAACCCCCAGATCACTGGCGGTTTTCAGGCAGTCGCCGGCAAGAATGCCAAGGCCGCCCGAATAGATGGGCAGGGACTCGGACAGACCGAACTCCATGCTGAAATAAGCAATTTGGTGGAAAGGGGGTTGAGGATAATTTTCGGCGAACCAGGTGGCCCTTCCGAGTCGTTCCTGATGATGCTGGATGTTTTCTTGAAGGGTCGCAACAAAGTGAGGGTCTTCCGCAAGCCGCTGGAGGGTTTCCTCAGAAACATCCTGCAGAATCAGCCAGGGATTGCGTGTATTCTCCCAAAGTTCCGGGGACATCTGTCGCCACAGTGCATCGGCTGCATGGTTCCAAGAACAACGCAGATCAAGAGCGAAATCGGCCAAGCCAGTCAGCGG
>DAIBTC010000257.1 GCA_027415345.1 Nitrospirota bacterium
AGCATAAGTTTATTTGGAGGATCGGCGAATTGTAAGTGAGCACATTCACCAGAGGTGGAGGCTTCAAAAGCTTGTGGGCCGCTCAAAGAAATATGTTAAAAAGATCATCCGCCCCTAAAGTGGTCACCCCATCTACTTCCCCATCAGCTCATCGAACTTTTGCTTCTCCTTTTCATGGTCGCGGATGACTTCTTCATCCGCCCCAACCGTTGACACATAATATCCCCGGGCCCAGAAATGCATCCCGCTATAGTTCTTCTTCTGCCCCAGATAAGCCCGAGCAATATAGATCGCACTTTTTCCCTTCATGAATCCCACCACCTGGACCACCGAATACTTCGGTGGAATCGAGATCAACACATGGATATGGTCGGGTTGTAAATATCCTTCCAAAATCCGGCTGTCCTTTTGCCGTGCCAAATCGTGAAAGACTTCCCCAAGTTCCCGCCGTAACCGGCCGTACAGCACCTTCCTCCGGTATTTTGGAACCCACACTATGTGATATTTGCAATCCCATCTCGTGTGGCATAAACTTTCCTCGTTTCCCATCGAGCCTCCTTTCGTGACTTTGAGCGGTCCACGTTAGGAGGCTTTTCTTTATTCCCGGAATTGTCAAACTTTGTGAGTCCCCCACTCGACGTGGGGGATTACCCAAGTGAAATTAACGGCAATTAATTGTAAATGATTGAAAATCTAGCAATTACATTAAAACTTGAAAT
>DAIBTC010000258.1 GCA_027415345.1 Nitrospirota bacterium
TGGCCAGCTGGGATATGTCTCGCCGATTCTCTTCATTCTCCTCGTTTACGCCCTCTGGTCTTTGAGGACATTCAGGTCGTCCCCTCCGGAGGGAGCCGATCCTGTCGCCCTCAGACTTTTATGGATCCTCTCTCTGGTTCCCCTTATCTTCTTCAATGCCATCGGCATCCTTCATCCGATTCTCCCCCACTGGCCGGCCATGGGCTACCTCACGGCCCTTCCTCTCCTGGCCCTTCTCTGGGGGGAGAAGAACCGCAGGCGGCTCTCCTCCTGGACCTGGGGAGGGATCCTCCTGGGAGTCACCCTCGCCCTCCTGACAACGCTTCAGCTCTTTTTCCGCCCCCTCGTTCTTCCCCCACAGGTTCCCCTCTGGGTGGACATCACCAACGACCTCTTCGGATTTCGCCAACTCGCCGGAGTCGTCCGGGAGGAGATGGCCCGCCATCCCGAGCGGGTGACACCGAATTTTTACTTTGCAAGCGAACACTTCAATACGGCGGACCTTCTGGCCTTTTATCTTGGCCAGCCATACCATACAATATGTCTGTCCCATGAGATCACCGGATTCGATTTCTGGACCGATCCCCACCGCTTTGCCGGCGAGAACGGACTCTTCGTCTCCACCGACAAGTACCGGGTCGATCCGCGGACATTTTATCCTCCCGGAACCTTCGACCGGGTGATCCCCCTGAAACCTTTTGTGGTCATGAGACGAGGAC
>DAIBTC010000259.1 GCA_027415345.1 Nitrospirota bacterium
GTCTCCTCCCTCGGGGCCCATTGCGGGGAGGTCGTCTATCCGGCGGTCTCCACCCGGGTCGACTTCGAAGGGGAGATCGCCCTGGTCGTGGGGCGCCGTGCCGATCATATCCCCCCCCGCGAGGCCGAAAGACATCTTTTCGGGATCTGCGCCGCCAACGACATCACCGCCCGGGACATCCAGTCGTCGGATATTCAGTACACCCGGGCGAAGTCCTTTCCCGGCTTCTGCCCCGTGGGTCCGGCCGTTCTTGTCGGGGGGACGCCGGAGGGCTGCTCGGTGGTGACGCGGGTGAACGGAAAGGTGCGACAAAAGGGTCATGTCTCTTCCCAGATCTTCGGCTGGGAGGATCTCTTGAGCTACATCAGCCACATGATGCCGCTCGATCCCGGGGATATTGTCCTCACAGGGACCTACCGGGGCGTGGGGGCGGTTCTTCCCGGAGACGTCGTCACCGTCGAGGTCTCCGGAACGGGAATCCCGCTTAAAAGCACGATCGTGGCCGATCCCCGGCCCGGACTTTTTTCTCTCTGGCCTGGAAAGAAATCAGCGCCATCTGAACATTTGTCCGCGCATTCCCCTTCTTAGGCCGTAGGCCAAGAGGGGGTCAAGCGGACGATCAGTCTTTATTTCCGCCTTGCCTTGAGGTATCCTCTTCCCATGCAGACCGGCAACCGCTTTCGCGCCTATCCCACGCCCGCCCAGGAACAG
>DAIBTC010000025.1 GCA_027415345.1 Nitrospirota bacterium
ACGAGGGGGTTCCCGGGGGCCCGAAGGGCTCGAAGGATTGAAAGGGACGGATTTCAGAAAGGCGTCTTTGAGTTGCGGGATGAGGGATCTGACTCCGTCGGGCACGCCGGGAACGGCAAGCTTCTTTCTCCAGAATTGGAAGATCTTGGGTCCCTCCGGAATCCCGTCTGTGAGGCATCCGGGAGCCAGGAGCATCGCGTCAGTTCGAGGAAAAAGATGAAGATGAAGGTGGGGAACGGCCTCGCCAAAGCTCAGGATATAAACCTTCCCGACTCCGGGAAGGCCCAAAATTGTCTGAACGGCCAGGGACTGAAGCCGAGCCAGCTCCTCCCGTTCGGAGTCTTCCAAAATTCCGGCGTGTTCCACATGCCGGAGCGGAGCTATGACCAGGTAGCCGGGCAGATCGATCCCGGGCATGTGATCCAGGACGATTTTGGGGGACCTGTAGACGGTCAGAGAAGAGTTAGGATCTGCAAAACGGTCACAGAGGCTGCAGGAAGAGGTCATCGGTCCTTCGTCCTTAAGATTTTTAAGGGGGAAATCCAGGGACCTCGGTCCCTTGAAAATGATTTTTTTCAATTCGGTTGGTTGCTGGGAGCCCATTCCGCCTTTCGGCACGTGTTTTCCTGAATCGCTCATTAAAGAATGATCCTCTCGATCAGGGATCCGGATCACTGATTTCCTGGGTCGTTTCGGCCCCGGCCATCAATTGGTGAAGAATCGCCAGGGAAATCCCTGATCTGCGTCCTGGGAGATCGATCCTTATGGCCCTTGAGGATCTGAAATCCTCTGATGACTCTCTTTCCGCTTGCTTGTCGGGTCCTAAAGTTGTAAACCATTCCCTGCCCTGCAGGGAGTTTACCGTACCCGGGAGAAAGAACAAAGCCCGGAAGACCCTCCCCTCCCGATTCCAATGGGGTTAGACCACGGAAAGGAAGGGGCCATCAAAAGGAACCTCCCCTTTATTCCGCAAGGGTAGACTTTCAAAGAATTCCCGATGGCGCCGGTGGGGCCCTCGGGAGAGATGGCCAGGCCTCTAAGGA
The DNA here is from genome assembly GCA_027415345.1 of Nitrospirota bacterium. Lineage (GTDB taxonomy): Bacteria > Nitrospirota > Leptospirillia > Leptospirillales > Leptospirillaceae > UBA4572. The sequence goes on from DAIBTC010000025.1 coordinate 1,044, forward strand.
GGAAAAAGGAAAAAAAATGAAAAATGATGCCCCTCTCCTGAAATATGCTGATCCGGAGATCGTGAAGGGTCAGATCGCCGGGTTATTGCCCCCGATGAACCCCGCTGAACAAAGATTGTCCTTGTCTGTGTACCGCCGACTGGGAAGAGGCGATGCGCCGACGAAAAGGGATCTGGTTCAGGAGACAGGGCTTTCGGAAGAGATTGTTCGCACCTTTCTCGAATCCTGGCCGGCACTGACAGAGATCGACGAAACCGGCCGGATCACAGGATTCCGCGGCCTGACCCTCCGGCCTACGGATCACCTTCTCGAGATATCCGGGCGGCCCCTCTTTACCTGGTGCGCCTGGGATCTGTTGTTTTTGCCTGGGATCCTCGTCCCGCATGAAAGGGCTGCTGGTCAAACCCGTTGTCCCGTCACGAACAGAAAAATCCGTGTCACCCTCAGCGCCTTCACCGTCGAATCTGTCCATCCCGAAACGGCCCTGGCGACCTTCCCTCTCCCTTCTCCAGACCGCCATATCAGAGAAGGTTTTTGTTGCCAGACCTATTTCCTTGCCTCAGACAATGCAGCCCGTAAATGGAAGAATGATCATCCCTACGCCTCATTCCTGTCCCTTTCAAAAGCTTCTGAGATTGGGCGGGAATTGAATCAGGGGCTTGCTTGGGGACCGGTGGACCAAGACCGATCTTCTCCTTAGGCCGGTTTTTCATGGCGATGGACGGGCTTTCGTTGACCCTCCCCCTCCCTGTTTTCCGGTCCGGCTTTTGGGCTGGACCGGACCGGAAAGCCCCGAGACACCTGGATAACTGTTCACGGCGATGAAATCCGGACGGACCCCGATCGCCGCCATCAGACGGAACTGGGAGGCTTCGAACTCCTCGACGATGTCGATATAGCGGAGCTGGGCATTGATCAGGTCCCGCAATGAAATGATCAACTCCAGGGCGTGAAAGAGACCGAGCTGGACCCGGATCTGGGTGGCGTCAAAGGTCAGCTTGGCCAGCCGGACGTCTTCAAGGGCGACCTCCTCCTCCTGGCGAGTTTTTCTCAGGGATTCAAAGCTGTCTGAGACCTGCCGGTGGACGATGAAGCGTTGCCGTGAAAGGCGGGCTTCCTGGAGACGGACATTTTTTCGTGCCAGGAGGATTCCGCCGGGATCGAGGAGACCTCCCGGCCCGATATTCCAGAAAGCCATGGTGATCGTCTGGTTCATTCCGACAAGACTTGTGAAGTCCGGTCCAAGCGAGCCATTCAGAATTCCTGCGGAGAGGGTCGGGAATGCCGGACCGAAGAGGACATTCTGGAAGACCTGGCGCCGCGCCTCGACCTGTTGGCGAACCCCGGCCAGAAGGGGGCGTTTCCGGTCCGCCAGGGCCAGAAGATGGTGAAGATTTTCCTGGTCGTCCAGGTAGAGCCGGGGGAAAAGGAAGGTTTCCCGGGGAGTCGGAAGGATCGGTGGACTCTCTCCCAGAAGCTGGGCCAGACGGAATGAAAGACGATAGGCCCTGTTTTCCTCCTGCACCATGAACCGCGTGTTTCTCGCCACTTCGTGGGCTGCCCTTAAGATTCCCACCACGCTTGCCCCCCCAAGCTCCACAAGCCGCCGCTCTTCATCCAGGATCTTGCGGGAGATCTGGACGGCTTCCCTGTAGACCGCGATCTTGGAATAGGCGCCTGAGGTCCTGAAGTAAAGGGAGGCCCCTTGGGCCATTTTCTGGTTTTCGGTCTCGGAGAGAAAGGATCGGGCGCTGTCGAGATTCGTGTTGGCGACCAGGGTCTGGAAAGAGGAGGAGAGGGGATTGACCGACAGGAAGAGTCCATGGCTCAGCTGGGAGCTCTGCTTCGTGATATTCGCGAACTGTCCGGTCGATCGTTGAACCTCCCCGGAATAAACCATGGTCCCCCCCCCAACGGCGATGGAGGGAAAAAAGGTTTCGATGGCCGTGATCCTTTGGGCATACCGCACCGCCACCTGCCGTTTCGAAATGACAATCGACGGAGAGGCTCCCAGGGTCTTCATGAGGACCTGGGAGAGGGAGAGGGGCTGGACCTCATATCGGGGGTTGGGAAAGGGGGGGAGCTCGGGAATCACGGGAAGGGGACTCCGGTTTTCCTTCGGTTGGGGTGTTTCGGAGGCCACGGAATCCCAGCCGACGGGGAGAAGACAGAGGAGACCCAAAAAGACCGCCCACCGTTTCATGGTTGTTCCATTCTCGGGAGAATCTCATCACCGGCCATGACCTCATGTTTGCCCCGGGTGACGACCCGGTCGGTCGGTGAAAGTCCTTCCATGACCTGGACCCGGACCCCGTCATCCTCTCCAAGCCTGACTGGACGGATCATGATCCGGTTCGCCGAACTCACGACATAGACCACGGGATGCTTGTCCTGGGAGACGATCGCCCGGTCCGGGATCGTCAGGACATGGGGCAGTGTCCTGAGAAGCATGCCAACCGAGACGAACATGCCGGGCTTCAGGATGTGGGCCGGGTTGTCGAAGACCGCCTGTATGGGCATGGTCTTGCTGATGCGGTTTAAGGACCCGCTGATCAGGGAGATCGTTCCCGTCATTGTGACATGGGGTTCCACGAGCTGTATGGTGGCCGGGGCTCCCGGCCTGATCATGTTCACATACGGCTGGGGAAGGTCGACCGAGACCCGCACGAGATCGGTATTTTCGATCCGGAACAGGGGCGTCGAATGCTGGCCTCCCGACCCGGCAGCGCGGGTCAGGTCTCCGGTATTAATGAACCGGCGCGTGATGGTTCCCGTAAAAGGGGCCCGTATGACCGTCAGCTGGAGAACCTTGGCCAACTGGTGAAGTTCGGCCAGGGACTCGAGGTAGAGAGCCTTGGCCTGGTCGACCTCTCCCTGGGAGACCACATCGGGGGATTCAAGAATGGACCTTTGGTAGCGTTTCAGAACCACGAGTTTCAGCTGGAAGCTCGCCAGGGCCTTGAGAAAACGGTTCGAAAGGTCGGGAACATGAATGGTGGCAAGGATATCCCCTTTCCGGACCTTTGAGCCGATGTCGACGGGAACATCCCCGACAAAGCCGGTGACCCAGGAAAAGAGGTCGGCCTCCTCGAACGGAAGCACCATCCCGGGGGTTTTGATGTAGATGGGAAAATCCCGGAAGACGGGCGTGGTGACAGAGACTTCCTGAAGAGGTCGGACCGGGCCCCGGGAGGTTTTTCCCGAGTTTTGGCATCCGCCCAGGATCAAGCCCAGAAGGAGAAAAAGCAGGACTGACGGAACACGACGGAGCCTTGTCATTTAGCCTCCTTCCCGGACGGGACCCGACACCCTGGCCAGAACGGGACCCATCAAAAGGGGAGTCAGCAGAAGCGTGATCGGCGTGGAAAGGAGAAGACCTCCGATGATGGCCCGGGACATGGGAACGGAGTTCTCCGATCCGGTTCCCCAGACGAAGGAGATGGGGATCATGGCGAAGATGGTGACGATCGTGGTTATGAGAACGGGGCGGACCCGTTCCAGGGATCCGGCCCGGAGCGCCCGGGCCAAGGAGGCCCCCTCTCTCCGGTGCTCGAGAATCCGGTTGACCAGAATGATGCTGTTGCTGGTGACAATGCCGATCGACATCAGGATTCCCATGATGGAGATAAGATTTAAGGAGGACCCCGTTTCTTTCAGGAAAAAGAGGCTTCCGGCAATTCCCAGGGGAATGGTGCCCAGGACGACAAGAGGGGCCAGAAAACTTCGGTAAAAGAGGAGGAGAAGAAGGTAAAGAAAGAACACCGCCATGAGAATGCCCTCGTAAAACTGGTCGAAGGACTGCCGGATATAGTGGGTCATTCCGACGAACCGGATCCCGACATTCTTCGGAGGGGAGAGGGAGGCGAGGTTTTTCCCGATGATCTTCGAAACCTTGATCGATTTTCCCGGGACCGGGAAGACAAGAATGTTGACGGCCCGGTCCAGGGCGTCATGAGAGAGGGCTTCCGGAAGTTCGGAATGGGTGACGCCGGCGACCTCCTGGAGAGAGGCAATGTGGCCCTTGCGATCTTTTGCCGCCGGAAGCTCCTTGAGGTCATGAATCGTCCGGAGAAGGGATGGATTGATGAAGACCGAGAGATAGTAGGCAAACCCTGTCTGGGGGTTGATCCACAGAATCGGACGGATCTGGTTGTTTCCGTTCAGGCTGATCAGGAGGTTCCTTGCCACGTGGTCGGAGCTGGAACCCAGACTTTTGATAAGGGCCCTGTCAGGAGAGACCTCAAGGGTCGGATAGCGCTCCCTCTGGAACACATTGGTCGACAAAACCCCGGGAAGTCCAAGAATCCGGTGGGAGAGCTGCTTGGCAAAAAGCATGTCCTCCCGGTAGTCGTCTCCGTGGACCTCGACGGTGATCGGGCTCATGGCTCCCCGGCTCAGGAGATCTTCGACGATCCCGGATTCCTTGTATATGAAAATGATGTTCGGGAAGCTCCGGTCCAGCGTCTTCTTGACACGCTGGATCGCGGTCTTCAGGGAGTAGGGGCGACGGTTTCTCTCCCTGAGGGCGACATCAAGGATGGCGGTGTCGGTTCCCGAGTTCATGTTGAAGAGGGCACTCCACCCGGCCTTGATCCCGATATTCCCGATCATTGACCGGACTCCTGGGCCGAGGGTTGAGCGGATAGAGGATTCGATGTCGGCCATGCGGTCCCGGGCGTTTTTGAGCCGGAGACCGCTGGGAAAATGGATGAAAATCCTGAACTGGCCCGTATCGATGGACGGATAGAGATTGACGGGAACATCATGGGAGAGTCCCATCACCAAAAACCAGACAAGGAGGATGGTCGAAAAGGAGCGCACGGGATGTCCCAGGACCTTTTCCAGGATTTTCTCGTACTGACCCAGCATCCGGATCTGAAGGGAGGCGGGCCGACCGGAGAGATCCAGTGGCGCCGGGGAGGCGGGCGGTGGAGGGCGTCTTCCCAGGGCGTAGACGATCCAGGGCAGAACGGTCAAGGAGAGGAGGAGTGAGACCAGGTTCGCCCCGATCAGGGCGATGACGAACTGGACGAAGAGGTAATGAACCAGCCCGTGAAGGAAGAATATGGGGAGAAAGACGATGGACATCGCTCCGGTGGCCAGGGCACTGGGAGGGGCGACAGGAATCATGGCCGGAAGGAGGGCCAGGGGACCCCGGGTCATGTCGTCCCCCTTGTGGGCGTCAAAGCTTTCGAGCATAAGGACGAGGTGGTCGATCATCGGACCGATGGCCACAGCAATCCCCCCCAGGGTCATGATGTTTAAGGTGCTTCCTGTGGCCCGCAACAGGATGATGACCCCGAGGATGGAGAGGGGAACCATGATGACTCCGATGGTGGCCTGCCGGATGTCCCCGAGAACGATCCAGAGAACGACAAAGGCTGCCAGGAGTCCGAAGAGGCCTTCGTAGATCACGGAGGAGATGGACTCCCGGATATAGAGGGTCTGGTCGAAGAGAAGCTGGATATGGAGATCCTTGGGAACGTTCCTGAGTTTTTTGATCTTGTCCCGGATTTCGTCGATGACTGTCAGGGCGCTGTAACCCCCTTCCCGGTAAACCGGCATGACCACCTGGGGGATTCCGTTGGCGAGAACGAGGTTTTCCTGGGGGGCGAATCCATCATTGACCGAGGCCAGGTCCCTGACGAAGACAGAGGCTCCCCTCACGGTCGCGACCGGAATGTTCCGTATATCCTCCAGAGAGCCGGGCTGGTCAAACTTGGTGTAGTAGTTGAGGGGGCCCAGCCGTATGTTTCCCGTGGGAACCAGCAATGATTCGCGGTAGATGGCATTGACCACATCGAGGGGAGCGAGCTGGACTGTCTGGAGCTTGAAGGGATTGAGCTCGATGTTGAACTGCCGGATCTTTCCTCCAAAGATGGGTGGGGCGGAGACCCCCCTCAACCCTCCGAGCTGGGGACGGATGACGTTGGTGGCGAGATCGTACAGGTGTGCCTGGTCCAGCGTTGCCGAGGAAATCAGAAGGTGGCAGAGGGGAACGTTGGAAAAGCTGTAGGAGATGACCATCGGAGGATTGGTTCCGGGAGGAAGGCTTCCCAGTGTCGAAAGGGAGAGTTCGGAGATCATGGAGACGGCATGGTCTTCGGTGATGGTGCTGTGAAAGATGATCTTGATGAGGCTCATGCCGTTCAAGGATCGCGATTCGATCCGGTCGACCTCCCGGGCCATCGTGAATTGCCGCTCGAGAATGTCGGTGATGTTTCGCTCGACTTCGGTGGCATCCATCCCGGGGTAAAAGGTCGCGATCATGACCACGGGGATGGGAATATGGGGAAAGATGTCCCGGGGAATGCTCCGGAAGGAGACCGTCCCCCAGACCAGAAGGACGATCACGAGGGCATAGACCGGATAGGGATTTTTCAGATTGGCCGAAAGAAGGCGGACAAAGAGGGATGATCGGGTCCGGGTCATGGGATCTATTGTCTGGTCTTGCACGATTTCTCCAAAGGAGATTCGGAGCCGGTTCTCAGGAAGAGTTTATTAAAATCTGAAGAATTTTGACAGAAGATCATAAGGGAACTATGTCCCAGGGCCTCAAGAAGGGTCGCCTTTTGATTGATTAGAAAAGAGCCCGGCAGACAGCCTTTCCGCATGTTTTTGAAATCGGGTGTATAGTTTCAAAAACAGAAATTTTCAGGACCTGTTTCAGCCGCGCGAGGGCTCCGTCCCATGGTGGGGGCGGATCTGTTCCGGCATGTCTTTGCAAAATACAGGAGGTCATTCATGAAAATATATCGGTTCTTGTTTCTGGCGGTCCTGGCTTTCCTCGTCCTGATCTCGCCCCGGATCATTCTGGCGGCCGACGACTCAAACGGAGGGGAGATGTACGACAATGGGTCCATGAACGGAAACGGGCAAAAGGCCCCCCCCTCTCAAAATCCCCCTCCCTCCTCTCCGGCCGGCTCATCCCAGAGCCCTTCGTCCGACAAGAGCCAGGGGGGATCGGTGCCCCCTCCCTCGGGCGGGGGGGATTCCTCCACCCATTCCGGGGATACAGAAGACGGGGGATACGGGGGGTCCGGATACTGACAAGGGGCCGGGGAGGCCCGGAGATGGCGAAAATGAACCCAGGGGAAAAGACGGCACAGGGAAGGTATGAGGGTTCTCTCCTGTCTGATAAGGGCAGGGCTCTTCCTTGATAGAAGGACCCGGCGGCCGCCTTTCACGGAGACGGAGCCGATGGCCGTTTGTCCTGACGGTCATGATTCTGGGCGGGATCCTTATGTTTGTCGCCTGGCCGGTCCAGAAAATTTTTCTGGGAGGGACTCCTTTTTCCTCCTCCCCCAAGGACGGACGCATTCCCCCCGGAGGAACGGTCGGTTTTCTCCGGGTGGAAGAGGGATACGCGATCTTTGCCTCCCGGGAGAGGAGATTTCTCGATCTCTGGGAGAAGACGGTTGCCGATCCCCTGGGCCTTCCGAAAGCCAGGGAGATGCTCCGGATCGGGCAGATCGTGACCCTGATGCCCAATACCTCCGTTCTCTCTGTCGATCCATCACGGGGCTCCCTCAAGATTCTCTCGGGGGCGAAGTTCGGACAGGTCCTGTACGTCTCGATGGAGCATGTCCGGTTCGTGACCTTGCACAAATAAATCCTAGATTTTTCCGGCGAAGAGGGAGGCGTCAGGACTCTCACCAGAGAGGCTGGCCTCCGGGGATTATGGATTTCCGGGCGGGGGCGGAGGGGTTTTTTTCTGGAATTCCCTGATCCAGTCCAGGGGGAAGGGAAAGACGATCGTGGAGGTTTTGTCTCCGGCAATCTGGCTCAGGGTCTGGAGGTAGCGAAGCTGCATCGCCTCAGGAATAGCCGAGAGGACCTGGGCGGCTTCAAGAAATTTTCCCGAGGCCTGGAGCTCTCCGTCCGCATAGATGACCTTGGCCCTCCGCTCCCTTTCAGCCTCTGCCTGTCTTGCAATGGCCCGGATCATGCTTTCATCGAGATCGACGCGCTTGATCTCGACATTGCTTACCTTGATGCCCCAGGCGTCTGTGTGTTCGTCAAGGATGGTCTGGATGTCGGCATTGAGCTGATTTCTGGCGGACAGCATTTCGTCGAGATCGTGCTGGCCCAGGACCGAGCGAAGGGTCGTCTGGGAGAGCTGGTTGATGGCCAGAAGATAATCTTCCACGGCGATGATCGCAAGTTTCGGGTCGATGACCCGGAAATAGACAACTGCACTGACCTTCACGGAGACATTGTCCTTCGAAATCACATCCTGGCTGGGGACATCCATGACCACGGTCCGGAGGCCGACCCTGACCATCTGCTGGATAAGGGGAAGCAGCAGGACAAGGCCCGGTCCCTTGACCTTCCAGAAGCGTCCGAGGACGAAGACCACTCCCCGGTCGTATTCCCGGAGAATCCGGACGGACCTGCTGAGAAGATAGGCGGCCAACGCCACCACAAAAATCGTCGGGACAAAGGTGATCATGGAGCCTCCTCGGACGCGGGCCGGACCTTCAGGGTCAGGCCGGTCATTCCTTCGATAACGACCTGCTCTCCTTCTTTCACGGGAACAGGAGATGTGGCCCACCAGATTTCGCTGTGCAGTCTGACCCGCCCTTTTTTCTGGAAGCTGTCGAGGGCCGTCCCCCTCTCTCCCTTAGTCCCCTCGAATCCTGTCAGCACCGGCCGCATCCGGGCCTTCAAGGCCAGGCGGATGACGCCCAGGAAAAATCCCGAGACAAGGAGCGTAAGGAGAAGGATCAGGGGAAGATAGGAGGAGGCGGGGGTCGCGACCTCTCCCTCGGGAGCCCGGAAAAAGAAAAGGGAGCCCAGGAAAAAGGAGACGATTCCGGCCACCGCGAGACCCCCGAATGCTCCGACCAGGACCTCCGCGACCATCAGCGAGATTCCGAGAAGGAGAAGGAGCAGGCCGGTCAGATTGACGGGAAGGATCGTAAAAGCGTAAAAGGCCAGAATGATCGCCATGAGCCCCGTGATTCCGGGAAGGACGAATCCCGGATGGGAAAATTCAAAGGCCAGGCCAACGACTCCCAGGAGGAAGAGAAGGTAGGCCAGCTCCGGTCGGGACAGGATCTCGAGGAGGCGGTCCTTCCATTGGGGACGGACAAACCTCAGGGAGGCCGGCTCGATACTGAGAAGGATCTTCTGGCCATGGAAGGTGAGGGTGCGTCCGTCGATCTGCTCGAGGAGGGTGGGGATATCCGGGGAGATCAGGTCGATGACGTGCTGGTCAAGGGCCTGCCTTGCGGAAAGGTTCGCGGCCGACAGGACCGCTTTTTCCGCCCAGGCCGCATTCCGTCCGTTCACTTCGGCCAGACTCCGGATGTAAGCCACGGCATCGTTAACGATCTTCCTCTCCTCCGTATCGGATGGAGAGGAGGGTTTCGATCCCTTGCCCGTCCTGGCTGGTTCCGGTAAAAGGGGGAGGGAGCCCCCGACAGGGATGGGAGTGGCCGATCCGACATTGGTGCCGGGGGACATGGCCGCCAGAGGGCAGGCATAGAGAATGTAGGTTCCCGCACTTGCCGCCCTGGCTCCTCCTGGTGCCACATATCCCACGACCGGGACCGGTGAGGCAAGAATGTCCTTGATGATCGACCGCATGGATCCCGAAAGTCCTCCCGGAGTATCGATCCTGAGAATGATCAGCGACGGGGGACGTTCCTTCGCGCGCTCAAACCACCGGTGAAGGTAGGTGGCCATCGGTGGGGTGACGGCTCCGGAAAGGGGAAGCACCCAGACTCTGTGGACGACCCTTGGGGTCTGGGCCAGAATTGGGGGAACGGGAGATGAAAGGGCCACTCCCCAGAAGATCAAAAAAGGGAGGCAAACGGCAAACAGGCGAGCCATCGCAAGGGCCTTTCCCCTGGGGTCACGATATATCGGGAAACATTTTCTACCCATAAAGTATAACACGACAGAGATTTCGGAAAGATTCCGGGGGGAAGAAAAAGGACTCTACTGAAAACCAGTGAGACGTCTCGGGAAGGGAGGGATGGTCGTCACTGCATTGGAGGATTGCCAGCCAGGAGGGAGGAAGTCTGGGTCCCGGCCGATTTTTCGGCCGCCTTGAGGGCCTCCAGGACTGATCGGGTGGCCTTCTCGTCGGGCATGGGGGTTCGGGTATAGGCGAAGGGGTAACGGGCGGCCTGGAAGAGGTCGAACATGAGTCCCAGGGCCATGCCGTCTCCAAAGACCAGATTGGCCGAGCCGAGGTAGGGTCCCCCGCCGCAGGCCGGGTCGAAGCTTCGCGTCAGGTCAAACCACCGGTTGCAGTCGGGATAAAGTTTTTTTCCGCTTGTGGGCTCCTGAAAGCCGCGGACCGCCATGTGAACGGTCTGGAGCGTGAAAACAGTAAGATGGAGATCGGTCCCGGAAGCCTCGGGCTTGAGAAGGGCCCGGATGGTATAGGCGGGATGGTCCTTCTGGATTTTTTCCAGGATGGCCTTGGCCTTTTCGGCCGGAAGAGAGACATGGACCCGGGTTACGGCTTCGCTGGGGACGGTGGGGGCAACCGCACATCCCGCCAGGGGAAGGAGCAGAAGAAAAATGACACTTGCCAGGAATCCGGGAACCAAGGATGCTGCATGGGGTGAGGGCCGCATGATTCCTCCAGGTCTTCGCGATCAATCCAAAGAAATGTTCCTATTATTGATGAGATCGACAGGAAATCACAAGTATTTTTTCCCGTTCTTCCGATCCTGATTGCGATCGCCTTTCGAATTGGGCATGATAAACCTTATAGAGAGCAAAGATTGACTGCAGGACAAGGAGGAAAAATGGAGCATCCAGGTGAAAAACATACGGGGGAGCTGTCACGTATCCTCTCTGAGTGGGACAATCCCCAGCAGGCCGTTCTCCCCATGTTCCATTATTTCATGGAGCGTGACAAATATATCAGTCCGGAGGCTCTGGAGCACATCGGTCGTCTGACGGGGATCTCCCAGTCGGATCTTCTGGGCATCGGGACCTTCTACCAGTATTTTTCCTTCCACAAGGAAGGCCGGCATACTGTCCGTGTCTGTCTCGCCACACCCTGCGTTTTCTGCGGTGGAAAGGGTCTCCTCGAGACCCTCCAGAAAGAGCTGGGGGTGGCCCTCGACGAAACGACGGCGGACGGAATTTTTACCCTCAAGCCCGCCCAGTGCTTCGGCCAGTGTGTCGATGCCCCCTCGCTCCAGATTGATGCCGATGTCTACCCGAAGGTCACTCCGGAGGCCATTCCCGACATTTTGTCCCGCTATCGCCACGGTCAGGTCAAGCCCCAGGAGGCCGTTCCCTTCGGGCCTCCGCTGGCCAATGCCCCCGTTGTCTTTACCGGTCTTTCGGAAAGCGAGACCCTCTGGATCAGCCGATACGAGGCCAAGGGAGGGTATCGGGCACTTCGGGAGATCCTTTCTGCCCGAGACCCCGACCGGGTCCTCAGGGAGATCGAGGTCTCGGGGCTTGCCGGCCGGGGGGGAGGGGCCTTCGCCACCTCAAAGAAACTCCAGGCGGTCCGAAAAAATCCCAAACCCCATTACATCGTGGCCAACGCCGACGAGGGCGAGCCAGGGACCTTCAAGGACCGCTACATCATGGAGCGCGATCCCCATGCCTTTCTGGAAGGAATGATCCTGGCCGGATACGCCATCGATGCGGACGCTGGCTACATCTATCTCCGGGAAGAGTACCCTCACTCCTATGCCATTCTCCAGAAGTCCCTGGCGGAGGCAAGAGCCAAGGGCTATCTCGGGCCAAACATCCAGAATTCGGGGTGGAGCTTCGACATCCGTGTCTATCTCGGCGCCGGAGCCTACATCTGCGGCGAGGATTCCTCGCTTCTCAATAGCCTGGAGGGAAAGCGGGGCCTCCCCCGGAACAAGCCCCCGCGGCTGAGCGATATCGGCCTCTGGAAGGCCCCCACCGATGTCCAGAATGTGGAGACACTGGCCGCCATTCCCCGGATTCTTTGCGAGGGCGGAGCCTGGTACCGGTCCCTGGGAGACGAGAAATCGGCGGGTACGAAGCTCTTCTGCCTGTCAGGCCATATCAGCCGTCCGGGACTTTACGAGGTTCCTCTCGGCATGACCCTCCGCCATGTCATCGAGGATCTGGGCGGAGGGATTCCGGGAGGGCGGAGCCTCAAGGCCGTTCTTCCGGCGGGATCGGCCGGTTCCATGCTCTACCCCCCCCAGCTCGACCTCAATCTCGACTATCCCTCCGTCGCCCAGGCCGGCTCCCTTCTGGGGGCGGCCTCCCTGATCGTCATGGACGATTCGGTCTGCATGGTGGATCTTGCCTACTGGATGTCCGGATTCTTCCACCACGAATCCTGCGGCCAGTGCACCCCCTGCCGGGACGGAACGGAAGATATCCACGAAGTCCTGCAGAAGATCGTCATGGGCGAGGGAGAGCCCTCCCATCTCGATTTCATCAAGAGTCTGGGGGATTACATGAAATCGGCCTCGATCTGTGGCTTGGGGACGACGGCGCCCAATGTGCCGGTCAGTTCGATCCAGCATTTCGAGGAGGAGTGGCGGGAGCATATCCAGGACAAAAGGTGCCGGGCGGGTGTCTGCCCCATGGTCCGGCGCAAGATCGCCGACTTTCCCATCCGGAGATCGCGGGGGCTGGTGGCGGAGCTTCCCCAGTTCCTGCCGGAGGGGCCCTGAGAGCGGGAACATTCTTTTTAATACCTGGAGGCTCCATTGACCGCCAGGGAGAAATGAAAAAGGGGTCGGACCTTTTCAGGTTCGGCCCCTTTTTTTGTTGCAGATCTTCCCCGAATGTCAGTGATCCGAATTCTGGCTGTTTTCCGCCAGCTTGTCGAGGGGGTTTTCATTCATCAGGAAGGCGGTGTTGTCGGAGCTGACCGTATAGATCATCTCGTTTGATCCCATGACGTAATCGAGGGTTCCGTTCGATCCGCTTCCCAGGGAACCCCCGGTTGCCTGCAGGATGAAGGGATAGGAGGAGGACCCGGAGATCAGCGCTCCCATTGACAGAGTTCCCGAAAGGGAAACGGAGGAGGAGGTATTGAAATCGTCCTCCCCGCTCCCACCGTTTGAGAGTGTGAGATAGGGGGAGGTGGAGTTCACGGTGGCGCAGAGATTGTAAGTAAAGCCTCCGACAATCGGGCCCAGACCATGCATCCGGAATCCGATCTGGCCGGACGGGCAACTTGTTCCGTCCTCGGATGTTCCGGTAATCCCGGTCCAGGAGGGCGTGGCTCCCTGCGGGACCAGGACGGCATCAAACTTGACGAAGTTCCCGGCTCCGTCCTGACCGCCGCTCCGGAGGCTAAAGCCCTCTCCTGCGGTCCCTGCCAGAAAGCCCGAAGGCAGAAGTCCGATTTTTCCCGAAAAGCTGTCCGTGGTTCCGCCGGTGGTGAGAGAGAGGGTCAGATAGTTTCCGTATATCTGTCCGGTCACATGGCCGTCCGAGGAGGAGATGGCGCCGTTTCCGGAGACCGTCACCTGCGTGTCGTCAAAGGCTGAGGGTGATGGGGCAGTCCCTGAATTTTCTGGATTGTTGATGGAGATCCCGGTGTCGGCCAGAAGTCCCTGGAGGTGGTAATTTCCGGCGGGAACGACCGGTTGGATGTTTTCCACCACATCCCCCATGTCAAGCTCGGGAGCCCAGGTCTGGGAGGCCGAGATGGCCTGGAGGAGGTTCTGGAGAATTGTGGAATTGCAGGACGATCCCAGAGTGGTCGAGACATTGGAGAGGGTGGCGGTGGAGGACGAGGAGGAGACCGCGCTGGTGTTCGAAACCATGGCCTTGGCCATCTCGAAGGTATCGGTGTCCCCGGAGGGAAGCGGGCACCCGGCGTCAACGACGGCCATGATTCCGGCCGCGGCGGCCACGATGTCGCTCCGGTGATTTGAAAGAAGGGTGGCGTAGGCGGTGGGGGTGAGCGTGGAGAGCTGGTTGGTCGCTGCCAGAATGGCAAGGGCGGCCGTAGTGACCTGACTTATGGCGAGGTTGGGAAGGCTGGTGGTGGAGAGAGTGGAGAGGGAGGCCAGAGTACTGGAGGAACCCAGATAGCTCGACAGAAGGGTCGTGCCGGTCTGGGCATTGGCAAAGACGGGAGCTTGGGTATTCGGGAAGGAGATATTGAGGGTGAAGTTTCCGTTGCTGTCGGCTGTGGTGGTCCCCAGCACCTGGGCATTGGGCTGGTTTTCGGGGGCGTTTAAGGTGAAGACGATGGCGGCGTTCGAAAGGGGGGCGTCGATCGCCTGCCCGGTTATGGCGGTGGCGCCTCCGCCTCCGCTCGATCCCCCCCCGCAGGAGGTGATCAGAAGAAGTGCGGAAAAAGCGGCCGCCGAAAGAAGGGTAGACCTCCGCTTCATGGCTCTCTGGAGTCGGGAAGGAAGGATAAATTGCATCGGGATCTCCTTGATTCGCGTGTCTTATCCAGGGCCATCCCGGTGGGATGGCCGGTTAACGGAAGAATATTACCAGATAAAACCTGAAATAATTATTAAGATCATCAAAAAAATATGTGATTTCTGTCACGGAGGTGGTGTGGTTTCTTCGGGGAATTTTTCGTGTTGGAGCCAAACTGGAGTATGATGGAGGGACGTTCGACGGGAACCGGGAGGCTTCTCCGGTCCGGGGGACCATCGAGGATGCGGCCGGTTGCCGGATGGAGGTTCTTCTTTTGAATTGCTGGGACAGGTGTGGACAGAGCCTCTTGCATCACTAGTCTTTCTGCGGATCTTGGAACTCTTCTCCGGCTTCTTCGGGAGGCCGGAAAAAAAGTCCTTTCTGTGTACCGGGAGGATTTCAGGGTTGTCCTGAAATCTGACGACTCGCCACTGACCCTTGCCGACAGCGAATCCCACGATCTGCTCGCGAAGACCCTTCCCGAGATCCTTCCGGTCCCTGTCCTTTCTGAGGAGGGAATGGAGATCCCTTTTCCTGAAAGGAAATCCTGGAACGTGTTCTGGTCGATCGATCCTCTCGATGGGACCCGGGAGTTCGTCCGGAGGTCGGGAGACTTCTGCATCAGTGTGGCTCTGGTGGCAGACAGGGTCCCGGTTTTCGGTCTGATCTATATTCCCGTTGAGGACCGGATCTATTTCGGCGGAAAAGGGTTCGGAAGTTACCGTCTTGCGGGTTCAAAAATCGACGAGACCCCTGGAAAAGAAAGGGAGGCCGTTCTTTCAGTCTGCGATCGCCTCGATCCCGAAGGGGAGGGGGCGGAGAAGGAGCGGCGGCCCTGGGTTTTGCTGGGGAGTGCATCCCACCATTCAGAGATTACGCCGGGACTCAGGGTAGCGCTCTCAAAAAAAGAGCATTTCCAGATCCTCTCGGTCGGAAGCGCCATAAAGTTCTGCCGGATCGCCGAGGGCCAGGCCGACTTTTATCCCCGCTACGGAACCACGATGGAATGGGATACGGCGGCGGGGCAGGCTATTGTCGAAGGCGTCGGAGGAGACGTCGTCGAAATCCCCACAGGCCGGCCTCTCCTTTATAACAAACCGGAGCTCGAGAATCCCGATTTCTATTGTTTTGGTCCCCGTTTCAGGCAGCGGTTCCCGGAAATTCTCGAGGGGGAGGGATCCGGACCGAAAGGGGGTTGAAAAGTGGCGGGAAAGAGCAAGGGAAGGTGGTGCCGAAGGCGGGACTCGAACCCGCACGACCTTGCGATCACTAGACCCTGAACCTAGCGTGTCTACCATTCCACCACTTCGGCACGAAGAGGCACATCAGGAAAACTAAACCATTCTACTGATTTTCTCTGTCGGTGCCAAGGGATTTTTCAAGACCGGGAGGAAGGCCAAGGGCCCCGGGACGTGCGACCGGATCTCCCACGGCCCCGGGCTCCGGAATTGGCCCCGCGAGGGAACCCCGGGCACAATCATTCAAGGAGGATGTGGAACGATGTCGGATCAGCACATGGAAGAGAAAACACGGATGGAGTCGGACAGCATGGGGACCATCCCCGTCCCGGCAGAGCGATACTGGGGGGCCCAGACCGCCCGCTCCCTCATCTATTTTGCCATTGGGGAAGACCGCATGCCTGTGCCTGTCATCCGGGCCTTCGGGGTCCTGAAGAAAGCCTGCGCGCTGGCCAACCAGGACCTGGGACTTATGCCAAAAGAGAAGGCGGACCTAATCGTCCGGGCGGCCCAGGAGGTGATCGAGGGCCGGTTCGACGGCGAGTTTCCCTTAAGGATCTGGCAGACGGGCTCCGGGACCCAGACCAACATGAATGCCAACGAAGTGATTGCGAACCGGGCCATCGAACTTGCCGGAGGGGAACGGGGGTCGAAGAAACCGGTTCATCCCAACGACGATGTGAACCGGAGCCAGTCTTCCAACGACACCTTCCCGACGGCCAT
>DAIBTC010000260.1 GCA_027415345.1 Nitrospirota bacterium
GGAACGGGAGTCCTCCCTGGCCGATATTGCCGCCGGCCATGGCCGGGATGTTCTGTCCGAGGATCTGGGTGGGAAGCGCTCCCACCGGAAAAGCGAGATCGCCCCGGGCGAACCAGTGCTGCACGGAGACGCTCTCCTCCACCCCCGGCCCCAGGGCGGAGTAGTTCGTTCCGATCCCCGTCACCTGGCCCGCGTCGAAGAAGAGCGAGGAGGCGAAGGAGGTCGTCCGGACCGCGTCGGTGCGGGTCAGCGTCAGGGTTCCCACATAGAGGTCGTTTCCGAAGAGGGAGGCGGTGGGGAGGGCCATCACGTTGGCGACCCCGCCCAGGGTCGCCTGGAGCATGGGGTCGAGTGTTCCTCCCCCGATATATTGCTGGTCCACCGTCCCGAGGGTCACCGACCAGACGGGAGTGACGGCATAGGAGAGCTGGCCGTTGGCCGTCATGTAGTTCTGGAGCCCCTGGGTGCTGTAGTAGAAGGGGTTGGCGGGATTCGACCCCGATCCCTGGGTCAGGTCGTACTCCGTGTCGGCCAGGTCAAAAGAGGCGGTCAGCTGTCCCAGGGTCCGGAAGCCCGACAGATCCGGTCCCCCGGCCCTTCTTGTTGTCGATGCTGGACTCGAGCCGGCGCATCTCCAGCGCGCTCAGGCGCAGGTCGCGGTTCCAGTCGAGGGCGCACATAGCGAGATCCAGGTGTGAGTCGACGATT
>DAIBTC010000261.1 GCA_027415345.1 Nitrospirota bacterium
GTCCTCCGGCCTCTCCCACCGCCCCGATCCCGGAGACCTCCGACCGGAGGATGGAGTGCAGGGTCTCCCGGCCGATCCTTCCCCGAAAGTACAGCTCGCGCCAGTCGTCGGAGTCGAGAGAGATCCGTCCCCCCAGAAGGGCCGAGGCCTTACGGATCGCCTCGAAGAAGGGCAGCTCCTCAAACTCGTGGAGAGGATTGTGGTGGATAAAGGTCGTCATCCGGTAGACGAAGGAGAGCGACTCGGAGGCCAGCTCCACATGGGACCTGAGACCGATCCTCTGTCCGTCGGAGATGGCGGAGAGGTCCCATTTTCCCGCGCGGGGGGCGGAGGAGAGTGCGTTCTTCACAGGCGCGCCCCGCCGAACCAGCCCAGGGTTCCGGCAAGATCCGTGACGAGAAGAAAGAATGAGGCGGCTCCAAAAGCCCAGAGCTCGCCTGGCCAGAGCCCTTTGACGACTTCGCGATCCCCGCGGGAGAGCGGCGGCGGAACGGACGAGAAGTAGCGCCGCAGGGAGGCAAGCGCCAGTGCAAAGGTCAGGAAGAGACCGATCAGGACGCCGACTCCCAAAGCGGGGGACTGTTCGAAGATCCCTTCGATCAGGCGCCATTCTCCCAGAAGCCCTCCCACGACGGGCAGGCTCATCCCCTGAAAGGCGGCGAGAAGAAAGGCCAGCCTAAGGGGGGCAATC
>DAIBTC010000262.1 GCA_027415345.1 Nitrospirota bacterium
GTTCGGTGGGCTCCTCGATGGGTGGAGTGGAACGCGGGTTACAGGAGTTCGCGCACTGGATGAAGGGGGTCCGGCACCTGGCCCGTCTCCCGGCCTGGTACCAGTGGGGCGTGGGGCCCCTGCTCGAAGGGCTGGCCGTCCTTTATGTGATCACGAACCTGTGGGTGCTCTATCGGGATCTCAAGACCCGGCGTGCAGGGGCCACTCCCTCAGCCGGAACCCTCTCCCGCCCCGGCTGAGCGGACCTGGGCCGCGCGCAGCGCAGTGACGAGGGGGTCGAGATCGCCCTCAAGCAGGGATTCGAGCGAGTGGAGGCTGAGGCCGATGCGGTGGTCGGTCACCCGGTTCTGGGGGAAGTTGTAGGTACGGATCTTTTCGGCGCGTAGCCCGCTGCCGATCATGTCCCGTCTCTGCGCATGGACCCGCTGGGTTTCCTCGGCCTGCCGGAGGGCCGTGAGGCGGGCTGTGAGCAGCGAGAGGGCACGGGCGCGGTTCTTGTGCTGGGATCGTTCGTCCTGGCACTCCACGACGAGCCCGGTCGGGAGATGGGTGAGACGGACGGCAGATTCGGTCTTGTTGACATGTTGTCCTCCGGCCCCGGAGGCACGGAACGTGTCGATGCGGAGCTCCTGGCTCGGGATCTCGATCCGCCCCGGGCCCTCCGGAGCCTCGGGCAGGACAGCCACCGT
>DAIBTC010000263.1 GCA_027415345.1 Nitrospirota bacterium
TGGAATGGCTGGCCCCCTGGACGGCCGCGGTGGCCCTGCTGAGCATGGGCGGAGCCTCCTTCCTGGCTTCTGACATCTCGCCGCTAGTTCCGGCCCTGCAGTCCAACTGGCTGCTTATCCATGTCAGCACCGTCATGACCGGCTACGGCGCGCTGCTGCTCTCCTTCCTCGGCGCCGCGGTTTTTTCTTTCATGAGCGCGCAGGACGAGAGGAAAAAAAGTCTGGAATCGCTGGTCTACAGGGCCTGCTTGGTGGGTTTCTGGCTGCTAACGCTGGGCATCATCACCGGGGCGGTCTGGGCTAATTCGGCCTGGGGCACCTACTGGTCCTGGGACCCCAAGGAAACCTGGTCCCTCATCACCTGGCTTTACTACGCCGTGGCGATCCATTTGAGAAGGACCAGGGGCTGGAGGGAGAAGAAATTCGCCGGCCTCATGCTCTGGGGCTTCGTGCTGGTCATGTTCACCTATTTCGGCGTCAACTACCTGATGTCGGGCCTGCACAGCTATGGTTGAAGGGAAAAAATCAGTATTCTCCGTTTCGTTGAAAAAGGAAACATTATGAAAAACCTAAAAAGATTCGCCCTTGCTATGCTTGTCAGCCTCGGGACCGGCGGCGCTTATGCCGCCGGCGCTATGGCCGCTTCGGCCGGGCCGCAGGCCGGCGGACGGCTGGAGCTGTTCTT
>DAIBTC010000264.1 GCA_027415345.1 Nitrospirota bacterium
CCTTGAGAACCGTTCGCTTCTTTTGAAGGATTTAATAAAGGCAACACTTTCCTTGGCTTCTTTTCCCAGGATGTAATATTTGAAAAAAACAATCCCCCAACTGACAGCCGATAGAAAAAGAAGTAACCCAAGAACGAGTTCTGCCATGAGACTGACATTTGACAAAAAGGAGAAAAGGCTCATATCACTCTTTCTGGAAGGATTCTCATCACGGGAATCCATGTGGTCTTAGATTGGGGCAGTCGCCTGAACCAATGAGTTAATTTGTCAAAAAATATGGCCGAGCAATCTCGAACCGGGGAGGTTAAACAGGAAGATAGAATTTGGGAAGAGTTCACAGAACAAACCTTAAGATTGAAAGCGATCGATTGGTAATGGCGGGGCCGACGGGGCTCGAACCCGCGACCTCTGGCGTGACAGGCCAGCGTTCTAACCAGCTGAACTACGGCCCCATGATATAAACTAAGGACACTCATCCCGCATTACCGAATTGTTTCATCGAAAAGCTCGAGAATCATAGTCCAGATTGGAAAAAGAATCAAGTGGCAGTGTTTGTAGCAAGTAGAGTTGTCCGGTTTTTGTGAAACTCAGAAAAGAATGTCGTCATGGATCGAGGAGCATCGGATTAGAACTGATGGAACAGCATAGATTTGAAGCCTTGCCGAACAGCTCCCTT
>DAIBTC010000265.1 GCA_027415345.1 Nitrospirota bacterium
TTACAATTATAGTGTCAATTATTATAACACCTCCTCCACTTCATCAATGATAGCCTATCTCCCGAATGGAACGTATAATTACAGTGGAAACTTTAATGGAATTACAATAAAGTCAAAGGAATTCAATGTAACAGGCGCGCCACTTAACCTCCTGGTAGTCTTTCCTGTAACTTACAAGATCACATTCACTGAAAAGAACCTTCCCGTGGGTGCTTACTGGAATACTAGAGCATTCAACTACAATTATAGTGTTAGTTATTCAAATTTCTCATCTAAATCGTCAATGATAGCCTATCTCCCGAATGGAACGTATAATTACAGTGGAAGCTTTAATGGAGTTAAAATAAAGCCAAAGGAATTCAATGTAACAGGCGCGCCACTTAACCTCCAGGTAGTCTTTCCTGTAACTTACAAGATCACATTCACGGAGGAGAACCTTCCTGCGGGAGTGGACTGGACTATTCATGCATATACTTCCAATTACAGTGTGTATTATTATGATACCTCCTCCGCGTCCTCAATGATAGCCTATCTCCCGAATGGAACGTATAATTATTCCGGCTATTTTGGTAACATTTTAGCACCGAGACAGGAATTCAACGTAACAGGGGCGCCACTTAACCTCCTGGTAGTCTTTCCTGTAACTTACAAGATCACATTCACGGAG
>DAIBTC010000266.1:0-374 GCA_027415345.1 Nitrospirota bacterium
TTTTCACTTCGGGGAAGGTCTTGAGGATGCGGTCCGTCTGCTGCAGGAGCGTGGCGGCCTCGCCGATGGAAACTGCCGGGTCCTGAGTGACCGGCATATAGAGCAGCGTCCCCTCGTTCAGCGGCGGCATAAATTCCGACCCCAGGCGGTTCCAGGGGTAGTAGAGGGTGGCCGTGAGCAGCAGGGCGAGGACCAAAATGATCCAGGGGGCGCGCAGGACACCGTGGATGACCGGTCGGTAGAGAAAAGCCAGGACCCGATTCAGGGGGTTTTTGTTTTCAGGGCGGATGCGGCCGCGGATGAACCATGCCATGAGAATGGGCACCACGGTTATGGAAAGGATGGCGGCGGCGGCCACGGAAAAGGTCTTGGTG
>DAIBTC010000266.1:384-665 GCA_027415345.1 Nitrospirota bacterium
CGCCGCCCAGGGCGAACACCGGCAGGAAGGAAACGGCGATGATGATCAGCGAGAAAAACAGTGCCGGACCGACCTCCTCCGCCGCCGCCATCGCCGCCGCCCAGGGATCGACACCGGGGGTTTGCTCCAGGTGCTTGTGCATGTTTTCGATCATGACCACGGGGGCATCCATCATCACGCCGATGGCGATGGCGATGCCGCCCAGGGACATGATGTTGGCGGGGACACCCATGGCCCACATGATGAGGATGGCGGCCAGTATTCCCAGCGGCAGGGCGACG
>DAIBTC010000267.1 GCA_027415345.1 Nitrospirota bacterium
TTTTCCCTTTCTCGACCGCTTTTGTCCTTTCATGCACTCCTCAACTCGATGATTGACCTTTTGTCATTGGCTCTATAAACTTAGCCTATACATTCCGACTGAAATACCTTCGCCATTCTGGTCAGGAAAGGGTTTCGATATTGGTGACTTTTTGGGAAACAGGAGACCGTGATGACTCGACGAAAACAGGCCCTTCGCCATTCCGCTAACGAGGAGAGCCTGCTTGACGGGTACTTTCGCCAATTCTCTGCAGGAAAAATCAATCGCCTGGAATTTGAGGAGGCAACAGGCGAGGAATGGTGGTGGGGGGACATCCTGGAAGGCCTTGGAAAAAGGAATCTTCCTTACCCGACCATTGAACCGAAATGGACCGAAGCCCAGAAAAAACTGGCAAATGAGGTTTTCTGATGAATTCAGGGAGTCCTGAGCCCCCGAAAGCGACCATCATAGTCACAGATGCCGGCCCACTGGTGACTCTTTCCGTGGCAGGAGCACTTGACACATTGCTTTTACCGGGATTGCGCGTGATCATCCCGGACATGGTGAGATTTGAGGTGACCCGTCATCTCGACAAGCCGGGCGCACAAGAAATTCTGGATTGGATTCGCAAAAACGAACCGGAAAAAGTTTATGTTGGCACAACGGAAATCTTTGACGAGTTC
>DAIBTC010000268.1 GCA_027415345.1 Nitrospirota bacterium
TTGCCCTTGCCGGTTGCGCCGTTGCTCACCGCATCCGCTCCGGTCAAATTGGCGATTTCGATTTGGCGCTTGGCAATGAGTGGCCTTGCGATGCTGGTTCCCAGCAGGTATTCGCCTTCGTAGATTGCGTTCGCCCTGAACATCGGGAAGACGAAGTCGCGCACGAACTCTTCCCTCAGGTCGTCGATGAAGATTTCCCTGACCCCGAGGGAGGTTGCCTTGGCTCTCGCAGGCTCCAGTTCTTCGCCCTGCCCGATGTCGGCGGTGAAGGTGACGATTTCGCAATGATAGGTATCCTGAAGCCATTTCAGGATCACCGAGGTGTCGAGTCCCCCCGAGTAGGCCAGGACGACTTTCTTGATTTCAGGCATATGGGTTCATTCCAGGAGAAGTTTATTTGTTGATTTTTCCGAGAAGCAGGTATTCGATGAGCGCCTTTTGCGTATGCAGCCTGTTTTCGGCTTCATCCCAGACCACGCTCTGGGGGCCGTCGATCACTTCGGCTTCGACCTCCTGGCCGCGGTGAACGGGCAGGCAATGCATGAAAAGCGCATCCGGCTTGGCGAGCGCCATCATTTCCCGATCCACCCTGAAATCGGCGAAATCCTGGATGCGCTCTTCGGCCTCGTCTTCGTAACCCATGCTGGTCCAGACGTCGGT
>DAIBTC010000269.1 GCA_027415345.1 Nitrospirota bacterium
GGTCGGAACGCGTGCGCGAGGAAGCCGGGGCGAGGGCAGCGGAACTGGGTCTTCCCGGGCCGAAGCACGATGCCTGGCGCCTGATCGACCTGTCCGCCCTTTACGGGCAGAAGCCCGCAGCAGGTGATTGCCCACCGCAGGTGCCGCAGGTGTTGCCCCCGCAGGTGCCGCAGTGTATTGCCCGCCGCAGGCGTGCCCACCGCAGGTGCAGGCGTGCCCGATATCGATGCGCAGGCGATTGCGCAATCGCACCGCATCGTGTTCGTCGACGGATGTTTTTCCAGAGCCCTGTCGGACCTGCCGGAAGACGATGGCCTCAGGATTGCGCCGCTGGGACTGGAAGATGCGGCATTGCACGCGCATTTCGGCAAAAGCCTGCAGGATGAGGCATTCGCGCAGCTCAACACCCGGGATTTCACCGACTGCGCCTGGATCCATGTGAAGGGGGTACTCGAGAAGCCGATCCACGTGCTGCATGTCGCGACACGTCCGCCTGCGGCACCTGCGGTGGGCACGCCTGCGGCGGGCAATACGCCTGCGGTGGGCACGCCTGCGGCGGGCAACACACCTGCGGCACTCCATATGCGCTGCCTGGTGGTGCTGGAGCCCCATGCGCAGGCGCAGCTCGTCGAGGAATATGCG